>JAZUCJ010000001.1:0-41525 GCA_045639105.1 Methanosphaera sp.
GATTTAGTACTGTAGTCAGGGTTGTATTCAACATCTGCTGAAGGTGCTACAACGTTGGTGAGTGTGTCTGTAATAATGTTTCCATCTTCGTATACGTAGATTGCATGTATTGGGTCTTCGCTGTTAATGTTTATTTCAGTGTTTTTAATTACGTTTCCTTCACTTTCAAGAACAAATGCATCAACACTGTTTTCGAATACTAATCCGTCAAATACTACTGTTGCACCGTTACCGGTCATTATTTGACCTTCATAGAATGTTGCAGTTCCATCATTGGTAAAGGTTACGTTTACACCATCAAATATGAATACAGTATTTTCTACGAAGTCACCGGATACTGTTAAGTCAGTATTATTGAATAATGGTTTTAATACACAGTTTTCATCGAAGTATATTGGGTATGTTTCATCTGTAATGGTTGTTCCAGGTAGGTTATTTTCTACTGTTCCATTAGTTCCTGTGTCGAGAACTGCTCTATCACCAAAGAGTGCTGGTGCTATAAGATAGTTATCTGTAATTATGTTACCTTTTGTTGTAGAGTTTACAGCGTATATTTCATTGCCAGGAGCAACTACTGTGATGTTGTTGAATGTTACTGTGTTGTTTAATACTTCTTGTAATCCATTGTTTGCAATTTTTACACCTGTTGTGTATGGGTCAATGTAATCATAACTTTCTGCTGATGCTTCTAAATTATCTGTTATTACATTTATGTTGTTGTATGAGATAGTTGAATATTGATCAGCTACACCTACACCTAAACCATTGTCAGCAGTTACTGTAATGTTGTTATAGCTTATGTTGTTATTCTTACCAGCATATAATTCTATAGCCCATGCAAGTTCAGATTCAAGAGTTACAATGTTGTTTCTAACTTCGTTGTTTTCACTGCTAAGTACTTCATATGTTTGAAGACTCATTGCTCCTTCTAATACGATACCATAAGTAATGTCATCTGCTTTTGATGTAATTTCATTGTTTGAAATTGTTGAATCTGTTATTACAAATGGATGAATACCTGAAGCAAATACTTTACTTGTTACTCTAACAGTGTTTCTGTCAATTGATGCGAATTCTGCATATTGAACTATTATTCCGTAGTCGTATACGTCACCTTCTGTTATAACTTCATTGTTTGAAATTAGGGTGCCGTTTAATTTTTCTTCATTGTCTGCACCGTGTACGTATATACCATAGATTGTTCCGTATGATTCGGAATCTATTTCGTTTTTCTTGGTTGTAATTTTATTGTTAATGATTGCTGTTTGATCTGCCGTAGATTCTATTGAAGCTGTGTAAAGAGTTCTTATTGAACTGTCTGCACCATAAATAATAGCATCTTCAGGACCTGTTGTTGTTATGGTGTTGTTATAGATTAATACGTCTTCTCCACCATCAATTACAATTGCACGAGTTTCCATTTGGTCTTCGGTATTAGTTACTGTAAATTTGCTGTTGTTAATAATAAGACCTTTAGCATCTTCTGATAATATTAATGGATCTTCCGTGTCTTCACCAATCATTACCATGTTTGTAATATTCACATTATCGGCTAATACAATAAATTGACTGTTTTTGAGTACAGCTTGATTATCTGCAGTGGTTAAGTTTAATGGTATTGTGATAATCATGTATCTATCATTGAATTCTCCATCAAATCTTAATTCACTTCCCGGAATTATTGTATTTTTAGGTGTTCCAATATCGTTGAAGTATTCTGTCCAGTTACCATCGTTTAATATGATTATTTCTGGAAGTGGGATGTTGTTTTCTATAAGGTTATCAACACCAGTATCAAATACTGCATTATCAGCTACACCTAATGGTGAAACAAGATAGTTGTCTGTAATTGTGTTTTTATCACTTGAAACATTTACTGCAGGAACATCATCATTAGCTGCCGTAATTGTTATGTTATTGAATACAGCCCTGTTTTCATTTGCATCTGAAACTCTGCTAATTGAAGGACAGATTTTTACACCTGTAGTGTATGAATTAAGAGCATCTCCATTGTTAGGATTTGATTCTTGTGTTGCAGTAATATTTATGTTGTTGTATTGTGCTATACCCTCTTCTGAATCTGCAAATCCAACACCTACACCATTATTTACATCAAGTGTAATGTTGTTGTATTCTACTGTGTTATCATATGCAATAACAACTTCTACAGCCCATGCATCTTTAGCTGTAATATCAATTACGTTTTTGGATACTTCATTTGCTTCAACAATAAGAGTTGACAATTCAAATACGGACCAATCATCAGAGGTATACATGTGCATGTATCCGTTTACTATGATACCGTAAGCCATATTGTCAGAAGTAAGGTTTATTATGTTGTTTGTAAATGTTGTTTCGTATACGTTGAATCCTTGGATTGCATCGACATAGTTTTTACTTGTTGATGTAATTGTGTTATTATCAACGAGTGCACCAACAGCATGACCTAAGTTAATAGCATAACCGTACTCATCAGTTTGTGTGCTGACTATGTTGTTGATTATTTTTACATCTTCAAGGTAATCATGTTCTGTATAATCTGATTCCATTAAATCTATATCTTCATCGTATACAAATTCACCCATTACGTTTATAGCAAAGATTGTACCTATAGTGGCTGTTTTACCATTTCCTTTGACTGTAATGTTGTTGTTGTCAATGACGATTCCATTTGTATTTTTTGCATTGATTGCTGTTGTGTATACTAATTTGATTTGATCTCTACTGTCGTAGTCTATTGCTACTTCAGGACCGACTGTTGTAATTGTGTTGTTTCTGATTACAACATCATCTGAATCGTATACATCAATAGTGTGTGTAACATCTCTTTGTCCATTGTTTGTTTGTGTAAATATGTTACCTTCTATACGTGAATTTGAAGATTCGTCAAGAGTTACTAAATAATCTTCCATATCGTTACCATTCATTTGAACATTGGTTAGGTTTACATCGTCTGCAATTATTGTGAATGAACAGTCATTGAATACTGCCTGTGTATCTGCAGTAGTTAAGTTTAATGGAATGTTGATTATCATGTGTCTGTTGTTGAATTCACCTTCAAATCTTAATTCACTTCCTGGTGTTACCATTTTCTTGGTTGTTCCATAATCATCGAAGTATTCTGTCCAGTTACCATCGTTTAATGTGATTACAACTGGTTCTGTTGATAAAGCTTCTGCTTCAATTACGTTAGTTGTGTATGAATCGGTTGCTGTTACTGTGAATGCATCTGCTGAAACCGTGTAAGATACACTTGCTTCACCATATTCTGTGGTTGCTGTTTCAGGAGTTGTACTTCCTTCACTTACTGTGTAGGTAATTTCCATTTCTGGGAATGCGCCTTCTAAATCATTGAATTCTGTACCGTCTGTGTATGTGTTGTATGAAGTTTCAATAAATACGGTTTCACCTGTAAAGAAGTATTCAGGATTTATTGTTGTGTTCATTACAACCCAGTATTTAACTTCTACCGGAGTGCAGTCTACATCTTCCCAGGTATCTTCATCTTCATATGTACCTGATTTTACATAATTTGCTGGAGTACTGTTTGTTCCCCAATAGTTGTAGTTTGCTACTGCTGTGATTTCATCTTCTGCTATATTATAGATTGCAGCTTTACTGTCTGCAGGTATAAGTACTGAATTGGATACGTTTAAATCACCAGGGACGTAACCGGTATGACGAATTATTGATCCGTCGTTGTTATTTGCTGTGTTTCCTATGAAAGTACTGTTGTATACTGTTAATGATCCACCATTAGTGTAAATAGCTCCACTTTTAGCTTGATAAGTGCTAGTAGCTTTGTTGTTTAAGAATTTTGAATTTATTATATTCGTATCTGCTTTAACTGCTACAGGTGCTCCTACTGCAACTACGTTGTTTGTAAAGATTGTATTATCAATTGTTAATAAATCTTTTTGAGTGTTTCCATAAATGATACCCCAATTTGCAGTGTTATTATCAAATTGAGAGTTATTTATGGTTGTAGGACCAGCATTTTCAATAAGGGAATCTATTGAACCTAAATTGTTGTTGTTGAAGTATGTGTTGTTAATGTTAACTGTTCCTCTTCCATTATCAATAATGAATCTTCCAGTAATATCTTCTACAGTACAGTTGTTTAGTGTTACAGAATTATCTGTTGTAATTCTTACAAGACTGCCTTTAAGGTAATTACTGTAGTCTGGTGCTGAACAGTTTGTAATTGTAACATTTTCAAATACTAAATTACCGCTTGTAACTTTTGCAAGTCTTCCGTAATAATTAGTAGATGATGGTTCTGTGTTGTCCACATTGATTATCATACCGTTTTTAATGGTAGCTGTTACACCATCAGTAACTTCAATAGCTTGACCTTGAGTTGCATCCCATGTAAGACCATTTAAGTCAATTGTTATTGATTTGTTAAGTATAACTGTTGTTTCTGTTGCTCCTCTAACCACTTCACGATCTACTGTAACAGTATCTTCTGTAGCTTCGTCAATCATTTTTTGAAGTTTTGCATAATTAATTACTGGTGCTTCTGTAATTTCCAAGTTAGCTGTTGTGATAACAGGGTCTTTTAATTCCTCATCCCATACTTCTGCACCAATAGTGTAAATACCTACAGGTAAATCAGGTACAATAGTACGTGTAACTATACCTTTAAGGGATTGATTTCTTGTTACGTTGTATTTGTTTTCTTCAACTGTTAAGTTAAGATATGTTAAGTATTCTGTATCCTCAAGACCGGAAATACCCATACTTTCAGCTATTAAATCAATGGTGTTACCATCAGCGTCTGTAATGTATGCTATTAAATCAACTTCTGAACCTTCTTCACATTCAGCATCAATTATATTAATGTATACTGGTGTGTAGATTGTAGCATATGAATTATAAATATCTGCAGTTAAACCAGTATTATCTGTCATTACGTTATCGTATAAGTATAAGCTACCTTCAACGTATAATACTGCTCCACCTTGATTTTTATTAACAATTTCAGGTAATACTTTGTTTCCTATGAATTCGGAGTCTCTTATGGTTAAGTTACCTTTTGAATATATTGCTCCTCCTCTTAGAGTAGCTGTGTTGTTAGTGAAAACACATGTGTCAACAACAAAGGTTCCTTTTCCTCTGATTTCTATAGCTCCACCTGCTGAATTACTACAGTTTGTGAATTCACATTCTTTGAAGTTTCCTGCGGAGTTTGAAGCTAAGTAGAATACTCCCCAACTACCTAAGTTGGTGAATGATGATTTTTCTGCATTAACTGTTGCACCACCAGCTACATCAAATACTCTTTTAGTAGCATCGAAATCTGCAAATGAGGTGTTGTACAAGTTTAATGTATTACCGGATGTGACTATTAAATTAGTGTTTGTTGCTTCAATATTTTGAATAGTTACATCATCATTTACTGTGATTGTACATCCATTAAATACTGCTTGGGTTTCACCAGTAGTTATTGTTAATGGAATGTTTATGTTCATTTGTTTGTCTGTGAATGTTCCATGGAATTCAAGTTCACTACCTGATTCTACAACATCTGCCTTAGGTGTTCCATCATCATTGAAGAATTCATTCCAAGTTTCATCAGTTAATATAACCGGATCTGGTTCACCGATTACTTCAAGTTCACCATCAATTATTTCAATTGAATTAAATTTCTCTGCTCCGGTTTTAATATCTAAAGTGATAGGATATGTACCTGGTTGATAGGTTGCGTTGATTGTTTTGTTTGCAACACCATTGAAACCATAGATTTTACCATATAGAATGCTGTCAACATAACTTATTTCTTCATTATTTAATGTTGCAGAATAATTAAAGTATCTTGCAGCAAATCCAATGAGGTTACCCATATCATCAGTCAATTTAAATTTAAGATCTACAAATTGATTTCTGTCTGTGCTTGCATCTTCTGCTATGAGTTTAGCATCGGTAGTTATCTTATTGATATTTTCAAAGTAGATGTCTGTACCGTTGTTTGCAATACTACCTGACATTATATTATTAGATAATGTAATGTTAGTGTTACCATTGTTAATTTCAATTACACCGGCTAAATCTGTAACGGATGAACCGGAACTAGCTTCTGGTACTCCATTATTATTAAATATGGAATTTGTTACAGAAATTTGTCCATTGTTACCTGCGCTGTATAATACTCCTGATTTACCGCCTGCAGTGTTTCCTTCAAAGACTGAATTGTCTATATTAAGAATAGTTCTTTGTCTACTACTCATAATTTGAATAATACCGTTTTGTCCTACATTATCTGTGAATGTTGAATCGTTGATGTTAACTTTCCAATCTGCACCATTTACGGTAATAATTGAATATACTCCATTGTTGTTTCTAAATTCACAATCGGTGATATCTAAACCAACACGTGCATAGGTTGCTCTAACAACTGCTCCACAATTAGCATCATTAACTACACAGCTTTCCATAGTTATGTTAGTATCAGCAACTGTTGGGTTAATAATGTTTTGATTAGTTGTGTTAACTCCATCAAATGTAAGATTTTTAAATTTAAGGTTACCGCTAACATTGAGTAAAGGTTTGTTATCGGTTTCACCGATGAATTCAATATTTTGAACGGTTATGTCACCCGTTAGGTTGAAAACACATCCATCAAATATTGCCTGGTTTTCACCAGTTGTAGCAATTATTGGAACGTTTATAATAAATTTCTTATCGTTGAATCTACCATCGAATTTTACTTCACTATCTTCAATAATAGCACCTTCAATTATGGTACCGTCTTCATTAAAGAAGTTTGAATATGTTTCATCAGTAATTATATAAATTGCGGAAGGTACATTTCCAGATAGTGTTGCTGTACCTGCTGCTCCACTAGCAATACTAATAGCAGCGTCACCAGTAACACCGTTTGCATTGATATAATTGTTTGTGATTGTAGCATCAGTAGCTGCTGCAGTTAAAGATATGGCAGGGCTTGAACTGGCTTCAATGTGGTTGTCATCAATTATTACGTTTGCTTTAGAAACGGATATTTTTCCATTTACCGTGTTATCTGTGAAGTTTACCCCGGATCCAGTAATAGTTACTGGACCTAATGTATTGTTATATACTTGTGCATAATTATTAATACTTGTACTTCCTCCGTCGTTTACTACATTACCATAAGCTGTAACTGATTGAGCAATAGATGCATACACACCATTGTTTAATGTATTGTTGATGAAAGTTCCGCCAACACCAGAATTTGCAGTACCCCCTGTAGCATTTATTATATTGTTTTCAATTCTACATCCATAAGGGACACTATAAAGTGGTTCACAGATTCCTCCACCATTTGGAGTATTTATAGTACAATTTATAATATCTATGTTTTTAGATATGTTTAGGCGTGTTAGTTGAGGTACAAACATTCCTTCATACTCTTCAGGTCCATCACCTATATTGAAAAAGTTATTTAGGTAAAGTATGTTTCCTACATTTCCAAAACCTTCAATTAGTGAATTTTTAACGGTACTGTTAGCAGTTAATACGAATACACAACTACTACTTCCACCATTATTTTCTGTGTAAATGTGACATTCATCTAAGGTTATGTTGTTAGAGTATCTTATAGAAGTCTGTCCTACTCCATTTCCTACTTGAGCATCCTTAACTATCATGGACATGTTTTTGAAGTAAACGTTTTGTGCAGAATAAACCCAGAATTGTGTGTTATCTAAATATAATCCGGTTATGTTGGATCCGGATCCACCTGTATTTACAACAAATGCATTTCCAGGACTTCCCGGAGTATATGAAACAGAACCTGAGTGTAATCTAAGTACTGCATCTTCTGTTGATGAAATAACGTTAACTGGTTTACTTATTTTTATGGCCATTTGTTTATCAATTACTCCTTGGAAGTCAAGTATGTCTCCCTCGTTAATTGTGTCGGATAAATTATGACCGCTTCCACCAAATATTTCTTCAACATTGTCGTTGTTTACGACATATGTGTTTTGACTTTTTACGTTCTTTTCAGAACTTGTTGTTTCTATTTTCTTAATATCTTTATTATCTACGTAGGTTGTTTGGACATCATCCACAACTTCTGTTGTAGGTGTGTCTGCAATAATAGGCGTATCAGTTGCGTCATTATCTATATCGGCTGCTGTGGCAGCTGATATTCCTATTGTTGCGATAAATATTAGGGTAAATAATAAAAACATTTTCGTTTTATTATTCGACATTTTAAATTACCACGTATAATTTATCAGTCTTTCAAATTTAATTGAATATACGCATATAAAATTTGAAAGATATTATTATATTTGTATACTAATAAATATATTTTTTATAAAAATCAAAGAATAAAGAATAATTAATACTTTTTTAAATAATTTAAATTTACTTTAATCATGTTTCTAAACAATAGAGAAAAGACCCTTTTATAACAATAATAAAAGTATTTATACTTCTTTAATGCAAGTAGTAGTAGATGATTATCACATTGTACAAAAAATTATACAAGAAAAAACAATAAAATAATCATTAAAAAACCTTAAAGAATAAAATAAGCCTAGAAATAGAAAATAAATACAAAAACATACGAATAGAAATAAAATAAGGAGTTTTTTTAATATGAAAAAATTCACAATAATCTTAATCCTACTGATAATTATAACAGTAGTATCTGTTTCAGGTTGTATTCATTATGTTGGTCAAGAAAATGGTACAATAGACATCACCGACATAAACAATTCACCTGAAAACAATGATCCACAAATAGAAAAAATAAATAAAAGTGGAAACATAAAAATTGCAAACCAATCAACTTCTAACACCATAAAACAGGAAAAACAGAACAACAACATAAATATAAAACCAAAAATTTCAAAGGAAGAAATAGAAACACAAATTATCCAGATAATTAAAAATGACAATTCCGACGATGACTTTACCGCTAACGCTACCTTAATTTACATTGAAAACAAACCAATTTACATAGTTGATATTTATGACTCAGAAGGTTGGTACGGATACTTAGAAGTAGATGCCGATAATGGACCAGCAGGTAATTCTCAGGACGGATACTCCTTTAATGGAGGAGCATTCAGAGATGAAGTAAATGATAAAGGAAATATTAAAAATACAAATAATACTCCTAGCGAAACTCAAAAAAATAGCATAGACAACACCACAGAAATATTACCTGAAAACGAAATAAAAGACTTGTTAAACAATGAATTAAAAACAAAATACTCCATAAACAATCCAGATTATACGATTCAAAGATTCACTGAAAACGACACAGAATTTTACAACATCACAATCAATGCCTTAAACGAAAGTTCCAATAAAAACATTACAGGTAATGCAACAATAAACGCTGAAAGTGGTGAAATAATTTCATTAAACATCACAGAAATTAAAGAAAAAATATATTCTGTGGATGAAGCCGGTGATTATGTAGACATAATATATAAGGGTAGGGAAGTTTCTGTAAGAGAAAACTATCCTTATTATAGTCCACAAAACGATAAAATATATTATTCCCAGGAAGAGGAAGCAGAAGATTTATACCAAATGTCCCTGGAATTTGATTAAAAAAAAAATCCGATGACCCCCCACCTTTCTATTTTTTTTATTTATTATACTTGTCAAACACTTTTCTATAAAATCGTATAATATATCCAACAACTATACCTGCAAATATCGTTCCCAAACCTATTCCACGAAATCCACCATATAATAACAATGACAATACCCCACCAATAATTACGTTTGACGAATCAAAAGCCGTTTTAATTTTTCCAAATTCAATGTGGGTTACATGCCTTACCGCCAGTGAAACACCTTCTCCTGGAAGTACAATTGCATTTGATTCAACTTCAAAATAAACTCCCAAAGCTATAATAAAACAACTGACAACACAGAGTATCCACTGTGAAACATAACTACTGGCCTCCAAGGGTGTTAAAATATATAATGCAAAATCTATAAAGTATCCAAAAATAACCGTGACAACTAATTGCATCCATTGTTCTATCCTGAAATCCCTTCTAAGTATAATAACCTGAATAACTATCAGTAAAAAATTGAAAATTATGGTAATGTTTCCTAAAGATAACGGTACTGCATATTTAAGTACATTAGGAATACAAGAAATTGGAGTTGTTCCCAGTTCTGATTTAACTGATAATGCAACACCAAAAGACATTATAAATAATCCAATGATTAGTATAACATAATTTTTTAATATTTCATTCCAGTTTATTGCACTAATATCTAACTTGTTATTTTCATTCATGTTCTCTAATATTATTTTTGTAATATAAGCCTTAATAATAGTTATTATATTAGGATTCATAACCTTATGACTATTTTTGACCTGCTATTACAAAATATCTGTAATATTTATAGTATACATCAACATTAATGTAGCCTATGTCTTCATACCATGTAATGGTATCCGATAATTTTGAGGGCTTATCCAATAGTCTACGTTTTCTTAATATTTCCTTTTCTTCTTCGGGCATGTCTTGCATGTCAAGATGCCTAGAATCCTTTTGCTTGTATAATTTTTCTGTGTATTGAGTAGATCCGGACACTTGATCTGCATTGATAAATAAGCCACCATCCTCTAAAATATCGTATATTCTTCTGTACAATACCCGTTTTTCATCATCCGTCAAATGGTGGATGGATAATGATGACACCACTAAATCATATTTTTCATTAAATTCATATGTCAGGTAATCTGCTTCTATGTAGTTGAAGTTTTTATCCGCAAACTTATTTCTTGCAATGTTTAGCATGTCCCTTGACATGTCAAGTAATGTTATTTCAGAATTAGGGTGCTGCTTATGTAATAAATCTGTTAATATTCCTGTTCCTGCACCTAAATCCAATATTTTTGGTTTTTCATAACTTTCTGTTAATTCTACTAGTGTATTATAATATAATTCCATGTTTGGTATTGCCTGTTTTCTATATTTATCATAATCATTTGAGGCTTTGTTAAAAGCATCAACTACTTCAGTATTTTCCATGTTTTTCATTCCTTAAACTGCTATTTTTAGTTTCAACACGTATACTTCTGGTTTTATAACCGATTCTAAGAATTTTTCTCTGTCACCTGTATCATATACCAGGAAAGTGTTTTTAGTATTGCTTTTTGTGTGTATGCTTATTGTTTGATTGTCATTTATCATTAATTGTTCTAATTGACTATTTATGCATGTTTTCTTTGCTTGTCCTGTGAAATTTTCCGAATAAGTGTTAGATAAGATGTACTCCATATTTGAATCTGATACTAAATAATATTTTGTATTATCTAAGGTGTTTTCATTAATATTTATTGTTTTACAACTCCAATTGCTGTTGTGTTGGTAACAACATGAATCGTTGCTGTCATCTAATGGTACGACTTTTAAGTTGTAATCTATGATAACCTGTCTGTTTCTTGTTTGAATTTGTTTTTTATTATTAAAAATACCTTTTTGTACTATTATTTCCTCGTCGTTTGGATTGTTTTTCGGATATAATGTTAGACTATAATCTACTCCTGGCGGAAAATTGTTTTCCAATAGGTGGGGGTTATTTTTTAGCTTAATTATTTTATCATAGCTTAATGTATGAGTATCTGCAGATTTTAGGCCTATTGTTTCAATTTCATTATTGTTCACGTTTTCCCAATTGTCTGGTTTTCCACTTGTTTTGGCTAAAATTGAGAGATTGTCATCTAATAACGTGTTTAGTTGTCTGTTATTTATTATTGTAACTTGGTTGTCATTTATCGTTTCTATTGCATATATTATTGTTGAAAGAATAATTATTGATATTATTAAGTAAAGTAATACATCTATAATTATTATTTGTCCTTTGTTGTTCATAATCCATATTTTGTTTTATGTCCGTTGTCCAAGTAAATTTTCGTGTTGTTGTTTATTGTTATTAAATTTCCAGGGTATTGGCTTTTTCTATCATTTAGTAGCACGTGATCTATTGATGTTGGTGCCTGTTCAACAGCCATTGTTGGGAGGATAAATGTTTCAAATCCCTGATGATTACAAGTTGTCCTGTTTTCTAACCTGCAAAAAATGCACATGGCGTCGTGACTATTATGATAATAATGATTGTTTAAACAGAAGGTTGCCGTTTCATTACTATTTCCATGTTGGGCATAATCGTTTAGTGGACATTCCTTAACTATTATTGGTTGTTTAACATTTACATATACATCTGATTGTTCCAAAAGTATATATTCTGATAATTTATTTTCGTATTCAACATAACCTTCTTTTAATGTTGCTCCAGTTTTTAATGTGGGTAACGGATCGTATACCGGATAATCTTTATCCGTAATATCAACCAGAATATCCCTGTTTTGTGTGCATTTTATTTGATTGTCTCTTGTTGAAATTTCATAATAATATTTTAATTCTACTTTAAACGGATCGTCTGATGGATTTATATCCTTTATCGCACATTGTATAATGTAATCCGTGTTCAATCTTATTTTGTTTTCGTCAATTCCATTTTGTATGTGTTTTTTTATTTTATCCTTGCCGGTTGTCGAATGTTTGATTGTTACCGTCTCGTAGGTTATGTTGTGCAATGATTCTTTTGTAACTCTTATTATTTCGTCTTCAAAATCTTCACTAAAACTTTTTATTTTGTCCGATTCTAAGTTTTCTGCTGTTTTATTTATGTCGTGACTGTATTGGTCTATTGTAATTGTTAATAAAATCATTATTGGAATCAGTAATACCAATAACAATATGCTTGTAATGTATGCTCTTTCATCGTTAATAATTTTCATAATATATTTATTACTAGTATATTTGGTATTATTGTTTATAAAATTATTGATTGTTTTAAACAATATCTAAAAAAAAGTAGGATAAGATAAATATTAATCCAATCTTTCATAGGATGTAACTATTACTTCTATCTTATACTTATCTGAATAATATTTATCATCTTCTGTCATAATATCCATAATTACTCTCATATTTCCATCATCTAAGAATGACAATAATCTAGATTGAAAATTACCCCATTGTTCCTGTATTTCAGTATCATTATATGTTCTGCTGATTGAAGAAATGTCCTTAGACCATTTTCCCTCATTATGATATTCAAGTATCTCTGAAACTGGGAAGTCCTTAACTGTTATTCTAACAGATACCGAAATATTATCATCAACAGATAATTTATCCCTAATTGAATAATGTACTATTTTATCCACATTAACACCCCCGTTACAATAGAAAACTAAATAATAATATGATTTTTTAATGCTATAAAGCTTATTATATTCCGTTGTGTAAAAAACTATTATTTGATTATTATTCAAACTTCATTCAAAAAAAATATTTCTATAAAACTTAAATTTCAATAGATATGATAAATCAATGATTAAAGTAATATCTATTTATAAATGTTTTGTAAAAAAGTATTAAATAATATTATTTTGTGCGAATGATATATCTCTTTTTAACGTTTGAAATAATTAATAATAAATAGAGGTTAAGTAAATATATTAATTAAGAATAACTTTATAATTAATATTTATTATTACGGAGGAAATTATATGAGTGACATTATCAAAGGATGGCGTCATAACGACCAAAGATATAATTTAATAGGAACTAAATGTAAAAAATGCAACGAAACATTTTTCCCAAAAAAAGTAGTTTGTCCAAATTGTAGAAGCCATGGTGATATAGAAGACCTCCAATTTAAAGGAACTGGAAAAATTTACACTTACTCTATAATTCATGCAGCAACAGATGAATTTAAAAACAACTCACCTTATGCTGTAGGAATAATAGAATTAGATGAAGGTGCAAAAATAACTGCACAAATAGTTGACTGTGATTTAGATGAATTAAACATAGGAGACGAAGTTGAAGTAGTATTCAGAAAAATACGTGAAGAAGGAAAAGATGGAGTAATATCATATGGTTACAAATTCAAACTCAAAGAATGACACGGGAATCTTATTGATAGGACATGGAAGCAGATTACCATACAACAAAGAAGTAGTACAAGCTATAGCACAAAAATATTCAGAAACAAAACCAGAATACAATATTGAAGTAGGTTTTATGGAATTAGCAGAACCTAACATTCCAACAGCCTTCAATAAATTAAAAGAAACTGGTGTTAAGAAAATTATCGTAACTCCAGTATTCTTAGCACATGGATTACATACAAAACGTGATATTCCTACCATTCTTGGTTTAGAACCATCAGAAGAAGTAAAACAATATGTAAAAGGACACGGACACCACCATCACCATCATCATCACGACCATGAAGAACACGATCATAAAGAAGAACACGGACACCACCACGGACACCACCACCACAACCATGGAGAAGAAAAAGTAGAATTTGATGGTGAAATAATATATACCGAACCAATCGGTGCAGACGATGCAATAGTAGAAATTATTGCAGACAGAGTTAATCCCCATTTATAAAAAAAATGATAAATTCTCCACCACAAACCTTTTTTTTAATATACTTTTTTTAATAAATATACTAATATGAAAAATAAATTAATATCAGAACTTGGAGAAAAAAAGCTTATCAAACTACTATTAGAAAAAAGAGACTCCAAACTAAAAAATAATACTGATAACAACATCAGACTCAGTTATCATGATGATGCAGCTTTAATAAACAATTCTTCAACATATACAGTAATATCAACAGATATGCTAATTCAACATTCACATTTTCCAAAAAATATGACAGCATTCCAGATGGGACAAAAGATTGTAACCGTAAACGTTAGTGATATTCTTGCAATGAACGCTACTGCCACGTCAATCCTAATTTCTATGGGTCTTCCACCCGAAATGACCCTGAAAGAATATGAAGAACTTACTGATGGAATCCTAGACAAATGCCATGAATATAATATAACACTAATAGGTGGAGACATTAATCAAAACACTGAAATAATACTTAGTGGAACAAGCATTGGACGTGTAGATGAAGAATATAAACTCCAAACAGGTATTAAAAACAATGACTTAATTGCGGTAACCGGAGAACTTGGAACTCCTGCAGCAGCATTAGACATAATACGCGCAAATATTAACATTCCAGAAAAGGAAGATATAATCAAATCATTATTAGAACCTACCCTACCGTTAAAAGAGTCAGAACTACTTAAAAAATATCCATCATTAACAACAAGCATTACTGACATAACAGATGGATTGGCAGTTGAATTAGGACATTTACAAGACAAAAATACAAACCTGGGCTTTGAAATATACTACGATAAAATTCCATACAACAAAACAATAGAAAAAGTAGCTAAGATAAATAATAAAAAATTAACAGAATACCTGTTCCATTTTGGTGAAGAATTTGAACTATTGGTTACTTTAGACGAAGAAGAGTACCGTAAGCATCTGGAAGAATTAGAAAACATACATATAATTGGAAAAACAAACACTTCCGGTAAAATTACGTTAATTAAAGATGATGTTGAAGAAACAATACCTGTTAAAGGTTATGAACATTTAAAAGATGATTAGATGAATAGATGTCAAATATGTCCAAATAACTGTTTATTAAACAAAAAAAGTATATGTGGACGAAGCTTGGAAATAAATGAAAACATTGTGCAAACTACTGGCATAGCAATAGATCCAATAGAAAAAAAACCGCTATACCATTACCTGCCAGGTAGTGAAACTTTATCCATAGGAACACTTGGATGTAATCTAAAATGCTTAAACTGTCAAAACCATAGAATAGCACAACCAGAATATCCGTCACTAGTTCCCATAAATAAAGTTACCCCAGAATCAATAGTCAACACCGCCCTTGATAACAACTTGGAAAGCATTTCATGGACTTATAATGAACCTACAATTTATCCAGAATGGATAATTAACACTGCAAAAATAGCACAAGAAACTGATATAAAAACAATACTTGTAAGTAACGGCTACACTTCTCAAAAAACTTTAAACGAATTAATTCCATATGTGGATGCTGTCAACATAGATTTAAAAAGCAGTACTGATGACTTTTATGTTAGGGTATGCGGCAGAAAAATAGAACCCGTGCTAAACAGTATTAGATATTACTATGAAAATGGTGTGCATACAGAAGTAACAAACCTGCTAATACCTGACTACAATGATGATGAAGAAAGTGTAAAAGGTATTGTAAATTTCATTAAAAGTTTATCCAATGAGATTGTCCTACATTTTTCAGCATTTTATCCACAATTTAAGTTAATGCACCTTTCTCCAACAAGTGAGGAAAGTGTTATGAATGCCTGTAGAATTGCTAAAAACTATGGAATGGAAAATGTTTACCCTGGAAACACTCATTCTTCTTTAGAGGATAATACATACTGCAGTAATTGTGGTAAACTATTAATAGAAAGAGAATACTATGAAGTAAAAAATTATATTAGCAGTACAAATAGATGTCCCGGCTGTAGTAAAATGCTTGAAAATATAATAATATGAAGAGGGGTATTGGCTAGAATACTCCACCTCCACCTCCACCAAATCCACCGGAACCTGGTCCTCCAATATCTCCAAAGGATCCTGTGTCAAAGCCAGTGTTTTCGAAGCTAGAATTATTAATTCCTAATGGAACAAAAGTGCTTCTGATATGGTGGAATCCCCAGAAATATCCTAGAGAAACTACGTCCGAGCCATAAATAATATTTTCTGGAAGATTTCTGAATTCAATATATTTTTTCATGTTTTTTGATACTTCATCTGCACATCCTAGTGCTGTAGCATATACAAGGAACCTTCCCCAAACCTGTATTGAAGCCGGAGGATTTTCCTTTATTAAACTAAAATCTTTAATATATTTTTCAAAGTTCTTCCATTTGTCATGAAACTCTTTTCCCTCAGGTGTCCATCGTCCCAGAGGCGTATCGATAAATAGGAAGATTATAATCTGTTCAACAATCACCAATACTGATAATATCATTCCAATCATTAGCCATGGTCCTGTTCCAAACATTATGGATGCAAACAGTAACACTACTGCTAAAAATATGGCTAATATGTTATAACCACTCATATAGTTTTCTTTACTTTTATCATAATACTGGTTTACCCTTGATATTGGAACATCCCTCATAGCATCTATTTTCCATGCATGAACAAATTTTTGAATGGTATATGAATCTTCTCCCATATCCTTTAATGATATCTGTTGTTTTTCGTTTTCAAATCCTTTTAAAAATTCAACAATATCCATTTCATGTATTTTCAAATCTGATGTGTCTTTATCTGTTCGTCTTAAAATTGTGTTATCTTCATTACTAACTATCATCTTATAATATTTCTTATCTATAAGATCAAGAAGTGTTGCCGTAAACGCATCTTCATTCAATTCTTCGATAATTCCAGGTATCATAGCATTAATAAATACTGGTGAATCATTTGTAGGAATCTGACTCTCATAATCTGCCTTGTATAATATTTTAGGATCTCTTCCCCATCTAAGTAACATTCCCAGAGGAAGTATCATCAATATTGCAGATATTATTGCCGGAATTGACCAAATATTATTATTAAATGATATTTCATCAGCATATTTCATCTGATCCGTTTCAATTTGTGCTTTTGCATCCTTATTTATTACATCAGCATTTTGTGTACTCTTAAAGTATGATTTAGGCATTAATATTCTTTGTTCTGCACTCGTTTTGGCTGGAATATTCTTATATACTGTTGTTAGCGTATTATCATTTGTCCAGGAACTGCTTTCGACATAGGTGTCCGGGTTGTTCCAATATTCCGTATCCTTGTATGTTCCAGGTATCTCTATTATTGTTGTTAACTCATCTATTGGCTGATCCCATCCATTTCCCCAGGACATATACTGTAATTCTGCTATGTCATTATAAATTTTAACTCCCTTTATGAAATTATAATGATAAATTACCGTTACGTCTTCATCTGATACTTTCTGAGTTTTCTGTTCATCCTTATAAAGCCAAACCTTAAGTGTTACAACATTGTTTGATTTTTCCACATCCAATGTATTGTAATATCCGGGTGTTTCCACTGAAATATCCGTCAGTGATTGTTCGCCACTTAAAGGAATTATTTTTGTTACGCCATTAACGCTTCCACTAATGGAATATGTTATTTCATCGGTAATTACTGTTGTAGCATCATCATTAACTACAATTGTTTCCTTAGCATTTGGTAATGAATAACTTCCAGTAGCTGAAAATGATAATGGCATGACTAGAAATATTAACAATAAAATTACACAAATAAAAAATTTCATCCTATTGTTATCCAAATTCATATTAAATCACTCCCTAACGAGTTGATAACTGTTTTAGATTTATAAAAATAGTAAATAATATATTTTTCTAAATGTGGGGGTTAATGTGGTGAGGATTTTTAGAAGGTTCCACCTCCACCTCCACCAAATCCTCCGCCGCCAACACTTCCTATTCCACTGGAACTTGATTCTGTTGGTGTCAGTGCTGCAAATGTAGTGTCTAAATGGGTAAATCCGCCATAATATGCAAAGCGTACTGCATCTGAACTATTGAAATAATCTTCCGGTACTCCCGCAACGTTAAAGAATTCTTTCATGTTATTTGATACTTCATCTGCACATCCCAATGCGGCTGCATAAACCAAATATTTTCCCCAAACCTGTATTGAAGCAGGTGGTCGTTCTTTTATTAAACTAAAGTCTGTAATATAGTTTTCAAAGTTCTTCCACTTATCATGATATTCTTTTCCTTCTTCTGTCCATCTTCCGGGAACAGTATTTGGTATACTTATCATGACTATGGATTCAACAAACATCACTAATGAAATTATTAACAGTACCCAATAATATTGTGTAATTTCAATGAATATAATTGCTACAAAGAGAATTATACTTAATGCTAATAGTCCAAAGGACAAAAAGTTAAATATAACTGAACCTTTATCAACAAAATATCTTTTTATTAATGAATCAGGTACTTCCTGGGATGTTTGGTCTATCCATGATTCCTTGAAATCTTTAAATTTGTAAGGATCACACGTATCTGCAACTGACTTTAATGATATGTTTCCATTTACTTCAAATTGTGATAAGAAATTTATTAACGATTTTTCGAATGCTTTAAGGTTGTCTGTATCTGAATTAACATACTTTAATACTGTATCCTCATCATTACTTGCGGTTACCTTGAAGAATTTTCTATTTATCAAGTCAAGTATTGTAGCATACATTGCATCGTCATTTATAGTGCCAACATCACCATTTACTATTGAATTAACTTCTACCGGTGATGAATTTGTCGGTAAATCATATTCATAATCGGCTTTATATAATATTTCAGGTTCTCTTCCAAACATTCCGTAAATTCCTATCGGAACAAGCATTAAAAGTCCTAACAATCCAGATATGATACCGGATAAAGTATTTCTGAATTCTCTGTCTTCCTTGTATTTTTTCTGATCGGCTTCTATTTGCGCCTTTGCATCCATGTTTATTACTTTGGCATTTTCATAACTTTTAAAGTATGATTTTGGCATTAATATTCTCTGTTCAAATGAAGCTCGTGAACCAATACCACTTACTTCAGTGGTAAGGGTGTTATCACTTGTCCAGTTACTGCTAACAACATAATCATCAGGGTTATTCCAGTACTCAGTATCTTTGTTGCTTCCAGGAATATGAATGTTTGTCACTAGACTGTTTACGCCACTTTCCCATTCGTTTCCCCAGGACATATACTGAAGTTCTGCTATATCATTATAAATTTTCACTCCCTTATTGAAGGTGTACTTATAAATTACCTTTACCTTAGCATCACTGGTTTTATACCGCTTATTTTCGTCTAAGTAGAGCCACACCTTTAACCTGGTTCTGCCTTTTTCCTCGATAACTTCTAAAGTATTGTAATAACCTGGCGTTTCAACGGATATGTCAGTTACCGTCTGTGTGCTATCATGTGGAATATCCCTATAGACACCATTTACACTTCCTTCAATTTCATAAACTATTGTTTCAGATATTATAGTAGATCCATCATCATTTACTTTAATATCCTTTACTGCAGAGGGAATATAGTAATCTCCATCATCTGCAAATGAAACGGGAACTAATAATATTGTTAATAATAATGAGATAATAATTATCTTCTTAACATCCATAATTATACCTCCCCATCCAAAATTCGAGTCAATATGTGACTAATTTTTTTATTGTTAATCTACTATTTTTAATAAAAAAAAGAAAATATAATTTTTTTTATAAAAAAATTAAAATTTAACATTTGGTGCTGCTCTTGTTCCTTCTTGAGCTTCGAAGAATTCTGATTTATCAAAATGGAAGATGCTTGCTATGATACTGCTAGGGAATTGTTGACATAGATTGTTATATTTAAGAACCGTGTCATTATAGAATTGTCTTGCATATGAAATTTTATCTTCTGTGTCAGATAATTCTTGTTGTAATTCAATGAAATTCTGATTTGCTTTTAAATCAGGATATGATTCACTGACAGCAAACAATGATTTAAGTGCTTCCGTAATGTTGTTGTTAGCTTCTGCTACTTCTTTAACTGTTGTAGCATTTGCCATGCTTGCTCTTGCTTCTGTCACTTGATTTAATGTATCTTTTTCGTGACTGGCATATCCTTTAACTGTTTCCACAATATTTGGTATTAAATCGTTACGTCTTTGTAGTTGAACATCAATTTGACTCCATGCATTTTCTACACGATTTCTACCATTTACTAAGTCATTATAATATTTAACAACTATTAATGCTATTATAATTATTATAGCTACTATAACAAATAATAAAACATCCATAAGATTTCCTCCTAATCTTTTTAATTAATTACCAATTAATTTATATTATTAAATTAAAAAATATATATACTTATTCTGAATATAAAAAATTAGATAGGGGTTAAATGATGAGTACATTTAAAGACTTGCAGTTATTATCAGATGCGGCATATTATGACAGATGCAACTATGTTAACTATAATGTTGATAATGTCCTGGAAGAAACTGATAAATTAAAGGATGGAATCTATCATGCCAAGGCTGGAAGTAGAGATGTGCCCTTGTTTAAAATCCTAATGACAAACCAATGTAATAACGACTGTGCCTATTGTACAAATTGTATAGAACATAAGTATCAACGAGCCCGTCTTAGTCCCGAAGCACTTGCAAGAATATATATGAAGTACTATGAAAGCAATATGGTGGAAGGATTATTCTTAAGTTCGGGTATTATAAAAGATGCAGATACTACCATGGATGAAATGATAGAAGCAGCCCATATTTTAAGAAATAAATATTCGTATAAGGGTTATATTCACCTGAAAATTATTCCTGGAAGTAGCAGGGACCATATTAAGCATGCAATGCAGCTAGCCGACAGGGTAAGCATCAATATCGAGGCTGCTACCAGAGATGGATTAAGTGATTTGTCAAGTACGAAAAACTATGATAAGGATATTCTTAAAAGATTGGATTGGATTGATAACTTACATAGAAAAGATCATAGTCTTGCAAGCAGTGGACATACAACTCAGATAATTGTTGGAGCCAATGATGAAAGTGATGAGGAAATTTTAAAACAGGTTTATACTCTTACCAAGAAGTATGATGTATTGTATAATTACTTCAGTAGTTTTACGCCGGTTAAAGGCACTCCCCTAGAAACTCATGAAGCAAACAATCCTAGAAGAACCGGAAGATTATATCAGACAGAATACCTGTTTAACCAATATAACTATACCATGGATGACATTATACTGGATGATGATGGATTTTTAGACACTTCAATCGACCCAAAATATGCCATTGCACTGGAAAATATGGATAATTATCCTATAGACGTTAATACTGCCAAATATAAGGAATTAATAAGGGTTCCGGGTATTGGATTAAAAACCGCAAGAAGAATAAGGCATATGCAAAGCGAGAATGAAAAGATTACAAGTCTTAAACAACTGCAAAAATTAGGTGCTAACATTAATAAGTGTAAAATATTTGTTAAAGTCGGAGGTTCATACCAGAGCACATTAATATGAAAAAAATAGATTATAAAAAAAGGTAGCAATGCAACCTCTTTTTCCCTTTAATAGTTTCTTTTGACTATTTGGATATAATTTTATTAAACTATTTGTTGCTGATTATTCTTCAAATAATTGCCATATCTCAGGATATTTATTTTTTATTGCTTCTTCAAGAATTTCAGATGCTTCGTTGCTTATGCTGAATTCTGGTGTTGTCTTTTTAAGATAACGTAAAACAGCTGCACTTTTTGCAGACCATAAACTGATTCTAGGATTTTTTTCAACTTCCTTTTTAATTTGTTCCACCTTTTCATCTGATAAAGAAAAAGCAGGTGTGTTCTCAACAACGGTCTTTTTGATTGTTTGGGTATCTTTTGCTTTTTTACTTTTTTTAGATTTTGATGGCTTCTTGATAAGAGCATCTAATCCTCGACCTAATGCATTATCGGACATTATCTATTCACCTTCTAAACTAATGATTTCTTTTGCAAGTTTCAAATATGCTCTAGTTCCAGAACAGTCTGGATCATATGTTATACATGGTTTTCCAAAACTTGGTGCTTCTGCCAATTTAACATTTCTTGGAATTTTTTCCTTAAAGATATATTCCTTGTCCTTGAAGAATTCGTTAACATTTTTAGATACGTCCTTAGACAGTCTTGTTCTTCCATCATATAATGTTATGAGTATTCCCTTTATTGGACATGGACTTTTAAGTCTTGATTCTACCAATTTAATTGTTTCCAAGAGGTCTGCCATTCCTTCCAGGGCATAAAATTCTGATTGTATTGGTATTATAACTGAATCTGTTGCTACTAATGCATTTAATGTTAATATTCCAAGGGATGGTGGTGCATCTATAAATATGTAATCAAATCCTAGTTCATATTCTCCTAATTTTTCATTCAATATGTACGGATAACCTATTTCTTTGCTTAATTCTATTTCTGCTCCACTTAATGAAATATTACTTGGAATTGCATAGAGGTTTGGTATTTCAGTTTCCAGAACTGCTTCCTGGAATGTGCATTTTCCTGTTAGTAGAGTGTATAATGTGTTTTCAATTTCACTTTTTTGTATTCCGAGGCTTGTCGTAGCGTTTCCCTGGGGATCCATATCAATAACCAGTACTGTTTTATCCATTGTTGCAAGGGCCGCTGCCAGATTTACTGCGGTAGTTGTTTTACCACATCCACCTTTTTGATTTAAAATGGTTATAATCTCTGTCATTTAATTACTCCTGTTTAAATAAATATCAAGTATCTTATATTACTATTTTTTATAACAGGTTATATTTATAAGTTATAATAGTAAAAGTAATAAGTTATAAGTTATAATAAAATAATTTATCGCCGATAATAATCAGGATACGGATTAAAAAGTAAAAAATAATAATATGATGAAGTAAAATCATCATTTTATAAAAAAAATGTTAAATATGGGGGATTATTATTCCTTTATCATTTGAGCTAACTTTTTACCCAAATCATAACATTTTTCAAGATCGCTGTCATCAGGAACGTATATTTCCTCTATGGCCTCGTCTTCTAAAACGTCAAATCCTGCTTCTGTTAAGCTTGCTGTGAGTTTAGGAATTGCTCCTCCAGCCCATCCTTTGGATGAGAATACAACAGCCTTTTTACGTACTCCCGTATTTGCAGGACTTACACAATTAAGGTATGCTAATAAGTTTCCGATTTTTGGGTATGGATTGTTCATCATTGTAGGAACACCCAATACTATGGCTTTACTGTCCAATATGTCGGCAAGGATATCTGATTCAGGATCGTATCTTATGAAGTGCATTTTAGCTTCCACGCCTTCTGACATGATTCCTTCAACAATTTGATGAGCCATCTTTTGTGTTGAATGATGCATCGTTTCATATATGACTGTTATTTTGTCGTCAGCTTCTCCTTTTGCCCATTTGGCATATAAGTCAACAATTTTACCAGGTTGTGTCCATATTTGACCATGACATGGTGCTATCATTGAAATGTTGTCCAAATAGCCTGCTTCACTCATTTCAGCCACTTTACTAAGAACCATACTTGCGGATAACTGAACTAGATTGGCATAAAATCTTTTTGCATGTAACTCCAGGTATCCAGGGTCAACATCAACATCATATCTTTTGCTTTCACATATGTGTTGTCCGAATGCATCGTTTGAAAAGAGAATTCCTTCCTCATTATATAATGTGAAGTTACTGTCTGGCCAGTGTAACATCGGAGCGTTTATGAATGTGAATGTTTTTCCACCAAGATCCAAAGTATCCCCAGTGGATATTACATTAAATTCCTGGTCTGCCAGGCAGTGATGTTGCCTTTTTATACCCATACTTGCAGCCATTGTACAATAACATTCAACATTCGGACATTTTTCTAAAAATTCTGGTATGGATCCAATATGGTCGTTTTCAATGTGGTTTATAATCAGTACGTCTATGTTTACTTCCTTTTCTTCTTTTGAAAATGCATCTTCTATTCTTGCCCACATTTCAGGATAAAAACCATCATATACGTTGTCTATGAGTGCTACCTTTTCATCCCCAAAGACTAGGTATGCGTTATATGTCATACCGGGTACTGCAAAACCGTGGAAATCTCGTGCATCCCAATCAAGTGCACCTACCCAGTATACTCCTTCTGCTATTTTTACTGAATCTGCTTTCATATTATCACATTCCTTTTTATATTAAATGTATTCTAATTAAAACTTAGTTTTTGTATAATATATTGTAATTTATATTACTATTAGTATATATCCGTGAAAATTATTATATTTAACTATAGTGTTATCGAAAAAAGAAGTGGAAAACTGATAAAAATCTCTGAAAATCAATTTATCTTAAATATTGTTTATATGTTACAAATTACATTTAAAAATGTTACTTGAAAAACTGTTAATAAATATATATAATTATTCTAAAACATTAATAAAATAAGAAAAAAGAGGAATAATTAATGAATCAAATCATTAATTAGAATTTTACACGTTTTGATACTTTGTAAGGTAAAGGTAATGGTCTGAATGGTAAATCTTTACTTAATGTATGGATTTCGTCAGCTAACTGTTCAACTGTTACTTCTTCCTTGGTATCATCCATACGTCTATTGATAGTTATAGATTCGTTTTCAACCTCATTATCCCCAACTACTATTGTGTAAGGTATCCATTCTTTTCCGGCATTTCTGATTTTTTTACCTACTCTTTCAGGTGTATCATCAATATCCACCCTTACGTTTAAGTCCTTAATTTGTTGGTATACCTTTTGAGCATATTCCAAATGATTATCTGTAACAGGAATAATTCTTACCTGTGTTGGAGATAACCATAATGGTAATGATGGTTTAGAGCCCTTATCGGTTGAAGTTTTCTCCAGTAAACTACAGATAACTCTTTCTAAACTTCCGGTCGGACTGCAGTGTAATATTGTTGGATATTGCTGTTCCTCGTTTTCATCAAGATAAGTGATGCCAAATCTTCTAGCACTCTGAACATCCATTTGTACTGTAGGATTTTCGATAGGCCTTCCAAGATCATCAATTGCAGCAAAATCAACCTTAGCATTCCAGTAATGTTTCATCTTTGGAATTACTTCAAGAACTACTGGTTTTTTAATATGGTTTTTCACAACATCTTTTACCCAGTCTTCGTTTTCAGCCAAGAAGTCCTTAGTTACACGGAATGCAACTTCATAATGTACATCAAGGTCACTTTCTGTTTGAGCACACATATCAACCTGGCTAGCAAAGATTTCTTTTGCATGTTCATCATCTAAGCATACGCTGTGGAAATCAGGCATTGTAAATGCTCTTAATCTTTTAAGACCAACAACTTCTCCCTGTCTTTCAAATCTGAAACTTAATTGTGATAATTCATATATTCCAACAGGCATGTTTTTCCATGTTAAGAATGAATCGGCCATTATTCTAAATGCACCAAAACAACAAGCAAATCTTAACATTAATTCTCTGTGTTTGGTTTTTAATCTGTACTGTCTTTCACCAAATTTAGCTGCATGTTCTCTGATTGCAGGGTCTGCTAAATCATACATAACCGGTGTGTCAACAGGCATTGCCCCTCTTTCTGTAACAAGATTATATACGTAATCACCAAGTAAGTCTTTGACTAATTTACCTTTTGGATACCATCTGATGTGACCAACGTCGGATGATGATTCGTTGCTTGTAAGTTCCTTTTCTTTCATTAATTTTACGTGAGGAGGTTGTTTACCTGTATCTTCATGAGATACACCTTGTTCATGATTAACCAATTGTTTTAATGTTTTATTTTGGTAATTGTAATCATCAACATCGTATTTTTGTCCATCTTCTTCTAAAATAAAGAATTCTGATGGTTCAGATTCAGCTTTTTCTTCTTCAGCTTCTTCCTCTTCGTCAGCTTCTGTGGTAATGGTTCTGGATAATTCTGATAAAGGATGTCCTTTACATGATAATTCAAATGATTTATACCAACCGAATGGTACTCTGAGAACTGCTTCGTTATTATCTGTTAATTCTGCTTCAATATCTTTTAATATTTGTGTAGCAACATTAGGATTTGCTAATGAAGAGCTTAAGTGAGCATAAGGATAAACTACAATGTTATCAGCATTAACCTTGTTTTGAACACTTAAAATTTCTTTAACTGATTTTAAAACTATTAAATCAGGATTTTCTTCATCTTCTTTTTCTACTGCAACAAAAACAACTAATGCGTTATCTACACCACTAGCTCTTTTTTCATCTTCAATATCTTCAGCCAATTTAGTTTTACTTCTGGTTTTATAACGTAAATAGTCTGAATGTATCATTAACGTTCGCATTTTAAATTATTCCTCCAATAAAAACGGTTCTTAATAATCATTCATCAAAATGAAATATATTATAAAAGAAATTTCTAAATCTTAATTCATTAATATCTTTATTAATCATATTATATTAAAATTATTGTAAATAAAAGTAGAATAAAAATTAAATAATCGTTAATTTGAGTTCAACAGTAGAAGAAAACTATCAACAAAAAGATAATTATTATAAAGAATTGATTCGGTAAAAAAAATTTAATCGTAAACCGTGACAATATCCTTTGACGCAAAAAACAAACGGTAAAAATAATAGACTTGTCAAGATAAAAATAATAAAAAAATAAGGAATGAGAGAAAAAAAAGGAATTACATGAATTCTGGAGCTTTAATTCCTAAAAGTTTTAAAGAATTCTTAAGAGTGATTCTTGAAGCATCAACTAATTTTAATCTGAAATGTTCATGTTCGGAACCGATAACTTGTTGAGTTTTATAAAATTTATTAAATACTTTAGAAAGACTAGAAGTATATTCTGTTAGATGATGAACTCTTCTTTCTGTTGCAGACTGTCTTATGACTTCCGTAAATTTAGATAATTCCTTAATTAATTCTTTTTCTTCATTTTCTAAGTCATAATCACATTTAACATCCATATATTCGTCAAAATCAGATTTTGATAATAACTTACATGCTCTTGCATGAGCATATTGAATGGATGCGCAACCTCTTTCGAAATTGAGTGCTTCTTCCCATTTGAATGTAATTGGTTTTTCTGGAGAAATCTGATTGATGAAGAACCTTACAGAACCAACACCAATAATCCTGGCAACATCATCCATTTGCTTATGAGACAGTTCCAGTTCACGTTCTTTTAATTCATCCATCGCATGCTGTGTTGCCTGTTCGATAAATTCATCAACGGATATGAACACGCCTTTTCTAGTTGACATTGACCCCTCTGGTAAATTAATAAATTCATAAAATACTACTTCAGGAGCCCTGTTTCCAGACAATTCTAAAGCTAAACCTAATTGTTTTGCAGCCAATTTATGATCAGCACCCAAAATATCCAGGGAGATGTCACTATTTATTGTTTTATATTGATGATAAGCTAAATCTCTTGTAGCATACAAACTAGTACCATTAGATCTTCTGAGAATTAATTCTTTATCAACATCATAGTTTTCTAAGGGTAGATACAATATGTCCCTTTTAATGGTGAACGGTTGTAATTTTTCCAAGACATCATCCACGGAACCATTTCTTAAAAAAGTACTTTCCCATTTAAAAAGATTCATCTTAATGTTCAAATCCCTTAATGTAGCCTTAATACCATCAAGACAATTTTCTACAACTAACTCAAAACAGTCTATTAACTTTTGATCGTTACCCTCTTCATATCTTTGTAGAATCTTATCGATGTCTGCATTATAATCGGGATTTTTTTCCAGTTCCTGATTACATTTGAAGTATACTTCTCCAACTGCATGGTCAATTTTTTTGTCTTCATCAAATTCGAATCCAAACTTATTCATACCCCATACGATAATAGCAATTTGACGTCCCATATCATTTACATAATATTGTGATTCAACTTTGTAACCGGCATGTTGAAGAACTCTTTTTAATGAATCACCCAAAATTGCGTTTCTTAAGTGACCAACATGTAATGGGCCATTAGGATTTGCTGAGGTATGTTCTAATAAAATTGTTTCCTCTTTTTCAGGTAATTCACCATATCTCTTATCAATATAATTAACCATTTTTGTAGAAAATAGTTTATAGTTTATAAAGAAATTTATATATGGACCTTTAGTTTCCACCTTTTTGAAGTATAATGGTAATTTGATATGATCCTTTATTTCTTCTGCAATTTCTACCGGTGATTTTTTCAACTTTTTAGTTAATGAAAAAGCAATATTGCTTGATATATCACCCATTTCAGGATTTGGTGGTTCTTCAAGTGAAATTTCATCATCATATTTTACTCTTAATTTTGTTAATGCTTCATATATGCTTTCCCTTATTTCATCCTTTAATTTTGAATACATTATTTTCCTCCCTTTTTTCTATAATCCTCTAAACCATAGAGTTACATAACCTATTTTAGGAATAATTACCAACGAATCCCCTATTTTTAATACTTTGGATTTTATTTGATCAGGCGATACTGGATATGGGTCTTGTACCTCATTATTATCTCCTTTAATAATATAATACTGGGAACCATTTATTTGCTGAATATCTATAACTCTATGAATTACGGGCTCCGAATACCACATTGCATTATAAACTACAACATCGCCCACTTTTACATCGGTGTATGGGTTAAATTCTTGTATGCCGTATGTGTTCACATTCTCTGTTGCAACTATGTCTCCCCTATAAAATGATGGTTCCATACTACCTGAAACCACTACACTAAGATGTGCAGATAATATTACTGCAAGGATTATTATAGCTGCATAACTAAGTATCTCTTTATACAATTTATTATCGGATTTTTGTTTCTCTTGTTCTTCCTGTTTTCTCTTTTTTTCTCTATTTTTACGTTTTTTAGACAAGAATTCACCCCCATTTTATCAATAAATATCTTTTTTTATTTTACCTATTTTAGTACTCCACCTTTATCGGCTGAAGTAGCTAATTGTTGGTATTGACTTAACCATCCTTTAAGATTTCTTTCAACAGGTTTTACTTTAGATAATCTTTCCCGGATTTCATCATCAGTTAATTCTAATTTAATACTTCTTTGTTTAACGTTGATGGAAACTATGTCACCATTTTCTATAGCTGCTATTGGTCCACCTTCTGCTGCTTCTGGAGATATGTGTCCTATACATGGACCTCTACTTCCACCAGAGAATCTTCCATCTGTAATGAGTGCTACATGGAATAATTCCCTACCCATAATAGCCGCTGTTGGATTAAGCATTTCACGCATACCCGGTCCACCTTTAGGTCCTTCATATCGTATTACAACAACGTCTCCGTCAACAATTTCATCGTTTTCGATAGCTGTTACACATTCTTCTTCAGAATTATATACTTTACAAGGACCTGAATGAACAAGCATGTCCTCATTTACTGCTCCCTGTTTTATTACAGAACCGTTTGGTGCAATGTTTCCATATAATACTGCTATTCCACCTTCATTTCTAACTGGGTTGTCTATTGTATGTATTACATCATAGTCAATATCTGTTACTTCGGTTAAATTTTCCTCTACACTTTTTGAAGTACAGGTGACACAATCTGTATGTAATAATGATTCTAAGTTTTTCATAACTGCTGGTATTCCACCTGCATTATCAACATCAATCATTCTGTTGTTTCCGCCAGGTCTTATACTGCAAATGTATGGTACTTCATGACTTAATTTATCAAACAGGTCAATTGTTACATCCAATCCGCCGACTTCATGTGCGATTGCAGGTATGTGTAATGTTGTGTTGGTTGATCCTCCTAATGCTAAGTCAACAATTATTGCATTTTCAAATGATTCCTGGGTTAAAACGTCGGATGGTTTAATGTCTTTTTCAATAAGTGTGAATATTGCCTTTGCTGATTTTCTTGCCATTTCAACCTTTTTGTCACTGACTGCGTGAGCTGTTGCACATCCAGGTAAGCTCATACCAAGAGTTTCAGTTAAACATGCCATTGTGTTTGCGGTGAATAATCCTGCACAGGAACCAGCTCCAGGACAAGCACATCTTTCCAGTTCGTATAAATCCTCTTCAGACATTTTTCCGGATTGTGCTGCACCTACGGCCTCTGTTACGTTGATAAAATCAACAATTTCACCATGGAATTTTCCAGGCATCATAGGTCCACCAGTAATAAATATGGTTGGAATATCTAATCTGGCAGCTGCCATTAACATTCCAGGAACTACTTTATCACATGAAGGCATACATATTAATGCGTCAAACTGATGGGCCATAGCCATACTTTCTACTGTGTTAGCAATAATTTCTCTTGAAGGTAATGAAAAATACATTCCTTCATGGTTCATTGCTATGCCGTCACAAACTGCCATTGTGTTAAATTCAAATGGAACTCCACCTTCTGCCCTGATTACATCCTTAACATCTTTAACTAAGTCTTTAAGATGTATATGTCCAGGTACTATGTCAGTATAACTGTTTGCTATTCCTATGAACGGTTTGTTCATATCTTCATCGTTTAGTCCACATGCTCTTAAAAGTGAACGGTGAGATGTTCTGTTAATTCCTTTTTTAATATTGTCACTTCTCATATAATCATCCTTTAAATAAATTAATTAATAGAAAATTAAGTTCTTAAAACATAAAATCATTTTATAAATTTTCAACATTATATAATATATATTATATTCATGATGACTAATAATATTTAGTAATCAGTCTGTTTTTAAGGTTGAATTAATAAGACAATTATACATTAAACATGCTTTCTATTATAATGATTAATTGCAAAATAAAATAAAACTTATAAAAATAAAACAAATATTGAATATTGGATAATATATTTCTAAAAAATATTCTACAAAATACTAAAATAAATATATAAGTAAATAAATAATATTATATGACTTGAAAAAGTTAATTTTGTTAAATTTATATCCACATTATAGGGCTCGTAGTCTAGTCAGGATTATGACGTGGGACTTCGGATCCCAAGGTCGGGGGTTCAAATCCCCTCGGGCTCGCTTTTAACAAAATTTTTTTCAAACTTTTTTTAACATACCTTAAATATTTTATGAACAATTCCTTTTTTGATTTTTCCATAATTAAGAAAAATTATATAAAATATAAAAATCATATTATTAAAAAAGAACTTTTTTTGAGTATATATTGAATAATATAACTTTTTTTTGAATAATATTATAACAGGAATCGATTAATATGCCATATGATTTTAATTTAAAAATAGAAAATGATCATCTAATTATTGGTGATGTTGATGCTAATGATTTAGCTGAAGAATTCAAAACTCCATTGTACGTAATTGATGAAGAAAAAGTTAGAAGTAATTATAATAAATTATACACTGCTTTCAGTAGTAAATATGAAGACCTTCATATGTGTTATGCAGCAAAAGCAAATACCAGTTTAGCAGTTATGAAAATATTGGAAGATGAAGGAAGTTATATTGATGCTGTGTCACCTGGTGAAATATACACCGCTTTACTTGCAGGATTTACACCAGACAGAATAGTATTCACTGGAAACAATGTTACTACAGAAGAATTAGAATATGCTCATAAAACGGGAGTTACTTTAAACCTTGATAGTATATCTGCATTAGAAAGACTTAGCACTATTGAAGGAACTGAAGGAAAGGAAATATCAATAAGAGTAAATCCAATGGTAGAAGCAGGACATCATGAACACTGTATTACTGGTGGTCCAAAAAGTAAATTTGGAATAAGAGAAGATGAAGCCGTAGAAGTATATCAAAAAGCATTGGATCTCGGATTTAAACCTATTGGTATGCATTCACATATAGGTTCGGAAATATTAGAATCAGAACCGTTTATGTTAGCTGTAGAAACCATGATGGATATAGCAGGAAAAGTACACAATGAAGTTGGAATTGATTTTAAATTCTTAGACTTTGGTGGAGGATTTGGTATACCATACGAACCGGATGAGGAAGAATTGGATCTTGAAACTTTCACAACCGACATAATTAAATTATTCAAATCAAAACTTGAAGAATATGATATGGGAAGTCCATCATTTTACATAGAACCTGGAAGATTCCTGGTTGGTAATTCAGAAGTATTATTAACACGTGTAAACACCATTAAAGAAAGTTACCGTAAATTTGCTGGTGTAGACTGTGGATTTGGTACTTTACAAAGACCAACAATGTATGGATCATACCATCATATTGTAGTTGCAAATAAGATGAATGAAGAAAATGTTGAAGAAATTGACATAGCCGGAAACTTATGTGAAAGTGGAGACCTGTTTGCTAGAGACAGGCCAATGCCTGAACTTGAAGAAGGAGACCTTCTTGCAATATTAAATGCCGGAGCATATGCCTTCAGTATGTCTTCACAATACAACTCAAGACCTAGACCTGCAGAAGTATTGGTTAACAAAAAAGAAGTAGATGTCATTAGAAGAAGAGAAGAATTCAGTGACTTGTTTAATGGTCAAAAAATTCCTACAAGGTTATTAAAATGAGTATTGAAATAGAATTTACTAAAATGCATGCACTTGGTAATGATTATATTGTTATCAATGAAACAACCGAAGAAATTATACCTGAAGAATTTAAAAATAATATTAGTGAGAAAATCTCAACTAGAAGATTTAACGTTGGAGCCGATGGCGTAATATTTGCATGTAAATCAGATAAAGCAGATGTCAGATTCCGCATATTCAATAGTGATGGAAGTGAAGCTGAAATGTGTGGAAACGGTATCAGATGCCTGGCAAAATATGTTTTTGACAAAGGCATTGTTAAAAAGGAAACCATGCAAATTGAAACCATGGAAGATGTTAAAGAAGCTAGACTTACTGTTGAAGATGATGTTGTAACCAGTATTGAGATAGATATGGGTAAAGGTTATTTTAAACCTGAAGAAATCCCTGCAATAGCTCCTAGTGGAAATACAGAAGAATTCATAGATGAAGACATTGACGTTGAGGGTGAAATAATAAAAATGAGTTCTGTAAGTGTTGGTAATCCTCATGCAGTATGTTTTACGGATACAAATATAGAGGATATTAATTTGGACTTTTATGGTCCTCGTATAGAAACTCATGAAGCATTCCCTGAAAAGGTTAACGTACACTTTGTAAATATTGAAACTCCTGAGGAAATTAACATTTTAACCTGGGAACGTGGAGCCGGATTTACCTTTGCTTGTGGAACCGGTACGACAAGTTGTGTTCTTTTAGGATATAAGATGGGTTTACTTAATGAAAAAGTTCACGCACACTTATCAGGTGGTGACCTAGACATAACCATTACAGACCATACTGAATATCTTACAGCTACAATGAAAGGTGCTGCAGTAACTGTATATGAGGCAACTATGACTGTTGAATTTTAATTCAACATTTTAATATTTTTGTGAAGGATAATGAAAATGAGAAGAATTAAATACATTGATATTAGTATTGCATTTGTTAAAAGGATATTTCATCTTAGATTTATGGTAGCTGGTTGGACCAGAAAAAATAGGATAATTGATAAAATAACCAAGAAAATGCTTTTTGAGCATGATGGTACTTATTTTATACCAAGCAATCAAAGTGTTAAAAATTTATCTTCTCAAACCATCACTATGAATTATGATATATCTAAACCAGATATGATTGTGATGCCCAGTGATATTATTAAAAGCGTCATAAGCAAAGCAGAGGATATTGTCATAATGAATAAATGTTTATGCAGGAATTCGGCAGGATGTACCGATTATCCTCAAGATTTAGGCTGCATATTCCTAGGAAAAACTACTAAAAAAATATCCAGAAATCACTGTAAAGAAGTTACAAGTCAAGAAGCTATTGAACATATTGACAAATGTGCAGAATCAGGCTTAATACATATAATGGGTAGAAATAAAATAGACTCAATATGGATGGGCGTTAGACCTGAAGATGAACTGTTAACAATATGTAACTGTTGTCCTTGCTGTTGTCTTTGGAGAGTTTATCCAAATCTTAGTGAAACCATACAAAATGATTTCTATAAACTTCCTGGTGTATCCATCCAATTGGACGAAGAATATTGTGTAGGATGTGGCAAATGTCAAGAAGTTTGCTTTGCAAAGTGTATAACTATAGAAAATGCAAAAGCACGAGTAAACGAAGATGTATGTATAGGTTGTGGTCAATGTAGTAATAATTGTCCTACCAATGCTATTAAACTCATTTACAATAAAGAAAAAGTAGAAAGTGTTTATGAGAAAATAAACTCGTTAGTAAAAATTTAATAATAAAAAAAGCTAGACGTGCATTGCAAGTGTAAAAATAATAAAAAATAAATAATATTTTTTTAAATATTATTCTTCCAAATCATAATTTCGATTAAAATTCAAATCCCTTGTTTTATAGATGGTTGCTCTTCTTAATTTGAGTAAATCTTTCTTTTTCTTATCGAAATCTTCCATAGATTTTATGTTTTCCTTAATGTAATCCAGAATTTCATCAACAACTGCTGTTTGATGTACCCAGTTACAGTTTTTACAATTCCATATGTTTTTATCCTTTATCCAATTTCCACCAGTGGATCCATCTGCACATGGATAGAACGGACAATAACAGAATGTACAACTTTCCTCATTATTGTGGCATGGGAAATATTCACAATCTAAATTTTGACCTATCTGAATATCTCCATTGAAGAATCTTTCATAAAATTCTTCTGTCTGTTCAGGTAATTTTGCAGACATTTTATATCCACGAGGTGTAATCATTTTACCCTTTTTGACATATGTCATTGAATTACCTACAATGATTGTTGTAGACATGTGAATGTCTTCGTCCTTTAGTTCTTTGAGTTTGCATATTTTGGTTATTGTATCTGTACCTTCGGTTTTTACTATACCAACCGGTGTTTCTGGATTTCTGTTTTCTACTAATATATCACATGCCGTTTCAAAAGGTACTGTTCTGGTTTTACTTTTTGGATTGTAAAATGCTATTACCAAATCGGCTATTGCTGCGTGTTTAATTTTTCTTTGTATTTCTTCCAGTGGTGTTAACAGATCACTTAAACTTATTATTGCAAGGTCATGTAATGGTGCTCCCAGTGCACTTGCTGAATAGGTTGCTGCAGTTACTCCAGGTATAACCTCAAATTCCAGATCACTATACTTGTCTATAATTTGGAAGTATACGTTTGCCATTCCATATATTCCAGGATCACCTGAACTTATAATTGCAACTTTTTTTCCTTCTTTTTCCATTTCAATTGCAAGTTCAACCCTTTCCATTTCATCTCCCATGCCTCTTCTAAGAACTTCTTTTCCTTCAATTAAATCTTCTATGTGTTCAAGATAAGGGTGGTATGCTATTATCACATCTGCTTCTTTAATTTTGTCTGCAGCTAAAAGAGTCATGTGTTCCCTCTTAGATCCTATTCCTATTAAACTAATCATTTTAATTATTCCCCATAAAATCAATTATTATTTATAATAACAGTCAAAAAAATTTTAATTCACAAAATACTAATTGTTTAGTATTATATCCTTTGAATTATATTGTATTTTTTATAATATTTATATATTAATTTTAAAAACCTGAAAAAAAAATAAATTAAAATTTAAAAATAAAAAAAAAGTGATGGTGGGTAAAATTATGCTCTTGTTTTTTGTTGATTGCTTGTATTATTAACCTTTTTAATATCTGATGAATTGTTTTTAGTATAATCTATTAAGCTTTCAATAGATTGATCAGGATTTGAATTACTGTTTTGGTTATACAATACTATTCTTTCCTTAAGTTCAATTGATGATGTGTTAACTTTTACTTTTCCACTGGAATATACTTCACCCACTGCTGTTGCAGTAATACTGTAGGTCTGTTCCGGTAAAATCTGTATATATCCGCCGGAAGTGATTTGAGTATCCTTGGTTGCCAAAGCAGTGATTGTTATTGTTTGATTTCCTGTTTCATCATTAGATATCTTTGCCGATACAGAGTCTAAATTAACACTTAAATTCGTTAAATTATTTAACACCAGAGCTACGTTTTCATTATTTGTAATGTTCAATGTATCTTGATCATTCAACTTCTTTTCACCAGTAACTGATGAAACTAAATCAGAACCTTCATCTAATTGTACAGATAATAAATCTAATGGATTTACTGGTTCAGATGATATGAGTGTGTAAGAGGCAAATAATCCTATTTCAAAAAATAGGATGATACCTACTATGAATAATAAAATTTTAAATATTCTTGACATAATTTCACCCTAATTAATCCTAATTTTTATAATAATATATTCTATATATTTTTAAGTAAATTATAATATATACATATTTTTAAAGCATATCAAAATTATAAATAATAATAGATATAATTATAAAAAAAGAAAGTTGATTTTTCATGTCTAGCGAAATTATTAAAAAATTCCAAGAGGTTAACCTATTATTAAATAATAATGCGTATGCTGAAATTAAAGCCAACAATGACACGGATTATTTAATAAATGAATTGATAGAGTACATTGAACAAAACGAGAATGATCAATATATTATTACAACCAAAACGATAAGAGAATATCAAAAACATGAAAGACGACGTATACATGAATCAATCATAGAAAACCCAAAAACAAGAGAAATACGTAAAAATCAGGAAACTCCGTATGAAATTACCATGGACATAACAAATAAGTCATATACTGATGGGGACATTAAAGATTTAAACAAATATTTTAACAACAGATTTGAAAAACTTAAAAAGATAATTCAGGAAAATCCGGAATATAATAGGGTTGAAGACTTAAAAAATACAAAAACCAACATAGATAACCTCCACGTTATAGGAATTGTAAACAACATCAACAACACAAAAAATGGACATAAAATCATAGAAATAGAAGATCCTACCGGAACGGGCAGTGTTATCGTATTAAAGGATAATGAGGACTTACTGGAAAGTAGTCAAACCATTGTAAAGGATGAAGTTATCGGGATAACGGGAAGTACCAATGGAAATTTAATTCGTGCCGATGAAATAGCTCATCCAAGTATACAAAGAAGAATTGTTGATAAAAAAATGGATTTTTCAGCAGTGTTTATTTCTGATGTGCATATAGGCAGTAAGCAATTTGATGAGGAAGCCTTTAACAAGTTCATTAAATGGATTAATGGAAATTATGGTTCTGAAGAACAACAAGATTTGGCTAATGATGTGAAATATCTGATTATTGGTGGAGATTTAGTTGATGGTATAGGAGTTTATCCTAATCAAGAAAAAGAACTGAAAATTAAAGACATATATGAACAGTATGATGAAGCTGCCAGACTATTGGGTGATGTTACGGACATTCCTATAATAATTTCTCCGGGAAACCATGATGCAACAAGACTTGCAGAGCCTCAACCTGCATTAACGGAAAAATATGCTAAGGAACTATGTAACCAGAAAAACGTTGAGATGGTAAGTAATCCTTCAATGATTAAACTGGATAATATTAATGTACAGGTATATCATGGAAGAAGCTTTGATGATATTGTTATGGCATTAAATGGATATACTCATGCAGACACCGATAAAATAATGAAGTTATTATTAGAAAAAAGACATTTAGCACCAATATATGGTGAAAGAACACCGCTTGCAAGTGAATTTGAAGATTATATGGTGATGGATGAAGTTCCTGACATATTACATACGGGACACGTTCATATAAATTCTCATGTTAAGTATAAGGGGATACATATGTTAAATTCCGGAACATTCCAAAGACAGACGGAATTCCAGAAAATATATAATATCGTACCAACCTATGGTCAGGTACCCGTTATTAAAAGAGGAACTATGCAAATGTTAGATTTTAGGAATGATTAGTTAATGGGATGATATAATGGATAATAATATTCTTGAAAAAATTGTTAAAACTGCTCATCATATTTATGACAAGGATATGATTTTAGGTAAAGCCGGAAATATCAGTATTATTGATGATAGTAAAAAATTTATGTATATTACTGCTTCTGGTACTGATTTTAAAACTTTATGTTATGATGACATTTTAAAGGTTAATCTTGAAGATTTAAGTTACGTGTCTAATGATGATAAGGTTCCTTCTATGGAAACAAATTTACATGTTAACATATATAAAAAGAGATCTGATGTTAAAAGCGTAGTTCATGTACATTCACCGTATGCTACTGCCTTTGCATTTAGTGATAAAAAATTACGTCAATTGGAAGGATTTGGTGAAATTACCGGAGAATACGTTGCCGAGGTTGATTATTATCCTCCTGGAAGTAAAAAATTAGCTCAACATGCTAGTGATGCATTGAAAAATGAGGATAAAGTAATATTAAAAGATCATGGGGTGATTACGGTTGGTGAAAATATTGATGAAGCTACACTTCTATGTGAGTATGTAGAAGGTATAGCTAAAACTCAATATATTACACATGTTCTTAATCTTTAACTGCTTCTAATTCACTTAGAATGTTCCATATTAAAATTCTTGCGTGAATTGGAATGTTTGGATCGTTACTTATATCATCCAAAATTGATATTACGGTACTTGCCTTTATTGTTGGTTCATCATCTTCTTTTGCTAAAAGAACTGTTGAATCTTCAGCGGCTTTTCTTATGTTTCTTGGTACACTATTATCATTAATTATTTGTGATAAAATTTCAGTACAATTTGCAAATATTTCTTCATTATTCATTATGTCAGACATAATAATACACTCCCTTTTTCTAAATGATTGTTACTGAGTAAATGTTATTTTAAACAAAATTAAATATTAAATTTTTTATTAAATATTAGTATAAAGTATTATAATATTTATGTTAATCATATTATAAAAAATAGATGTTTTTAAAAATGTTATTTTAAATAAAAAATATTAAAAAATGGTTTAATGAAAATAAAAAAAAGACATAGATTTCTAGTGTAAAATTAGTCTTTTATAGAAACGGCAATAGTTACACCATCATATGCAGTTTTCTTAAAGATTAAATGAGAATTATCACCATTTGCCATTAATGAAGTTGGTTCACAAACTCCTTTAACACCAAACTTTTTCATCACAAAATCAGATTTAGAACATTCCTCATTTTGGAAAGATTTAATTAAATCCATTGAAATAATCCTAATTTCTTTTTTTAACCTGTTAACGTTGTCGATAATTCCCTTTTCATCCTTTTTAACATCGGCTGTTGCAAACAAATCAATTCTTGAAACAGGAATTTCTAAAATAGAACAAGCCTGATTAATAGCATATTCAACCTTATCCGTAGAAATGTTTTTTCTAGCACCAATACCCATAACCATTTGTTTAGGCTTTAAAATTACTTCATGGCTATCAACAACTGCCTTAATTGAATCCAAATCATCGTCCCATTGGATAGAATAAGATTTTTTCACATTTTCATCAACAATATATGAAAATTCAGAAGGTAAGTATAAGTCAACAGGTTCATTGTTTACCAAAGCCCGATTAACATACTTAATATTTTTAGGATTTTCCAAAGAACAATAAAATCTTTTAGCAATAGAATCAATGCCAACCTTATTGTTAACATCAGTAGAAGTTGTTATAACTGGTGTAGCACCAATAATATCCGAAATTTTAATGGTTAAGTCATTAGCGCCACCAAAATGACCACTTAATAAACTGATAACAAAATTGGCATTATCATCAATTAGTAATATGGCAGGATCGGATAATTTTGAATTAACGTGAGATGCTATGGATCTTATCATAATTCCTGATGCCATTATACCAATAATACAATCATATTCGTCAAAAATGTTATTTACTGTTTCTATAACGTTTTTATGGTATTGTGAAACATTCAATACCAGAGGATTATCCTTTAAATTTTCATATAATGTATCTGATATTTCTTTTCCTTGATTTGTTACGGATAAAATAGCTATATTCATTTTAATAACCTTTATTTAAAACATTAAAATCATGGCAATAAAGTATACGATTACGATAGTTAATATAAATAACAGTGAAGATACTTTTGTTATGTTTATTGCCTGAGATATTTTTTCTTTGTTTAGTTCGTCAGTTCCATATCCTAATTCATAAACACCTTCTTTTATGAGTATAATATTCAATGCTCCTGCTGTAGCAGCCATTGGATAACCACTATTTGGACTAGGTGTTTTCAATGCAAACTTTTTCATAACATCATACGATTGTTTATAATCATATCTTAAGAATAATGCTGCCAATACAACATAATAACCTGTAATACGTGCGGGAATGTAGTTTAAAACATCGTCTAATTTGGCAGGATAACATCCTATGTTTATTAATTCCTTTGTTTTATAGCCCAGCATAGCATCCATCGTATTTGATACTCTGTAAATAACGGCACCTATTATTCCTATGATAATACCAAAGAATAATGATAGTATTGACGTATAAAATAAAGGTGATATAATACTATCAGTAATGTTTTCAGTTAATGTTTCTATGGCAGCAGAGGTTATTCTGGATTCTGTTAATTCTTCGGTATTTCTGCTTACAAGATATGACATGGATTGTCTTGCTTTATTAATGTCCTCTTCAAGTTCTTTTTGTATGTTTCTGACTGATTCAATGAGAAAGTTAATTGAAAAAGTTGTTGAAAGTATTAATGATGCAACTATGACAAATACCCAGGTGTTAACATATGCACAAATTACGAGTATTAGTAATGTTATTGTGACAAAAACAAAATTTGCGGTTAATATTGTCAATATACCTGATATTTTAGTGTTTGGTAAGTAGTTTTTAAGTTTTTCAATCAAATTACCCATGAATATTACTGGATGTATTTTAGTTGGAACTTCTCCTATGATCATATCAATTATTATTGAAATAATGATTATAGAAATAGTGTATATCAAAGATTCGTATGTCATTATGTTAAATTATATTTTTTAAAGTATATAATAGAGAGGTGTATTTCAAGTGTAATATCTTTTTTGTCGAAGAAGGCATGAAATAGTGAGACATATATTTCAAGTGTATTTTATGTTTTATTCATTAAAAGAAG
>JAZUCJ010000002.1:0-3073 GCA_045639105.1 Methanosphaera sp.
CATATTAGGGGTTTTAATAACATAATTATAGGTAGGACAATATTATTTTTTAGAAAATTTAAGATTATACCCTGTAAAAAAAATACTGTTTTTAAAGTATTCTAATAGAAAAAAAATATGAGTAATAACTCGTATTGACGGTTATGAATTATTACTCACATTAACGCAAAATTTTGTCAAAAGACACTTTTGCAGTAACATTGTTTGTTATCATTTATTGTCATTTGACCAACGTTTTAGGGGGGATAATATTTTGATTAATTCTGTTCTGGCTTCTTCTTCTGATATGTTCCTATCATCAATATACATTGGAATAAGATGTTGAATCTCTTCCTCTAATGTTCTGTCATCAATAAATTCACCATTTTCATAACAGTATTTGCAATATTCATCACTTAAGGAAGAATCACTGTTAGTTCCTTTGTATTTTTCATATAGTGGAATGCTGCAAGATTGACATATTTTCATACTATCACATCAACATATTATTTTAGAGTTCATATTAAATTATAATCTCATACTATAAATTATCTTAAAAATATTTTTTTCATAATTATCTACATTCTTTACATTTATATTATAAATGATATATAATTATAATGATTTTAATTCGAATAAATACCTGTTGATTCCATTCTGTTTATAAAAGCAAGTGTTTTTGGTTATGCTAAGTTATAATACTAACAATTGGAATATATATTTATATAAATGTTTTAGGACTGAATCTTTGTGAATGATAATGAAAACATTGAAATATTAAGGGGCAATCCAAAGAAAGCTTTAATTAACATAGCAGTTCCCATGATTTTTGCATTATTATTAATTAGCTTTAACCACATTATTGACAGAATTTGGATTGCAGCATTAGGTACCGATTACCTGGCAGCTATAGGATTTGTTTCACCAATATTTATGATAATAATAGGTATTGGTAATGGATTAGGAGCAGGTTCAAATTCACTGATAGCCAGATACATTGGAGCTAAGGAATATGATAACGCAAATAACAGTGCCCTTCACTCGATAATAATAGTGACAATCGTATCCGTATTAATACCATTGATGTTAATTCCATTTTATGATCAGATAATTTACTATATGGGTGCTGGTAGTGTATTGGATCTGGCCAGAGAATATGGTATAACACTGATTCTTGGTACCTTCGCTTTTCTGTTCAACATCTTGTTTTCAAGTCAACTCAGAGCAGAAGGTGACATGAGAAAGGCAACATTCACAATGGCGGCCGTAGATATTTTAAACATAATATTTGATCCCATATTCATTTACACGTTTAATCTTGGAATAAAAGGTGCAGCACTTGCAACTGTTATATCTTCAATAATTCCAACACTTGTTGCCATATATTGGCTGTTCATAAAGAAAAATACTTACCTGGATTATAGTATTAACAATTTCAAATACAATTTCAAGTATATTAGGGGTATGTTAACTGTTGGAATACCTGCAAGTTTAGAACAGTTTGTTATATCAATAGTTAATATTATTCTTAATTCCATGCTTGTGATTGTTGCCGGCACCAATATCATTGCCGCATTTAATATCGCGTTTACAATACTGCAGCTTGGTATGATGCCATGTGTAGCTATTGGAACGGCAGCTATCACTGTAGCCGGTGTTGCTTATGGTTCTAAGGAATATGATAAGGTAAAAACCACATGTTATTATGGTATAAAAATAAGTTTAATCATTGCAAGTATAATTACTGTTTTACTGATAATATTTGCACCGGAAGTGTCTTTATTATTCACGTATAATCAAACAGATAATCAATTCCATCAACTTATCATAGATGTTTTAAGACTTGTTTCTTTGTTCCTGGTTGTTACACCTGTAGGTGGAATTTGTGCAATGACTTTGCAAGGAATGGGAAGAGGTACTTTATCATTACTGTTGACAGTAGTACGGGAACTGGTATTTGTAGTTTTACTGGCATACGTATTTGGTATATTGTTAAACTTTGGAGTAAACGGTGTTTTAGTAGGATTTATTTTAGGATTAACAATTGGTTCTATTATATCGTTAATTGTCTTTGAAATATGTATAAAGAGAGTTAAGCAAAAGCCTACCTCCTCCTTATAATACTCTTTTTTTAATGATTATTCTTCTATTTCAAACTTTGGAAACTGGGTATTTTTCAGGTAATCCCTTATTTTTTTATTTAGTTTTGAAATTAATTCTTTAACCAGATATTCGTATTGTTGGTATTGTAAAACCGTTATGTTTGTATTTCCATGTACAAATATTGAGGAATGTCTCATTTCTATTATTTCACTAAAGAGTTCCCTGTTATTCCAATAAAAGTTGCCCATAGGATCTTTTAATTCTTTGAGTATATAAAGCTGGTCTTTAAGGGATAAATGTACATGGTTGTAACTGTTGGTAAAGTTTTTAAGATATTCTATGAAATGATTGTTTATGTTATATTGCTCCAATACTTTTAAATTAACGTCGGCCGTATCAATTTTATATGCCTTTTTTAGTTTTGTTTGAGTTGCTAATTCCATTGCACGATATAACTGAATTATTGATTCATTATATTTACCTTCCTCATTTCTTCTTTTAGCATTATTTACCAGGTCAATTACTAAACGATAATCATTATGTTTGGAACATATTTTCTTTAAGGCATTCATATTCTCTGTATGCTTTTGTTCAATGGGCCGGAATATTTCAGGTAATCCCCTGTTTTGATATTTAACTACTTCATCATATTCAAACAAATCCCAATTTTTATAAAATTCGATTACTGATTTCACCTTTTTTTCTTCATTTTCATTTAAATTCATTAATGGAAGCATATTTATCATGGATTCGTAGTCATAATTGTTGAATAGTATCTTGAAGATTTTTATCAATCTCATCTTTGTTTTGTTATTGTCTTCTTGTATCTTTTTGAGATATTTATCCTTATATCTTTCTCTTTGTATTTGTGATAGTGTATATATTGTATTGATTAGTGTTTTTGAAACGTTGTTTTCGATTATTATATTATTATACATAAAACTTTCTCCTTATTCTTTTTTACAACCAATAGTGGTGTTAAATCATTAAA
>JAZUCJ010000003.1:0-14144 GCA_045639105.1 Methanosphaera sp.
AAACTTTGAAAAAGAGATTAATGAAAAATACTTACAGAAAATTATTGAATCTAATAAAGATTTAAATGAGGATATTAAAAATTTAAATGATAAATCAGATGAAAATATTAAAGAATTATCCGTTTTCTTTGATAATAATAAGAATGAATTATCCGATTCAACAAGTAAAATAATCAATGAATTATCTGTTTTCAACAATTCAAAAGAGGACAATAATTCTGTTGAAGAAATTGATGATTTAAAGAACATTATAGTAAACAATAATCAAGAATTGATGGATCTTTTAAACCAGTTTAAGGAAGAGATGAACAATTCAAACAAGGAAATTGTTGAAGAATTAAATAATAACAGTAACCTATCCCAATTAAATAATCCCGATGAAAAATTGGGCAACATCGAGAAATTAATTAAAAACAATCGTGAAGAATTTTCAATATTAATCAATAAAAATAAGGAAAATCAGGAGATTATTACTTCTAAGATTATTGAAGAAATAAATAATCAGAATAAAGACCATCCAATTAGTGACAAAACAATTAATGAAGTAAAAGAATTACTTACCCATAATAAAGAACAGATAAGTAATTTAACTTCTAAAAGTAAAGAAGCACACGACAAAACAACCAATACAATTATAGAAGAATTATCCAACAACAATCAGGATAACATATCCGAGGATTTATTAACGAAAGTTGAAGAGTCAATCACTAAACAACACAAAGAATTAATAGATTCCATAGACACTACAACCGACATTACAAAAATAGAAATATTAAATAAAATATCCAATGACCTGAAAATGGACAATTATGTCAACTTATTGGCTTATAAAAAGATAAAAGATATGAAATTATTTGATGAATTATATTATAAGAAAACGTATGATTACAATTTGGATATTGATCCATTATTACATTTTATCTATAAGGGTTATGAGGAAAATAAAAAACCTAATAAAATGTTCAATCCATTGCAGTATAAGCATTCCAATAAAAAAATTGAAGAATCAACATTAAATCCTCTGGTTTACTTTGTTACTGAAGGTATTCATGAAGGTAATATTAAAATCAATAATGATTTTGTTGAAATTGAACATATTAACAAATATGAGATTGATGAACAATTAAAAACCTTTACTGATAGGGGAGTTAAGAAAAGCAAAAGAAAGCCAAGAATTATCGTTTCTTTAACTTCAATACCTGAAAGAATGTATGATGTTCATTACACATTGTATTCTCTTTTAAATCAACAGGTAAAACCTGATAAGGTAATTTTATGGTTAAGTAATGAAGATTTCCCTAATGGTGAATTAGATTTACCTAAAGAGGTTTTAGGACTTCAACGTAATGGTTTATCAATAAGATTCTGTGAAGATTTAAAATCTTATAAGAAAATCATTCCTGCTCTTGAAACATATCCTAACGATATAATTGTTACTGCAGATGATGATATTTACTATCCGCCAAATTGGCTGAAAATATTATTTGAAGATTACAGAAGAAATGAAAACGATATAATTGCTCACAGAGTACATAGAATCAACATCAATAATAAAGGCATGATAGATGATTATAATACCTGGACATTAAATGACAAGAAGGATGATTATTCCTTCTTAAATTTTGCAACAGGTGCAGGGGGCGTATTATATCCACCGAATTGTTTCTATAAAGATATTTTAAACAAGGATATATTCTTAAGCAAATGCAAATATTCAGATGACATCTGGTTATGGGCAATGGCCGTTTTAAATCATAAAAAGATTAAAACACCAAAAACCAGATTAAATTCATTAGTATACACCAATCCTGCAAGGGAGAAAAATTTAATCAACGAAAGGAACTTAAGTACTTTAAATGTATCAAAAGGTTATAACAATACTCAGATGAGTAAAATATTAAATGAATATCCTCAGATTTTAGATATTATTAAAAATTAATAATCTCTAATATTTTTTTTATTGAAAGTAAGTGATAATATGTTAGAAAGTTATGAAAAGGCTGGAGAAATAGCATCCAAAGTTCGTAAACAGGCTGCTAAAAAGATTACTGCCGGAATGAAAGTTATCGATTTAATTGATTGGATTGAATCAGAAATTACAAAAACTGGTGCTGGATTATCATTTCCATGCAACATTTCAATTAACCAGATTGCAGCTCATTATACTTCACCAGTAAATGATGATACTATTTTTTGTAATGGTGATATTGTTAAGATTGATTTAGGTGCTGAAGTTGATGGATATATTTCAGATACTGCAGTTACTGTTGTTGTTGAAGGAGATAATGTCGACCCTGTAGATGAAGATGGAAACTTGCTTAGTATGCCCGGCAGATTAGATGACGGAAAAACCGTTGTTGGTGATGATGAATTAGAAGAAAGATATAATTTAATAGAAGCCAGCAGCAATGCTCTTGAAAATGTTCTAAGCATCATCAAGGAAGGAGTTACATTAAATGATATAGGAAAAACTGTGCAGGACACCATTAATTCATATGGTTTTAGACCTATTGTCAGTTTGGCAGGTCATAGTTTAGAACAAAATAATTTACATGCAGGACTTTCCATTCCCAATTATCCTGATGGAAGTACTTATGAATTAAAAGAAGGAGATCATGTGGCTATTGAACCTTTTGCCACTAGTGGTGCCGGAATTACGAGTGATATTCCGGAGTATTACATTTTTTCATTCGTAAACAATAAGCCTTTGCGTAATCCTCAGGCTAAGATATTGTTAAAAAATATTTCCAAGCATAACAGATACTTCCCGTTTGCTCAAAGACACGTTAAAACAAGTATGGATGATGCTAAGTTTGTTCGTGCCATGCGTCCTTTAATTATGTCCGGTGCAATATATCCTCATGCTGTTTTAAAGGATAAGGCAGATGGTATGGTAGCTCAAACAGAACATACTGTTATTGTTGAAAAGGAAGGTTGTGAAATTACAACCTTGTAATTATTATTTTTTTTAAAATATTTTAATAACCTTTATATACTAAAAGTACAATAGCATTAAATAACATCATGTTAAAAAAAAATATAATAATTGTTCTATATAGGAAAGATGAATGATGAAATTTAATTTAAACAACATGCAAAATTTTGATATGAACAAAACAATGAAATATCTGATATTTCTCTCGTTTGTAACGCAATGGTCCTTCTTATCCATGATAATTAACCTATTTACAATGGGAATAATCGGTATTCCATTATTTATACTGATGATATTAGATGCCTTGACGATGATTCAGTTCGAAGATAAAACAATCAAAAGACCATCCTTTATTTTATCAAAAATATGGGACATCTTTGATGCTGTTTCAAACAGAAATCAAGTGAATAACTATAACCAAAAAATGAATAATTCATCCCAATTATTTAATGGTGTAGAAAACATTTCAAATAGCCTCAAAAACATAATAAATAAAATTAAAAATATAATCAATAATTTTGATGAAGATGAATCAAACAATAATAAATATTACAAAGAACGAGAATTAAATAGATTCAGTGATGAAATTGGAGAAAACATAACAATTGAATATACATCACAAGATAATATATTGAAGAAAAAATCATTTAAATATAAGGATAGAGCAACCACATTTATAAAAATGTTAGAATCAAACGGATATAAAGATTACACAAAATATAATGTAAACCCGAATAACTCATTAACATACATCATATTCAACAAGAATAAAGACATAATAAACGTATTTGAAAACAAGGTACAGACAAAACATGATGATGAAAACTATAAAATAATAACAGAAGGTTGGCCTAAAAAATAAGTCAAACCTCACCACTTTTTTTAAAAAAAAATAATTAAAATAATATTTAAACATCAATATAAGTTTTTTCTTTATCCGAAAATAAAGACAATAATCCCGAAACAATTAACCAAATACCTATTATAGTACCTAAAACAGAAGGATCACGCACTACGGCACCAGCAACTATTGTAATAAGACCAAAAATAATAGTAGTTATCCCAACAATACTAAACGGTGCAAAGTATGATCCACTCATTAATGCAATAACACCAATCAAGATTAATATAAATCCCAACAAATAAACTAAAATACCTAAAATTGATGAAACCAGATGAGGATTAGTTATCAATTGATAAGCAAATATTATACAAAGCAAAGCCATTATAATAGACAATATTGACATTAATCTAGTAACATTAATAGTGGCAATACCATTAACCAATAATCCTATACCTAATATTAAAACAACCACACCAGTCAATATTCCAATAGTTTGAGTAGATATCATAGGAAAAGCCAATGCTATTGCTCCTAGAATAATCATAATAATTGGAGTGGTTTTTTCATTTAAAAAGGATAAATCCATAATTACACCTCCTAATAAATTATTGTACTTTTGTTATAATATATTTTTCATAGTATAGTAAAAATAATACTATAGATATACTAAAATATAATATGGAAGTATAAATATGAAATTAATAGTTCAAAGAGTCTCTGAAGCAAGTGTAGAAGTAGATAATAAAATTGTTGGAAAAATAGAAAAAGGATTAATGGTACTTGTTGGATTTGGTATAAACGATACTCAAAGGGAAGCAGATTTTTTATCAAAGAAATTATTAAAATTAAGAATATTTGAAGATAATGACGATAGAATGAACCGTTCCGTATTGGATGTTAATGGTGAAGTATTGCTAGTTCCACAATTCACATTATATGCATCAACTAAAAAAAACAGGCCCTCCTTTCATAGAGCATTACCACCTAAAGAAGCAACCCAACTTTTTGATTACTTTTGTGAAAAATGTGCGGAAGAAATACACGTTGAAAAAGGAGAATTTGGCGCTCATATGAATGTCAGTTTATTAAACAATGGCCCAGTTACAATAATTCTCGAAAAAGAATACTAACCCGGATAATTTGTCCTTTTTAAATAATTATTTTTTTTATATTATTTTTACGTATAAATTAAGATAAGATACTATTTTCAATCACAAAAAAAGCAGTATACCAAGAAAAAAATTAATTTGAATAAAAAAAAGGGGAGTGTATGATGGAAGATTATTTCCATTTTTTCATGTTTCTTGTAGATTTTCTGGTTAAATAGTAGTATAAAGTGGTATGTTTGCCGTTAATTTCAATGTATAACTCTGTAATAAAAACATAATCGTATGTTATTCCTTTACTAGTGGTTTCTTTAATTGCAGAAACTTCCGCATTTTCATCTGATATTCCAGTAACGTATCTATTATACATATCTAAAAATGCATTTTTATCTGATTTGCATATTTCATCAAAGATTAATAAGGAAAGCGGTGATTCATCTTCACTTTTACGTAAATTTGGAAATTTCATATTAATTGCATTCAAAAATTGGCTGGATGGTCTTTCAGTCATATATTCACCTAATAAGCTATTTCTTTTATATTATACTAATTCTTATATATTAATTTGTACAACTTTACTAATATTTTTATTCATTATCTTTCAATAAATGTTAAAGTATTTTGCTTTTTGAATATTTAAATTTTTAATCTTCTTCTATAAATAAATGATTGCTGTACAATACTTACAGCATATTGTAAGTCAAACTTAGTTTCTACCCTGTAAGTAACAATATCAACCCTGTCTTCGGTTGCATATGGTTGAACTTCACATTTTCTGGACATGTCCAATATGCGATCGTAAGGCAATTCACAAATTACTTTTATACAATCCTCTTCAGGAACTAATGTTACAAAAGGCATGTTTCTTGTAGTATAAATAATTTTATCTTCTTCTACAATTACTTGCTTAACGCCTGTAAGAAGATCAATTCTTTTCATCAAATCTTCCAATATCTCATCCGAAATATTTAGCTTGTAATCAGTTAAAGGTAATTTTTCCTGTTTATGTTTTCTTCTTCTCATTAATCTTCACCATTACTATAATATATTTTTTTATACTCAACATATTTAAAAATTGATGAAAGATTTAAACTTAAAACAATAAAATATCATATAATAGGAAAATAACATGGAATTATAGTTTAATAACAATCCAATTAATTGAAGTAATATAATGTTTTTAAAGATAAATGCCAGTGATACATTATGATAATCTTAAAATCCGAAAACAATATGATAAACTTTTATTATGTGTCCCAATACAACAACGGGATTAACTATAAAGAAAAATCATTATTTGACGGATATTTTACCATAAAAAACTGTGAAAATAAGGAATATATACGGGACGTTAAGGTTAATGATAATTCCACTAAGACTTCATTTACAAGCGTTGAATTTAATAATCTGCTCAAAAAACATGAAGTTCTTGTTATAGGAGAAGATTATCCTTTAAGACAATATCTAAAACAAGAAAACATTAACTACAACATGGAACTGTTCTGTCAAAAATGTGCAGAGAACGACACAATAAAAGTGTTAAATGAGAAAAACACTTATCATTACAATAAACTGGGCATATGCAAAGAATGTGCCGGGGGTTACTTGAAAAAAGCTATGATAAATAATGGATATCTGGACTATTTGGATAGAAATAATGATTTCTTAATGGAAAAATATCATGACATCAATGAAATAATCAGGATTATGGATGACGGATTTGATCCTGTGGATAATGATAAACTAACATTATATGACATATTACCCGTTACAGAAGAGGAGTATGAAAAAGTAAGCGTTAATGACTTGAATATTCCTAAAAAATTTAAAGAAATTCTAATGGAGAGAATTCAAAATTTAATGCCCGTACAAATATTATCCTTAAAAGAAGGTTTACTTGAAAACGAAGATTTATTGGTTGTTTCACAGACAGGTTCGGGCAAAACCCTGATAGGAGAATTATCCGGAATATCCAAAGCCATGAAAGATGAGAAAATGATTTACTTATCACCACTTGTGGCTTTAGCAAACCAAAAATATAATGATTTCAAGAAACATTATGAAAAACTGGGCTTATCCATAGCCATTAAAGTTGGCCAAAATAGGATTAAGAGCGAGGATGAACTCTATATACCGGATGAAGACATAAATGATGCCGATATTATAGTTGCCACTTATGAAGGTTTAGACTTCATATTACGAAGCGGAAATTATAAGAATCTGGAAAAAGTAGGCACAGTTATCATAGATGAAATACAGATGCTTGAAAATGAAGAAAGAGGTCACAGACTAAATGCCCTAATAAATAGAATCAGCACACTGTTTAATCATGCTCAGTTAATAGGATTATCTGCAACAATAAAGAATGCCAATTCATTAGCCAAAAACTTTTCCATGACACTAGTAGAATATGATAAAAGACCCGTTAAGTTAGAAAGACATTTTCTGAATGTGAAAAATAAGCAAGAAAAAAGAAGGTATATGACAGAGCTTTGTAAAAAGGAATTTAGCAGAATATCTTCAAAGGGATATCATGGCCAGACAATAATATTTACAGATTCCAGGCGTAAGACGCAACTAATATCTTCAACGCTTAACAAAAAGGGTGTTAATGCAGAATATTATCATGCAGGTTTAACTTATTCAAAAAAATTGGAGATAGAGGAGGCTTTCATTAATCAGGACATATCCACAGTTGTAACTACTGCTGCCCTTAGTAGCGGCGTAGATTTTCCTGCGTCAATGGTATTATTTGATTCAGTGCATATGGGACGGGAATATATTACAAACAATGAATTTCATCAAATGCTCGGAAGAGCCGGCAGGCCTTCGTTTCATGATATGGGAAAGGCATATGTTCTTGTCTCAAACTATTCGGATGATTATGATGTGGCCCTTGATTTGCTTAAGGGCGACGTGAATAACATTAATGTTCTCTATGATGAAATGGATGTTTATGAGGATGTTCTGTCGGACATATGTGCCCTTGAAGAGGTTGACCTGAAACGTTTAAAGAAATTCTATGATAATCAGTGGATACCAGTAACATTCGATGAAGCTATAGGCTTACTGGCGGATAAAAAAATGATATATTATGACAGCACTAATTACTGCTATTATCCAACGGATTATGGTAAGGCAATATCCAAATCCTTCATAAACATTAAAGAGGCTGAAACAATTAAAAATAACCTTTATAATGATGTTATTGACATGGTTTTAGAAATTGACGTGATTCATAATGCATATTTTAGTAATGTGGTGTTAAGAAAATTATCTTCCATTCTAAATATGAACGTGGGCTCAAACGTTTTTTCGGAGAATAATAGGAAGATTATTTTGGATGGAACATACATTAATAGGCTGGGAGAGCGTTTTGAGAATAAGTTGATGAATATTAACAAGGATTTCATGGGATGTGACTGTTCTAGTCCGTACTGTTATTGTTTTGAAAAAAATGTATCGGAACATATAATTAACAGAAGACTTCAGGGATGGGATCCCAAGGAGATCAGTAAAGAATTTAAAAGAGATTATGAGATGCTGATATATTCTGGAGACGTATACTCATACCTTAACCAGGTTGTTATGATGTTAGAAGCAATTAAAAGAATAAGTTATTCCTTAAAGATTAACAGTACCGCAAAAACCTGTGAAAATCTAATAAGTAAGATAGAGGAAGGAAGAAAGTTCTAACCTCCCAGAAGGTAAATGATGTATTTTAATAGTACGTATACAACCAGGATGCTTGCAACTGCTGTTTGAAAAAGTAGAATCATACTTGTTATTGTATTAGCTGTAATGTTCAGGATATAGGAAGATGCTATTGCACTTATTACAAATGGAAATGTGAAAGCACTATAACTGGGATAAAATGGTATTTTAATGTACTCCATTAATTTATAGAAGCTAAGAGCATAACAGGCTAATGCAATTACGTATAATGTTAATACAAAGCTAACGTTTATGTTTGTAAAACTGTTAAAATATCCCACTATGAGAATGTTCATAACCGCTGCATAAATACATATTAATGGTTTGTTCTGTTCTAATTCCACCGGATAATTTACATACCTGTATGTTACAACAGGAAATGTGATTAACATCATCATGAAGCCGAATATGAAGAATATCCAAGTATAATTTTCTAGGTTAAATGATAAACCCGTTATACTGGCCATAGTAATTCCCACGAAAACAACCCAATAACTTGCATACACGTTTTGTATGTTGAAGTTTCTAAAAACGTGTCTATACGAGAAAATGATAATTAAGAGCATGTGCAATATGATTCCAATTATCCACAAAATTGTTGCAACGCCTTGATTGAATGGAATTATAAATGTAGCAAATAACATTAAGGACATGGAAAATGTTCCGGAAGTACTTAATATTACCAGTTGTTCCAGTTCATTTTTAATTATTTCCGGATAAAAGATTATTTTCAGGATACACATCATTAATATGATAATTCCTATTAAGAGGGTGGCATTTCTTATTAATTGGATATTATAAAGATTTCCTAAAGAAAATATTGCTAAAAGAAGTCCACTTATGGCTATTGGCATGTTTTTGATAATATTATTCATTTTAAGTACCCGTTCCTACTTTTATATTTGTAAATTTTATTAATAAAATTCTTGTGTAGAAATAAATAATACTAATTATTTAGATAAATAGTATTATGTTTAAAAGTATTATAGATGTCAGTTCAAGAGATACCGACTCTTTAGGTCATGTAAACAATACATCATTGCCATTATGGTTTGAAACTTCTAGAAATCCTGTCTATAAAATATTTAATCCAAGCATGCAATTGAATCCTGAAGTTTGGAATCTGATTATGGTACATACGGAATTTGATTATCTGGACCAAATTTATTATGGTTATGAAGTTGAGATAAGAACTTTCATCGAAAAGATAGGTAATACTTCCTTCACTGTTTATCAGGAAGCTTGGCAAAAAGGAAAATTAAGGGGTACGGGCCGTGCCATACTGGTTGATTATGATTTTAATAAACAAGAAAAAGTAGAAATTCCTTTAAATATTAAGAAAGAATTAGAAAAACATTTGTATAAATAAGTTTTAGGTGAATAATATGTTGTATAAGTATCATGTTTCCATCATTAAAGATCAGGTTGTTGTTACAGATAAGTACTATCAGGAAGATGAAAAGCCTGATGATGAAGAGTATAAAAAGTTAATTCAACAGTATGATGCTGATACTTTGGTTTTGAATACTGTTAGCGATACTGAATTAGAATTATTTGAAAAAGAAAATATAGATGTTGAATCACTAAAATAGATTAGTTACTCTTTTTTTAAAAATTTTTGAAAAAAAAATAGGATAGGGGATATGATTTAAAAATCATCCCTAGTTGCTTTATGACGCGTGAATATGATTGGTAATATAATCATTATTGCTAATATTAATAATTCAACAAATAAAGTTACATTATCCACAAATATTACATTTGACAATACTGCCTGTATCCATAAGATAAATGATAATACAGGTATTATGTAAGTACAGTGTAATACCCATTTTTTGCCCAATTTCAGGAATGTGGCATTTTTATTTATTCCAGGCAATAGGTTATCCAATCCATATATTACCGCCAATAATAGTGTTTGTAATATTACATTTAATAATAAACCAAATTGATTAATAAACGTATCAAATATTCCTAATAATGTACCACCGAATGATGTTGCAAATATTAAAGAAATTAAAAATGCAGCAATACATATTCTTGTAACTGCCAGACTTCTTGAAATAACATATTTGTCCTGAATTGATAATGCCAATGGTTCTATAATGGAAATGTTTGAAGTTATTCCTGCAAATAATAAACAAAGGAAGAATAACGGTCCTATTACATAACCCAATAATCCCATTACATTGAAAACTTCAGGGAAAACTACGAATGCTAAAGCAGTACCCTGTGATACTAATTCTCCTATAGGAATATTTTGTGTAGTACTCATAAATCCTAAAATACTGAATACTCCTATGGAAGTAAATACCTCAAAACTACTGTTTGCTATAGCAACTGTCAATGCACTTCTAGGTATGTTTGTTTCATCCGGCAAATAACTAGCATAAGCCAATGTAATTGTTAACCCAATACTTAATGAGAAAAGAATTTGACCAAATGCTGCCACCCATATGCTGGGATTGAGAACCTGATTCCAATCCGGCGTGAATAATGTTAATATTCCTAATTCTGCTCCAGGTAAAGTAACTGCAAATGCTACGATAATTATCATCATTAAGAACAATAATGGTGTTAATATTCGGTTTGCCTTTCCGACACCCTCATTCAAATTTTGATGAGAGATATACCATATGATAAACCATATTATCAGCAAGGCTATTAATACATAGATTGCTATGTGAAATATTCCGCTAGGATCTGTTGTTCCTTCCAATAAAACATTGTTAAAGAATAATTCGGGGTTGTTTCCCCATCCTTTTACAAAACTAACCGGAACATACAATAAATCCCATGCTACCACTACGACATAATAAGTTAATATTAAAAATGGTGATGTTTGAATAAACCATCCCAAATACTCATATTTTGTATTAATCTTATGTGCTATTTTACTTATTCCTGCTTTGAATTTATAACCTGCACCATATTCTATGAATAACAGTGGTATTCCCAAGAATATTATGGACAGTATATATGGTACGAGAAAAGCTCCTCCACCATTTGTGTAAGCCACATATGGAAATCGCCATATATTACCTAATCCTACAGCAGATCCAATCATTGCAAGTAAAAAGCTAAGATTACTATTCCATTTTACTTGTTGTTGTTCTTCTGTCATATACTCACATTTATATAATTATTTGATATATACTCATAGATATGTATGTAAATCAATTCTAATAAAAATAACTATCATAATTAAGAAAAAATAATAGATTATAAGAGAAAAGTTCTAAAAAGGAAAATATATTTTATTTTCCAAATAATGAAGCTGATTTTTTCATATATTCAATAATTTCCACTCCGAATGGACATCTACTTTCACATTTTCCACAGCCAAAACAGTCTGATGCGTGTGATTCCAGATTATTATAATGTTCCCGAATACTTTCCGGTATCTCTTCGTGTGCGGTTGCCAGGTCATAGAATTTATTGACCATTGCTATATTGATATGTAATGGACATGGTGCACAGTGTCCACAGTAGGTGCATTTTCCAAGATATGAATGTTTAGGTGCATTGATTAATATTTTTGAATAGTCTTTTTCTTCTTCTGTTGCATTTTCGTACTTTAATGATTCGTTTAACTCTTCTGTATTATTTATGCCTACGAGTATTGATTTTGAGGAGGGTCTTGTTAGAGCATAATGTATGCATTGTATTGGAGTTAATGCCACACCAAAGGGTGAATCTTTCTCATTTAATAGTCTTCCTCCTGCAAAACCTTTCATTACCGTTATGGACGTGTTTGTTTCTATGCATTTTTGGTATAGTTCGGATCTTATAGGTTGAATTCCGGATAGTTCTTCACCATATTTATCGTTTTCAAAGTAATCATCTAAAACAACGGGTGGCATCATATCAAATGCCGGATTTAAGCTTAGCATTATCAGTTCTATTTCTGGATTATCAGCTGCCAATAATCCTACCTCAGGATTATGTGTACTGATTCCTATATGATGTATCTTATTTTCTTTTTTCAAATCTTTTACGTATTCTATGAATTCGTTATTCATTATTTCATTGTATTCCTTAACTTCGTCAACGTAATGTATCATTCCGAATTCAACATGGTCGGTCTGCAGTCGTGTTAGTAAATCCTCAAATGCCGGTTTTACTTTGTCCATTTGTCTTGTTCTTACGTATTGTCCTTTTTGCCATGTTGAACCTATGTGTCCCTGTATTATCCAATGTTTTCTATTTTTATGTATGGCTTTTCCCAAACTGTCTCTTACTCTGGGATCTGACATCCAGCAATCAAGTAAGTTTACTCCTTTTTCTTCGCAGCACCTGATTAATTGTTCTACTTCTTCATCTGTTTTTTCAACCATCCATTCTGCACCGAAGCCTATTTCGCTAACTTTATAATTTGTTTTTCCAATATGGTTGTATTTCATTTTATTTTCTTCATTATTCATATACTATTTTTTGTTTAAAAAATTATTTATCCTTATGTTATTTATGGGAATTTTGAATAATTTTATCCTTTTATAGAAAAATATATTTAGTTTCATTGACAAATATAGTATTAATAAAAAATAAAAAAGTAATAATATTTTCTTTAAATCTATTAAAAAATACTTTAAATACAAAATGAGGAATTATATGAATGATAATGCAAAACAAACCGGAATTTTAATAGTAGGACACGGAAGTAAACTACCATATAATAAAGAAGTAGTGACAGAAATTGCCGAAAAGTTAAATGACAGGATAGACAACATAGTTGAAAGCGGGTTTATGGAACTGGTTTTACCAAACATCCCCCAACAGGTGAATAAACTTAAAGAACAGGGAACTGAAAAAATAATTGTTGTTCCGGCATTTCTGGCTCATGGAGTACACACCAAAGTAGATATTCCTACAATATTAAGATTACCTCATGATCATCTTGGATTGGAACATTCCCACACACACCACCATCATCACCACCATCACCATCATGGCGATGAAGAAGAAAGAGAAGCAAAATCTGATCTAATAGATTTTGATGGTGAAGTAATATATCTTGAACCATTTGAAGATGATGATAAAATAGTTGATATCGTTGAAAAAAGAATAACTTCATGTATCTGTGAAAATGATTTGAATAACGAAAATTCGGGAATCCTCTTAGTTGGCCATGGCAGTAGTTTACCATTTGGTAAAGAAGTTTTAATGGGAATTACCGATAAAATTAAGGATAGAATGTGCGAATATGATGTTGAACTTGCTTTTATGCAAATTGAAGCACCTTTAATTCCTGAATCTTTTAATAAATTACAAGAAAAAGATTTTGAAAATATGATTGTTGTACCCGTATTTTTAGCGGATGGTTTACATACAAAAAACGATATTCCTAACAGATTAGGTTTAGAACCTATGAAACTGGATTTTGAATATCGTAAACTTGAAAAACAAATAGATTATGATGGCAATATATACTTCTTAGATCCGTTAAAAGCTGAAGATGAAATAATTGAAATGATTGAAGAAAGAGTAAAAAATTATATTTAATAATATATGATTTAAAATTTGATACTTGTTATTTGTATAATTC
>JAZUCJ010000004.1:0-5238 GCA_045639105.1 Methanosphaera sp.
TTTCCTTGAAAACTTAGAAAATTTTAAATTATTAATATAAATGTTTCCTTTGTATAAAGTGATAAATCTTGTTTCAACTCCCATCTTATTTAATGTTTTTATTATTGTTTAATGAATGAAAATATTATTTTTAGATTAAAAAGAGAAGATTATGGATTAAAAAAAATGAAGTGTAACCTGATACTTTGATAATCGGATTATAGTTAATTTTATTGTTGCTTTCTATGTTTGTGGTATTTGGAATGTTATATTGCTGTTTATTTCTTTTGTTGGTGTTTTTATAGTATTACAATTAACGGATATTCATACACACCAACCACTGCTGCTGGTGGAGAAATTATTATACAATTTAAAGCTACAAAAGTAGGAGTAAACATGCTGACTATTATTTACGATTAGATAATTGATATTACTCCATGCTATGCTCTGGACTTTATTTATAATCGATTAAAACATGTTGTGTGGATGTGATTTTTACAGAACAGTCTTTTGATGACAATACATTGAATATGGGAAAAATATTGATTAATGGGATCATGTTAAAAAAATGTCCAAGTAACTCTAAAAATTGAATAAAAAAAGTAGAGAATAGTGAATTATGATTAATATATAAAATATATTCCCATCATCCAATATTCGTTAGGTTTTTACTACTTCTACGATGGAGTGTATTGTTTGTTGTCCGAAGTTGTTGTTCCATGAAGATTACTCGAATCTCTTTTTCTTCGAGTCTGTTTATTACATATGTTTGTGTGAACACTTCATCAGGGTGGATGTTATGTTTCTATAATTAATTCTTCTTCAAGGCTCTCTGTTTTGTTGTTTTTTGTGAATTCTATTTTTAATTTGTGTTGTCCTATTAGATTATCCATTATTTCCAGTATTACTCTTGTTTCATCATTTGTTGTTGTGTCGTTGAATATTAATTTTCCATCAAGGTATACGTGTAGTATTCCGTTTGTGAAGTTTTGATTAAATATGTTCTCCAGATTGTGTAGTGTTATTTCTTTAGTTTTTAAGGTCTTCTTTTGGCTGATTATTTTGTATGTTTTTTCTTTTTTAGCGTTTAATGTTGGCTTGTTGTTGTTTTTTTGTTGTGCTATCATTTTATGTACATTTTTTGGAGTGTTTTGTTTTCTTTCTTTGATATTGTTTATTATAAATTGATTGTTAGACATTTCGGGTGTGGTGTTTGCTGTTATAAATTCTTTCCACGTGTTTCTTGTATTGTATCTTACTGTTTTTACGAATTTGTTACCTGTTAAGTGGGATGTTTCATTTGTCGTGTTGATGTATATTGTGTCTTTTTTTTCTGATGTGTTGTTTATTAGTGTTGAATCGTACAGGTTTACTTGTTTGTTTATGTATGTTGCTCCACCTTCTTTTGTTGCTGTGTTGTTTATTAGCTGTGTATTTTTGATGGTGATTTTGTTGGCATATATTGCTCCACCATATGTTGCCCTGTTGTTAATGAAACTTGTGTTTATGACATCTCCAGTATCAAGACATATTCCTCCACCATATTCTGCATTGTTATTTTTGAAGTGTCCCTTGATGGTTACGTTTGTCATGTTTTCGAAGAAGTTTATTCCACCACCGTATTGTGCCGTGTTGTTTATGAAGTTGGTGTTGAATGTTATGTTATATGGTGTTACCCTGTAATTTACTGCTCCACCATATATTGCAGTGTTGTTTATGAAATCACAGTTGAACTTGTTGTTTTTTGATGTGTCCTTGAATGTTATTGATCCGCCGTTTCCCGTTTTTGCCGTGTTATTTATAAAGTATCCGTTGAATATGTTATATTCTGTAGTGTTGTGGAAGAACATTGCAGCTCCACAGGATTGGGCTAGGTTGTTTCTGAAATCACTATTGTATGTGTTTTCATTTGTTATGTTGTAGAAGAATATTCCTGCCCCATATACTGCCTGGTTGTTTCTATAAATACTTTGAAAATTGTTGTTTGTTGTGATTTTATGGAAGAACATTGCTCCTCCACTTGCCTCTGATGCCCTGTTATCATGGTATTCTCCCAGGAATGTGTTGTTGTGTGAAGAACCTTTAAAGTAAATGGCTCCTCCTGCCCGGGTAGCTGTATTGTACTTGTATGTTCCATCTATGATGATGTTATCGGTTTGCTGGTTAAAGTATATGGCACCACCATTGTTTGCATCATTGTTTATGAAAGTGGAATTTATTTGACATTTTCTTTCATCGTTTTCTATGAATACTGCTCCACCATTTGCCTTGGCTGTATTGTTTTCGAAGTGGCATTGTATTATGTTTATTGATTGACTGGAGTATATGGCTGCTCCATTTGTACTTAGTCCATTTATTATTTTAATGTTTTTTAGCAGAACATTTTCTCCAGTGATATTGAATATTCTGGCTTCATTGTTTCCATCTATTGTATGACCACATCCATCGAGTACCATGTTATCCTTGTCTATTGTTATCCCATTGACATGTTCTGAATCTGTTGAAGCGTTAAATCTGTAATCTTCTGTTAGCCTAATATAATTTTCCCCGGATTCTCCTATTTTATCATTTAATGATGTGAATGATTCCGTTTTCGTGTTGATCTCTTGTGTACTGGTTGTTTGTGTTTCTATACTATTGGTATTTAAGTTATCAGTGACTGTTTTTTCATCGAGGGTATTATTGTCGGCTGCTGATACCATGGAAATGCTTATTACCACCAGTATTAAGAGTAGGATTGTCTTATTAATTTTAATCATATTATTACCCCATTCTTATCCTATATTTCATTGACTCATGATATTAGTTATTATTCTTGCTATATAAATGATTTTTTATCATCCATAGAAATCTGATTATTTGAATGCTCGAATGTGTATTGTTTAATCTATTGCTTTGCATAATTAATCATGAATAGCTCTCTCATTAATTGTCCAATGTAAACTATTGTATTTCACACGTAACCAAATAATATTAAAAGATTTTTGGATAAAACTGATTCATATTATCTGTATTCCTGATTTGTCCTTCCAATTCTATGTGAATAATATTGTATTTGTTATATGAGTATAGAAAAGCCATATTATCTATATAATGTGGGTATAGTTTTTATTGGCACATAGATTATATATTAGATTAGTCATAGAATTACTTGGATTACAATAATTGAATTTTGTGGTTTTTATGAATAAAGTAGTTTCCATCATAGCCTTACTGGTTATACTGATATTTATTGGAGTGTTCACTGGGTATATAATGGATAATGATGGCCACTTAAACCCTGATGATGCTAAATTATTTGGCATTACATATGAAAACGAGACATCATTAACATTATACTCGGATACTCCAATAAACAGGTCCATTCTGTTGGATGAATTAAAAAATGGAGTAAACAATGAAGGATATGATATTAACACAGTACTCTGGATTGAATCCTTAAATGAAAGGGAGGTTTTCATATCGGATGTGGGTTATGTTATCATGAACCAGAATGATGCAAACAAGATAAGCACCACCTTCAATACGGATATGATGTCCACCGACACGTACTATGAGTACTACATTGATTGTATTATTGTTGAAAATCGTTCATTGGGCGGTAATGGTCATAAAAACGTTTTATTGGTAAAGGATGTGAAATATCTTGGAAATCATACCTTTTATTATGAAGTATGAAAGCCACTAATAGGAGATAGGTAGTATGAAAATTAAATCAATAATATTAGTCTTGTTAATGTTTTTAACGCTTGTCAGCATATCAAGTGTTTCTGCCGATACGATTTATTTTGGTAATTCAACATTTAACGTACCGGATGGGTATACCCTGATAGACAATGATACCAGTGAAATTATACTGTATAATGACACTACGGCAATTACTATGTATGAGGGTCCAATAATTGATCCTGAGGATGCAAAGGAAAATCGTATAGCCATGGGTTATACATTGATTGGGGAGGCCGATTACTATGCCGGCAATGTTAAAATCAACCAGCAGAACTATCAGGATAATGGTATCATTAGCTGCGTATACACCTTCAACAAAAACGGTAAGGATTATATTGTAACCCTTAACGTTGATGAAGATACGCCAGTACCTGAATATGAGGACAACCCAGTTACTGAAATAATTTACTCACTAAAATAAACCATACCTTTTTTTATCCTTTCACTTTTTTTTGTTATAACATCCCATATTATCATAATTGTCATTTTCTTCTTAAGTATCCAATCGTGTAAATCCTAACGATAATAATTGGATAATATTTAACCAGTTATAATTGTATATCCATTATCAAATAATTGTTCTGGAGTACGACTATTCTTTCTATCATCATACACTAATTTTTCGTACCTTTAAACAATAATAATATAAATTATTAAAGTATATTAAAACAAATATTATTATAGTAAAATTACTTGGGATGTTTAGATAATGTTTAATCAGTTGGAAGAGTTCAAGAAAACATCAGAAACCCTTAAAGAAACAGCAAAGGCAGATGACAATCGTCCAGTACTGTCACAGACACTTATTTTTATCCTTTCATATATTGCCATGATATTAATACTGGCATTGGTAACATTAACTCTGGTAAGTGGCGTGGATGAAGGTAGTGACACTTACGTATTGCTGTCATTGGGATCGTTTTTCGTGACAATCATCATATCCCTTCTTGTTATTACGAAAATTGAAAAACGTAACCTGAGAAGTGTGGGATTTAGCAGAAATAACATATTGACTTCACTGTTAAAGGGACTGGCCCTTGGATTTGGAATGTTTATCATAATAGTTATAATAGGCATGCTTCTAGGACAGTATCATTTTGATGGATTTGACTTGTCATCATTACGCATGGCAATTCCATACATCATAATATTCATCATTCAACCATTTGGTGAAGAGATATATACGAGAGGATGGATTATTCCATTATTTTCAAAAAATTACACCGTATTGGTAGCAATCCTTGTTTCAGCACTGTTTTTCATCTCAGCCCATACTGGAAATAATGGTTTTAACCTTGTTGCCCTCATTAACCTATTATTAATCAGCATATTTCTGGCACTATTGTTTTTGAAATGTGATAACATCTGGATTTGTGGCGCATTTCATTCCGCATGGAACTTTACACAAAGCTACCTCCTGGGCTTTCATGTAAGCGGAATTGACACCAGCAGCATACTCCGATTTAGTCAGACAACGCCGAACATGATTAATGGTGGCGCCTTTGGTCCCGAAGCCGGACTGATAGCTAC
>JAZUCJ010000005.1:0-4632 GCA_045639105.1 Methanosphaera sp.
ATTCGAATTCGCTTGGGGGTACCATTTAATAACAGAGAACCCTATGGGTTCTTTTTTAGTATAAGTATAAAATTAGTTGGACATTTTTGAATTGGGGGGTTAATGTATGTCAGGTATTCGTACATCTTTTGTTAATTCTGCTGGTATATTTAAAGATGCATTTAAGGTTTTATTGAAGCATCCTGTGATGTTTTTGCCGATATTAGCAAATGTGATTCTCTTTTCTTGTATTACTATTTATTTAGTATTTCATTTTGATCGTTCTACAATTACTACGGTACAAAAAAGTTTGGGTTTTATGTTTTCGGTAATAGTATTGTATTGTTCTATTATTTCTTTCAACAGTTTTGTGTTACTTGAATTTATACAACAAGTTGAGGGAGGAAGAAAAACGAATACATTTGACGCTTTGTATGAAGTGATTTTTAAAGATATTCCAAGAGCGTTACCAATAATGTTGGTTTGGGCTATAGTTTGGTTTGTCTTGGAAGTAATAAATATATTGCTTAAAGCAGCCAAAAGCAAACGTGGAAACACATCACGTGATAGGCGTATTAACGCGGCAAGAGGATCTATTTCCTTGATTGAATCTGGAATTCGAATGTTAGTATTTTATGTGTATCCTGCAATCGCTTGGGAGGATATGTCTCCATTGGCTTCTGTTAAGAAGGCGTTTAAACACTTAAAAGAATTGGGCGCAGAGTTTTTAATTGGTTTTGGTGGAATAGAAGTTCTCATGTCTTTAATCGCAGTTCCATTAGTGCTGTATCTGCATATCGTTGATAAATTTGATATAAATCCTTCAGATATAGTTTTGACCGCAATTATAATTTATTCATCAATTGTTTTTAGTATGTATGTCTTTTTGCAACAAGCATATGTCGCGATTTTGTATTTATGGATTATGAAATGGCAGAAAGAAATGGTGAATGCGGTTGTGAATAAATTGCCGATTCCGGAAATACATGATGTTAAACTTCCAAGTTTAGTTGATGATAACTTTGATTTGTGTTCACAAATAAGAAAAAGTTAATTTTTTGTAACAACCTCTTAATAAACTTCCGGGATTTATTAAAGATTAGGAAGAGAAAATCCGTAACACATCATGTAATGGTGTAGTATGGCAGAAATAAGTATACAGGAAAGAATAAATAGTTATATATTGCGCAATCCGGATATGGCTAACAAACCGGATAGCGTAATTTTGTCATGTATGCAAGCCGCAGGGGAGATAAGCCAGAGTGAGATAGATAATGCCAAAGCCACATCTGCATTTGGATATGGCTTTAAGACAACGCAGGGGCAGGGAACAACACTAGAACACATTGCCAATACACCAATAACATTACAAACACCACAGAATTTGGTAACCCCAAATCAACCAATTACCCCACAACACACCGAACTGACATACGCACAGGCACAGGACTTGAGTTTAGCATACTTAAGCGAGAACTTGTCCAACGCATTAGAAGTAATAATGCGTATAAATAATGGATCAATATCCGAAGGATATGACGCAGTAAAGAACTTTTTAAATACGGAGTTGTCATCTCGTAATGTAAAAGACGTAATAAACAAAGAAGAAGATAGCATAAAATACTTAACCCAAGCCCAAGAAGGAACATTAACCAAACGCGAATATTATGAAAAAAATAAAGAGAGATTAAAAGATATGCTAATGGATCGTTACTTACAAAAGGACGAAACCGGCGTAGATTATTTAGATAAATATAGAGGTCAATTAAGTAGAGAACAATTTAGCGAACAGTTAAATAAATATATAACAGATACATTAAATACAATTAATACAATGGAAGGCATAAAAGACTTCCAACATAGATTAATAATGTCAAGTGAAGAAGAAGAACAAGAGTTATTATCCCAAGTAGGTAATGCGGCATTGGGATATAATCCTGATTCAACAATACAAGATTGGCACCCAACATTTAAAATAAACACAACCCCACACCCATTCGACAATGATGAATTAATGACATTTGAAGAGACATACCTTTTAGAAAGAGGGGTAGAGTTTAGTAAAGAGAATATAGAAATATTGCAACAAAGCAAAGGTGAAATGACCTATGCATTGAGTGCACATAATAAATATGCAGGCTTAAAAACATTAATCGATTCAAACAGACAAATGTATAGAGATGCAATAGTAGAGGAATATGACGAATACGGCAATCCAACAACAACAAAAATAAACCCAGTAGCAGACGAGAGAAAAGCAAATTTAGAGGGTATAGTAAACGAATACTTTGCAGGTAATTTATCCCAAGCCAAAGAGATACTAGAAGAATTAAATACAAAACAACAGTTGAATTTAATAATAACAGAAGATAAAGATGGCAATATTCAAATAGATTTTGCAGAAACACTTCAAACAGAAGAACAGAAGAATAAATCAATAGATTTCTTGTTAAATGGTTTACAAAAGAACCAAGAAGCACGCTTAAATGATGTATTAAACAATAAACCATTAGATTACTATTCATTGAGATACGAACAGAATTACGATATGGCATTAGGTAGCCAGAATGCAGATGAACTTGCAAAAGCAATGGAAGAACAGAACTTAACGTTTATCGACAAATCTATGAGCGTAGCGGGAACAATTGGTATGGTAATGATGCTCGGTGGTAAGATAATGACATGTATTCCAACAGTAACGGCTATTGGACTAGGCACAACCGCAGTTGGCTCAAAATTATTAGCAGTTGCAGCAGTTGGAGGAAAGGTATTAGCAGCAGGAACGCAGATAGCATTAGGTTCAATGGCAATCCGTAACGTATTAGGCATAACAGAAGCGAATACAAGAGATAAAATAGACGAAGCAGAGATAAGCAGACGTTACAAGGAATTGGCATTAGATTTAGGCGGAATGCTAGTTGGTACCCCTGCAGGCATAGCGGGATCAGCGTTGAAGACGAAAGTAGCAGCGCAGGGCGCAGGCTTACTCAAACAGATGGTAGCGGAACATGGAACGGACTTTGTGTTATCTGTATTGGGTGATATGGCAATGATAGGTGCTATGGATTATGACCAAAGTATTAGTGAGACATTACGTCAAAACGGAGTTGGCATAATGATATCTACGATAACAGGTATCAATGTTGGTAAAGGTGTTTATAAAAACAACTTTGACCCATCAATAAGAACAGAAGTTCCAAAAACAGATGTTCCTAAAACAGATGCTCCGAAAGTTGAAACTGTAGCACCAAAAGTTGAAACTGTAGCACCAAAAGTTGAAACTGAAGCACCGAGAGTTGATGCTCCAAAATCAGATGCTCCAAAAGTTGAAACTCCAAAAACAGAAGCACCGAGAGTTGATGCTCCAAAATCAGATGCTCCAAAAGTTGAAACTGAAATGGGATTAAAACCTCAATCAGAGGTTAGTACTGACGTTACAATTTCGACTTCAACAAAACTGGTTACTGAAGAGATGAGTGTTGATGATGTAAAATCTGTATTGGAAGGTATAAAAAATTCTTATGGAATCCCGCTTACACCTCAAGAGTGTCTTAGAATATTAGACAATTACTCGCCGGAAAAAGCGGATATTTTAAATACGATGCTAGAAATGAAAAATGGCGATGATTTAATTTATTCGTCAAATTTTATTGTTGATATTTTAAAAGATTGTCCTCCAGAAAATGTTGATACATTAAAAATATTATTAAATGCTAAAATAGGTAAAGCACAAAGGTTTGAGTATTCACTTGAAATTACCGATATCTTAAAAAATTGTCCACCAGAGAAAACGGATGTTTTAAAAGTGATTTTAGAAGCAAAGGATGGTGACAAACCAAGATTAACAAATTCGTTTGACATTACTGATATTTTAGATGCGTGTCCACCAGAAAAAACAGATGTCTTAAAATTGATATTAGAAGCAAAAGATGACGACAAACCAAGATTTGAGCGTCCATTTGAAATTACAGGCATCTTAAATAATTGTCCACCAGAAAAAATAGATGTCTTAAAAATGATATTAGAAGCAACAGGTGGTGACAAACCAAGATTTAAGGATTTATCAGGTATTGCTTATATTTTAAACGCGTGCCCACCAGAAAAAACAGATGTCTTAAAAATGATATTAGAAGCAAAAGATGGCGACAAACCAAGATTAACAAATTCGTTTGACATTACTGATATTTTAGATGCGTGTCCACCAGAAAAAATAGATGTCTTAAAAATGATATTAGAAGCAACAGGTGGTGACAAACCAAGATTTAAGGATTTATCAGGTATTGCTGATATTTTAAACGCGTGTCCACCAGAAAAAACAGATATCTTAAAATTGATATTAGAAGCAAAAGATGGCGACAAACCAAGATTTGAGCGTCCATTTGAAATTACAGGCATCTTAAATAATTGTCCATCAGAAAAATTTGATATTTTAAAAATGATATTAGATGCAAAAAATGGTCACAAACCAATGTTTGATGGTAGTTCTCAAGTAATTTATATTTTAAAATCATGCCAATTGGATAAAGTTGATGTGTTAAAATCTTTATTTGAATTAAAACGTGGTAATAAAATTGTATTTGATAGTGATTATCAAATTTCGGAGATTTTATCTCGTTGCACCGATGAAAATGTCGATGCTTTAAGGTTGATGTT
>JAZUCJ010000006.1:0-4188 GCA_045639105.1 Methanosphaera sp.
ATTATTAAACACATAATTATTTATAGGGTTTTGAATAGACTATTGATATAAAAAAGATAGTATTTTAATGATATTTTATAGTTATATCTTATAATTTTATAACCCTTTACAAAATTTCATGTTACAATTAAACATTTGCTAATTTATGTAAGTTATATGATTTTTTAATTGAACGTTTGTATAATATTAAAATAATAATTGAGTGAATAAAAAATGGTCTATGAAGTTACTATGGAAAAAGAGTTAGAAAAAAAATTAGATTCAATAAGGACTGTTAACTTTAAAGAATACAACTTATTTGTTAAAAAAATTGAAGAAGTACAAAATCATGCACGAATAATTAAAAACCATAGAAGTAAATTTGACTCGTTCGAAAAACCATTACAGGATTTTAAGTGGATTGAATTAAATAATAAAATATTAGTATTCACAATCGATGCATTAAAAGAAGAACTGCACCTGTGTGATTATCTTCCTAAAGAGGAAGTATTTGAATAAAATTTCTATTTTTAAAATTTTTTTAATAAAAAAAAGTGTAAATGTATTGTTGCAATAATTATGCAACAATTTCTTTCCAAGGTTTAATATAAATACCGGACAATAAACCATTTTCGGTAGAACTATTGGTTATTAATGTTGAAAATGTATATACAAGGTTCATAAAACCGATTTTTCCACCTTCTATTTCAACACAACTTGGGCATGTTTTTGTTTCTTTTAGTTGTGAAATGATGTCTTCAGTAATTTTAATGTATTCCTCATTGCTAAGAAGTGCAGATTCAGTAATTGTTTCACTGGATATGGAAGGTGAATCAACCCATTTAAGTTCAACAGCACTGTTATCATTGTTGTTAAGTTTGTTCACGGCAGTAACTAGTAAATTAAATAAATTTGCAATGGTTACTTCGTGTTTGTTTATTAAAATTTTACCAGGCACTCTTTTGTTTGCTTCAATCCACTTGTTTAATCTGTAACAAGCATTTTGTAAGTCAAAGAGTGATATTAGAATCGGTTCAGCTTTTTCAATGATAATTTTTGATCTTTTCATTGCTGGTGCGTACTGGTCATTTCCACCATAAATCACATCTAACGTGTATTCCGGTTCGTGGAAACTACTGAAATCCACTAACTTGGAGAATTTTCCATCTTCAATATTGGTATCAAATTTTGTTTCTTGATTAATTTTTACAGCTACTCTTCCGTTTAATGGGTTATCTGCTTCATCAACGACATCAAATTCTATTTTAGCTTTTTCCCATTCTTTAACTTTAATATCATCTAATTTTATTATGGCATCCATTTAATTCACCGCGTGTACATTGTTTATTCATTTTGATAGTGATAAATATATTATTAAAAAATTATCATTATATGTAACTATTATATTATATGTTTTTATTTGTTAAAATAGTATGCTTAAAAAAATGGTTAATAAATTAATCAAAAAAAATTAAATGATGTGGAAATACTGTAATAGCAATAGGATAATCATGATTATTACAGGTATTGCAATGTATAGTATGCTTTGGGTGCTTAATTTTTCCTTGGAGAAATATATTTGACTTTCCGAATTATAGCCCCTACTTGCCATACTGGAATATACTTGTTCTCCCCGATCATATGCTCTTAAAAACATCATCATGAATAAGTATCCTACTTGTTTTACTTTCCAGAGATAAGGGGTGTTGTTTGATAGTGAAAAGCACCGGCTTGCCTGTGCTTGGCGTATACTGTTTAACTCATCATAGAATAGGAATAGGAATCTTACAAACAATGAGAAAATCATCGCAAACTCGTTTGGCACATGTAATCTTCTGAAAGCTTCAGCAACATCTTTCATGGGAGTAATATAAGAAAACAGTACGATTGATGTTATACTTATAACCAGTCTTGCTAAAAGCAGCTGTGCAAACTGTATTCCCTGTAGTGTAATGTTAATTCCAAGGGGTAATGTATACAACACGTCTCCCGGTTGAATAAAGGGTTGAAATATGGCAATAAAGAATCCGAACGGCAAAATTAGAAGAACTCTCATCAAAGCATCTTTGAGTGATATTCCACTGACGTATATTAATAGGAGCAGGTATGCTTCAAGCACTATAAATACGATGTAGTTTGATGAAGTTACGGCAAATAATATGATTAATATTAAAACAATCAATTTTATTCTGCTGTCAATGTTATGTAATACGCTGTTTTGGTTGGATAAGAATTCCTGTTGTTGTAATTCGCTGATGCTTACCATACAAAACCCCCATTCATTGTTATTAAATGATATTATGTTTTTAATAATATTTATAATAGGTTCAAAAAAATAATGGAATACTAATCAACAAAATATGATTCTTTATTCAAGTTTTATAAATTTCACATGAAAAAGAGATTAATAAAAGTAACAGTAGACAATTTTAAAATAAAATTTTTTCCTAAAAAAAAGGGGATGGAAAGGGGTAAGTGTCGGATTATTTCACGTTCAATTCATCTTCTGAAAACTCTTCGGATTGTCTTGAAACTAAACCGGACATTTCCTCTTCTTTTTGAGCATAGAAGTCAGGATCATGTATAGGACAACATTTAAGTTTTGCATATGGTGAATAAAGGTCGGTAATTTCACTTTCATTGATGTCCCTGATTTCCTTTAATCTTCTTAGGATTGTTAATACAGTACCGTCTTCCATGAGTTTACCCAGGAATCCAGGTCTTGCATTTTCTTTTTGCATTATAAGATAAATAATTTTTTGAATAGTTAACAAATCAAGCCTTTTGATTAGTTCATGATTGTTAATATACTTCCAACCTTTATCCTCCCAGTTTTTAAGATTGTCGAAAGGTTTGTAAATGTTTTCCTGATATAAATCATCCTTGAAGAAATCGGCTTCATCATCATAAATTCTTTGACCGCCCTCAATTTTTATAAACTCATTATCAGTATCTTCAAAGTATGGTAAGTATTCAAGAATAACATCCACATTTTCTATGTTAGGGAACTTGAAAATGTTACCGAAGGATTTGTTAAGACCCATTTGCAGAGTTTTATAATCAAGAACCTTGATGTGTGATTTTTCATCGTTGAACAATCTGTGATCCCATACTACAAGGATATTTCTAATATCCTCAGTAGCTTTACATTTGTATTTTATCTGGTTATCTGTTATTCTTTCAATTTCCAGTAATAAGTAACTTACACGGGTAAGGTTTTGTGCTTTAACAGAGTTTGTCATACGTAAACAAATGTACGGATATTTAAGTAATGGTTTAAACTTTGCTGACAATTCTTCAGGTAAGTCATGGAAGAATATTTGCATGACCGTTGTGTGTTCCATACTGTTTTCTTCAACCTGGTAGTAATACTCTGCCAGTTCCGGTAAACCGGCTTTTTTGAAGGTAATTTTTCCTTTGGTAGTTTCAAGAACTTCCAGGGTGTTAAGTAATACGTATAATTCAAATATTTTATCATTATTCATTACCGGAAGAATTTCTTTAACTATACAATTGTATAATTCCATTTTACTTGGGAAAACAAATAGTTCATCGTATACTTCGTATGATCTTGCAAGGTTAAATGATTCGTCGGTTGCTTTACATGCAGTTTCCAGCAGGTATATGTCAATAATGTCGGGTGTTTCAACGTTGGAGAAAATGTCATCCTTTAAGAGTTCGGATACTTTTTTCTTATTTTCCAGAATGTTTCTGTTAATTTCATCTAACTGGAATGATGTGAAGTTTTTGTTTTTAATGTTTCCGATTTCAGCATTTTTAACGTTTTCAAAGATGTATTTTACAAGACCTACCACATCGGAATTTGGACTTTCAGTTAAATCTTTTCCATCCAGTAAGGCTTTTAAATCATCGAAGTTATTGATTAACTCTTGAGTTTCCGGAATTTTTAAAAAATAATCATATTTAAATCCTAGTAATTCATTTTCATTAATTTCAATGATTTCACTCACTATTTCAGATTCGTCTTTAAATATTTTAGTGATTAAATAATGGTGTTATCTTGTATCTACGTAGTAAAATACAGATTGTCTATCGTAATTACTCCATATTTCTTCAAGTTCTTCAACCATAAGTAAATCTCCTATAATTTCGTTAAATTTAGATATTTTTAAAAATTTTTCTATTAAATTTGTTTTAGTTTATCTAATTATAGTTAATTTTATATCCAAAATTATATTTAAGATTTTA
>JAZUCJ010000007.1:0-7079 GCA_045639105.1 Methanosphaera sp.
ATAATATTATAGGAGAAAAAAAATGGACGACACAATATTATTTTTCATATTATCATTAATCTGTTTTATTATTGTAATCCTATTGTTAAAATACGTTTATCATTATTTTAAGAATAATTCTCACAATAGACTTTTAAATATGGAGGAATATTTACCTTTAGAGGAATTACAAACGTTAAAACAAGTTTCTTATCTGATTTTGATAACCATATTTGTTATTAATATTTTCTATCAGTTTACTTTCTATGGAAATGATTTAACTAGCTTTACATTATATGATATAGTTACATGTTTATTTGCCATTACTTTGATTAAAATAAAGGATATTAGATCATATTTACTCATATTTTGTTTAATGCCCTTTGATTCCTTAAATTATCTGTTATTTAATTCCACCAATACATTTATAATTATATTAAGTGTACTTCATTTAATTGCATTGTTTTATGTTGTAGGGTACTTTTACAAGAGATTCAAAACATATACAAAGTCCAATGGTTTAGGATACACCATTCTATTACTGTTTAATATAATCTTCATAAGTTTTTTATGGACGTCGTTTGTAGAAAATGTGAATTTATTAGATTCTCTTTTAATGGTTTCTAATGCTTTTACCAGTAATGGTTATGCAATATTGGGAAGTACAACTGCTGGAAAAATTAATGCTATTTTCCTTGTATGGGCAGGTTATGTTATTTCGGGAGCAGGTACTGCAACACTCACAGTAGCGTTGATGAAAAGGCATTATGATAAAAAATTTGATGAATTAAAAGAATTGATTGAAGAAATGAAAGAAAATAAATAAGTTATTATTTCTTCACATATCCATTTTTCTATTTTTAATTATTATTTTAGTCGAAAAACAGATAATATGGCGGGCACTCTGTCCTGTATTGCTTCTTCACTAAAAGTTAGCGTTTTAATTAATTCCAATCTTGTTTCTGTTGGCAAGTACATTTTATATTCTATTGTTGAATAATAAAAAAATATTAGAATTTCTCTGGGATGTTCTTCTTTTGATTTTTGTAAGCGTTTTAATACTTGTCTGAATATCTTTGTAGAAAAGGGGTTGAATAAATAAAAACAGTTTGCTTCATCTGGAACATAATTTTCGGCTTTGGAATGTACAAAACTTATATCCTTGTTTTTCCCGTATTTTTTTAAGTTTTCCTTTGCCATTAGCAGTAATCTTTCGCTATGATCTACGCCTATTGTTTTGCATCCTATCTGATTGTTTATGAAAAAGTCCACTCTTCCTTTTCCACATCCATAGTCGACTAGCACGTCATCTTTTTTTAATAAGTCCAGTTTGGCTAATTCTTCGAGTACTATGTATGGTGTTGGATCATAGCCGTAGTTTTGATAATCTTCTTCCATATAATCAAATGTGCTGGTTTTGATGTTTAATTTTGAATCCCAGTATAAATCATTAGGGTTATTCATATTTTACCTCATGAATTGTTTGAATTATTCTTCTGTTTTTATTTTTCGAATAAAATTAGCGGGAACTCCTGCTACTATTGTCATTGCTTCCACGTCTTTTGTTACAACTGCTCCTGCTGCAATAATGGCACCGTCACCTATTGTTACGCCCGGCAATACTGTTGCGTTGGATCCTATCCATACTTTTTTTCCGATGTTTATTGGTGCTGCAATTAGGTTTCCCCTTTTGTTTGGGTCTTCTTCATGATTTAATGTTGCCAAGACGACGTTATGTCCGATTAATGTATCGTCTCCTATTGTTATTCCGCCTTGGTCTTGGAATTTGCAATCAGCGTTTATGAAAACGTTTTTTCCTAGGTGTATGTTTTTTCCAAAGTCTGTGTAGAATGGTGTGAATACTCTGAATCCTTCATCCAATTCCTGGTTGATTAGTTTTGAGAAGAGTTTTCTTCTTTCTTCGAATTCGTGGTATTTTGTGTTTAATTCTGTTGTTATTTTTTGAGCTTCTTGACTGTAGTAATTGCATGTTTCAAGTGCTTCTTCATCCATTATTAATGTTTGTCCACTACTAAATATCTCTATTAATTCCCTTAATTTTAACATATTACTTTATTGGAAGTTGATTTTATTTATAATTTTTGTAAATTGGTTATTTTTGATTAAAGTGTTTGTTTTCATTGTTTGTTGTGTATATTGCGTGTGGTTTTATGTATGTGTAGTTTAGGTTATTGCTTTTTTTTACTATGAATACTTTCTTTTTCATGTATGTCATGTTAATCGTCCCCATAATAATTATACATATACCCCTATAGGTATAATAGTTATTATGAAAAAAGTATAATATAAAGATTTAGGCAAAAACAATCAAAAAAGATATAAAAAAAATAAAAAATACTTCAATTATGTCAATAATTATATGATAATTTGTATACGATACAAACAACAAATATTCAACCAGAAAACAAAAAACTAACAACGGAGAAAAAAATGAACAGCGAAAAATTAAGCGAAGGAATAAATCTCATCAAAGAAACAGACAGCCCATACTATAAAGTACTGCTACCAGACACATTAGAAAACCTAAAATGTGGCCAGATAACAGAAGAAGGAATAAAAAACATCAACATATCAAAGATATTGAAAAACGAATATCCCGAAATATGCAAATCAACAAAAGAAAACAACTACAACATATCAGAAAAAGACGAATGCTTCTACTATTTTGCAATTCCCGACGAAAACGAAAAAATCATAGGATTTATAACATTCAACATAGAATCCGAGGAATTGCTCAGTTTAACCAACATTTACATAATTCCGGAAGCAAGAGGAAACAACAGTTTCCTACAGCTGCTAGAATACTTCAATAAGATAACCGAAGGATTAATTGCAATAAAAAATCCAAACAGATCACTAATGGAAATTCTTCTAAAAACAGACTCATGTACAACAATAGCAAACCGATTTGTACTATCAACAATTCCAATCATATTCAACATAGTAGCATGGGACGAATCCGTAAATGGAGTATACGAATATAACAGCAAACTTGATGAAAGCAATGAAAAGATTGCCATGACAACAGTATACGATACGAAACTATCTGCACCAATATTAGTAAATAGAAGCTGCATAACCCTAGACAATATCAGCGAATTCAAAAACGAAGAATACTGTCTGATGGCAATTTCACGCTACGATGACAACAACGAATACGAATGCGTAAAAGCCAGACAAAACGACAGCTGGATAAAAAGTGGAAAATACTTTAAAAAGACTATAAAATTGTTAAACAAATCCAAATTATGGTTATAAAAAAAAGTTTTTCCCATCAAAGAGAGTATGTTGAGGTAAAAAAAGACAATACTTCTTCTTCATACCCCACCTTAATTAAATAAAAGAAGACTATTTATCAGATTAATCCATGAATCATGCGCAATGCGTCAAGTAATCCATGACTATATTCAATACAACCAAAAGCAGTTCTCATATCCTCTTTTTCCAGATAATATACTGAATCATTCATATAATCAACTGCCCTGTCATAAACTTCCTTTTCTTTATCTACAAAGGTAATATCCTCCACTTGTCTAAGATTTCTTTCAAGTTTCTGAATATCTACCGTAATTTTTTCTTTACTTTCCAAATCCTTTTCCAACATACAAAAAATCTCGTTAAAATTAATAATTAAATAAAATAAAAAGAGAGAATAATTAATATTTAAAGTTATATGATTCATCTACAGAAAACATGTTTCTAAACTCTGCTGTAGCATCATCCACATAGAACAACTTCATATTCCATCCGTTTTCATCATATAATGCCTTAAGATCTCCCAACATTTCCCAGGCCTTATCCAACACTTCAGGATTGTCTTCAAACTTGGCTACACCATAGTAACGAAGAATATCTTCACCGGTACTTGCGACAATTTCTATTTTCGGATTTGCCTGCATCTGTTCATACACTTGCTTGAAATCCCCTATTCCAAAATATATTCTGTTATCATGCAAAATATGCAAGCCCAATGGCCTACATTTTGGTTGACTGCCATCAACTGTAGCTAAAAAGAACATTCCCGCATCTGCCAAATACTTATCTACTTTTTCAATATCAGACATCAAATTCCTCCAATCACTTATAATTAACTATCTTCTATATTTCTTATTTCTATTCTTAATTTTATTAAATACTTTACATAGCACTAAAATTACCAGCAACACGACAAGATATGGCAATACATCCAATAATATGGAAGAGTTCACCTTATCAAAACGATAATTTGATGCAAAGTCCATATGACTTCCGGTCGTATGGTTTTCAGAAATACGTGCAAAATTATATACAACATCAGGATAAGCCAAATATGCTCCCTTATAATTAATATAATTTGGAGCCCTTCCGTTTTCATCCATAAATGATTTTACTATACTTCCCATTTCCATGTATTCATAGATAGAATATGAATCCCTTGCAAATATGGAATATTCATATGGATTGTCAGGCTGTTCATAATTATCCGGCTGTGACAAGCCATTTCCATTTAAATAGGAACTTGTCATGTAAAGTATTTGAGGTGCCGAATATGATGCGTAAGTTTGCAGGTATTGCCTGTCATCACTATTTACCAACTCCTTACTTGCCTGTGCCATGACTGATGGATGCATATCATGTGTAACGATGAGTCCTTCATCATAATAATTATTTGAATTCTTATTATAGACCTTATTAACAATTTCCTGAGCTATGTATCTGTTAATTTCATCATCACTTGACTCATATATTTCTCCAGCGCCGGGATATTCCTTTAATGGCTGAATATAATCTATTCCCGATTCCTTGAGAAAGGTTCCCGGATTTTTTATTCCTGCAAAGTAATCACTGGAATAATCATCATCCCATGCTCTTCTAATATAATCCTTATTGTCCAAATCCAGATTTCCAACATTTACAAAGATTATTTGCTTATCAATATTTTGTTTAGCCTTGGCAAGAATCAAAAAGTTTCCTGCACAGTTAGCCGCAAAATTTACGCTAACATCCGCATCACTTTCTATGGCCCTAGTACCTTCTCCGGGACTTGGTGCTTCACTGTCAATTATCACATCAAGTTGACCATTGCTGATTTCTTCTATGTAATCTTTAACAGAATTTAACATGTCCAGATCATTACTTTCACTGCCAATATGGTCCGAAGTTAAAAAAACACTTGTTGAACTTGCCGTCTGAATAAATGAAAAAAACACCACTAAAATAAGTGCAATCATCAATAACTTTCTTTTCATAATCTTTGCCTACTCTTTGTTAATATATTAGATTAATATATGTTTAATTTTTTTCGTATATTAACTTTATACGAACATTATTGCTTTTAAATTAATAATAATAGTTTTTGATAAAAAAAAGAGAATTACTATAATAAAAATTAAAGAAATCCTGTAAACGAATACGTTTAACAGGACTTCCCTAATCACTCATTTTGGAGTTATTTTTAAAGATGTTACAAATATTTCTCATTTAATTAAATAGCATATAATAGAAATTAATTAAAATTCATTACTGATAAGTTTAAAAACCTTATTAGATTGCTTATATTCTAATTTAATTAATTTTTCCTAATTTGTAAGCTCAAATATTTAATATGTTTATTTATTTGTGAGCATTTTACTCACAATAGTATATTACTAAATCATAATATATACAATTACTCTATTTATAATAATACTGATAAGAGAAAAAATAAGATTAAATCTTGAATTTTGGGAAGTCAGTGTTTTCCAGATATTCTTCCATGTTATTATTATAGATTTTAGCCATTGAAACAACCAGATCATACATTCGGCTTACTTCTTCAACGTCATAGGTGTAGCTTCCATGAACTAATATGGAAATGTTTCTTTTCTGAAATAACTGTTGATAACTGTCCTTATTATAATAGTAATGTTTTCCCACATCATCATATAACTTTTGAAGCAAAAAGAAGGCTGATGTTAATGAAAGATTATACTTCGGATATTTATAATCCAACCTGTCAATTAGGGTTTGAATGGCCTTTCTTTCTATGTCAAGCTCTTTTAGTTCATTGATGTGGATGTCATTCTTTTGAATTCCATGCTTTTCGGCTAACTGCACTTCAGCGATTAATTCCAAAGTTCGGTACAATCTGATTATGGCATCATCATACTTTTTTTCTTCAATTCTGCGTTTGGAATTGTTTATTAAATCCGCAATCCTATATGAATTGAACAGATTGTTATCTTTATCGGATAATATTTCTAATGCCTCCACATTTTTAGGTAAAGTGTCTAATGTGGTGAAGAAATTAATCAGTTCATCATACTCTTTATCAATATATTCAAAGGAATCCCATTTCAGGTATAAGTCAATTATTTCTGAGAACATCTGTTTTATAAGTCCAAAATCAGCGTATTTTTCTTCCAGTAACTCCTTTGCTATTAAAAAGTGATAACTGTTAAATAACTTTTTAATTATATACATTGTACTGCCGTTGGTTTTTTCTTCAACGATGTCAAATTTACTTATTTTGGTAGTGTCATCGATTTCCAATTTGTTTTGAATTTTTAATCCGTATAATCTGGCAACTATTACTGCTATTGCGGTAAGTTTACTGGAACCGTAAGTGTAATTTATGATTATTTCAGAATCCGGATATTCATTGAGCTTATATTTAAATCTTTCAAAAACATAGTCCAGGTTATTCAAATCTTTAAGAATCAGTACGCTTAAATTTATGTCCGTGGCATAGGTTTGTTTATAGTAAGTTTTTAAGTCTTCCACCTTATCCAATATATCTTTAAATGCAACTATTACTAAAAAATCTATATTATCTTCATATACTCTTTTAGATAATAATTCTTTTGCAGTATTGATAGGTATGTTAATTTCATCAGATAATACGAACAATACCCTGGACATTATGTTCAACCCTTTTACTTCTTATTTAAAAATAATAGATTTCCTACTTTTTTTTAAAAAAACAATAGAAATTAGAGAATAATATTCGAATATGTTTTTAAATCATTATTCATTAGAAATTATTTTATTTATATAATTAGATATTGTTATAATATTCTATATAAATGTATTTTAAATTAAATAAAGAAGTAAAATATAAT
>JAZUCJ010000008.1:0-26520 GCA_045639105.1 Methanosphaera sp.
ATACATATTTAATAAATAATTAATAAACAATGAAAAAAAATATCTATAATTACTTAATTCAATAATATTTTATTTAAACAATGATGGTAAAATAAGTCATAATTAACATGATGAAGTATTGATGAATTGTAATTTGTTTTAAATGGGGAGGTGAATTAATGAAATATGCCATAGAAACAAATAATTTAGTAAAGGTATACGATAATAATTTTAAGGCAGTGGATAATTTAAATTTATATGTCGAAGATAAAACTATCGGTGGAATACTTGGACCTAACGGTGCAGGTAAAACCACTACCATAAAAATGCTAACCTGTTTAATACCAAAAACCAGTGGTGAAGCTAAAGTAGCAGGATTTGATGTTTCAAAAGAACCGGATGAAGTAAGAAACAGGATAGGTATGGTTCCACAATTGGTAAGTTTATATAAGGATTTAACCGTACGCGAAAACGTGGAATTATGTGCGGATTTTTATAACGTTGACCAATCAATCAAAGACAAAAAAATTGATGATTTGTTGGAACTGGTCGATATTAAATATGCTCAGGATAAGTATGTTAAACAATTGTCTGGGGGAATGCAACAAAAAACTTCGGTAGTTGCAAGTTTAGTGCATAGTCCGGATATACTTTTCCTGGATGAACCTACAGTAGGGTTAGATCCAACAACTAAAAGAGTTTTATGGGATTTGATGGTTGATTTGAACGATGAGGGTCGAACAATCATATTATGTTCTCATGACATGTATGAAGTGGACAAGATTTGTGATAATATTAACATTATTGATACTGGACGAGTAGTTGCCAGTGATACTCCTCAAGGATTGAAGGACAAGTTATTACAAAACGTGGAAGAAAACAACAAACACATACGTGAAACCATCTATAAACTGGAACAAGAAGGAATTGAAGAAAATAAGGAACAAATTAACGGTCTTAAAGCATCATTAACTGATGAAAGTGAAAAAGTTACTGTAATGCTTTCAAACATTAATGAGGATATGATTAATTCTTTGGAAGACTTAAACGTGGTTAATGAAGTAAAACATTTGGGAAATGCTCGTTTAAATATTAGTCTAAAACGTTCAGAAACATCGGTTAATGAGGTAATTACCACAATATTGGCTAATGGTGGAAATATCGCATCCATAAAAACAAACGATCCTACTTTGGAGGATGTTTTTGTTGCAATAACCGCAAAATCAAGGAAGGGGATTGAAGATGGAAAGTAAAAAAATATGGTGGATGATAAAAAAAGATCTGCTGACCTTATGGAGACATAAAGTTCAATTTGTATCATTAATCTTATTTCCAATTCTAATGATTGCATTATGTGGTTGGGGAATGGGAGGAACAGTAGAAAACACTCCCGTAGTAATCGTAAAACAAACATCCGGTGCAATAACCGATCAAACAATAAATGCAATAAAGGCGGATAAAACATTTGAAGTTAAAGACATTCTCTCCGACCCCGATGAAGCTAAAGAAATGGTGGATAACGGGCAGGTAAAATCTGCGATAATATTGTCCTCGGACTATGAAGAGGATGGCAACAGGAACGCAATTTTATACATAGATTCGTCGGACCAGATGACAACGCAGATGGTTGTGCCTACAACACAAAGAATCTTCGCAACATTATCCGAACAGATAGAAATGAGTAAGGTAGAATCACCAAACAGAAATACCGACAGGGTAACAGCCGTAAAACAGGCAATAAAATTACAAATAAATAAAATATACGGTGAAATAGAATATATTGATTTCCTATTGCCTGGAGTACTTGCAATGACAATGTTCATGTCTTCAATGCTAGGATTAGGAAATTCTATAGCAGGAGAACGTGAACGAGGTGAATTAGCCAGATTATTCATGACCCCAACAAGTATTTCATCGGTACTGACAGGGAAGATTATCTCACAAGTAGTTAAAGAAATGATCAGGGCAGTTATACTAATACTCTCTGCAATGTTAATATTTAATGTGGTGATAAATGGTAACTTTGCATTATTGGTACTGGTGATGTTAATTTCGGTTTTATGTTTTGTTGGATTTGGTATGATGATATCGGCCACGTCAAAAACACAGGAAGATTATATTCAAATAGTAATGCCTATCGCAATGCCTATGATGTTTATTTGTGGAGTATTTTTCCCAAAAGAGACAATGCCTTGGTTATTACAAAAAATATCTTACCTATTGCCATTAACATACGCTGAAGATGCTTTCCGCGCAGTAATGTTACAAGGTGCAGGTTTAAGTTCAATTGCTTTGGATTTGGTGATATTGTTAATTTTCACACTATTATTCTTCGTAGTGGGTGTTGTAAGATTTAATAGGGATATTTAGGAGGTAAAAAAATAATGATTAGAAACTTTAAAAAATCAATTGTTTGCGTAATTGTTTTATTGCTCTTAATGGGAAGTTTATCTTCCTTTTCAGCAACTGAATGGCCAATGTTTCAAAATAATATTAAGCATACAGGTTATGTCAAACAGGACACATCCTTTTCAACACAAACATGGACAGTGCAATTGGATGGTCCGATAACAGCAAATCCGGTATTGTGCGGTGATAAATTATTTGTAGGAACCCAAAAGGGAACATTATATGCATTAGACCCTCAGGATGGAAGTCAAATATGGAACTTCACCACTGGAGACGCGATTTATTCAAGTGCTGCAGTATCGGATAACACCTTATTTGTTGGTTCTGATGATGGTTATTTATATTCCATAAACACGGATAATGGGAAGGAAAATTGGAAGTATAAAACAGGAGACAGTATCCGTTCTTCGCCAGCAATAGATTCTGAAAATGTATATGTGGGCTCTGATGACGGAATTTTACATGCAGTTGATAGGGATGATGGTACACTTGACTGGGAATATAAAACAGAGGATAATATCCGGTCTTCCCCTACAATACATAATGACACAATATTCTTTGGTTCTGATGATGATAAGGTATATGCCGTTTCCACGAGTGACGGTTCATTAAAATGGGATTATGATACAGGAGATGATGTGAAATCATCTGCAGCTATTGTTAACGGAACAATTTTCATAGGTTCTGAAGATAATCAGATATATGCTTTGGATGAAGAAAACGGGGATGAAGTTTGGACCTATAATGCCGGTTCTTCAGTAACTTCATCACCATCTATTGATGAAAGACAATCAACATTATATGCTGCAACCAATAAAGGAAGTATACTTGCATTGGATATTAGGGACGGACTTAAAAAATGGGAAGTAAAAACGGGAAGTTCCATAAATTCAACACCATCCATATTTGGAAATAACATAGCAGTGGGAACTTCCTCGGGTAAAATGTTGATGTTAAACAAGTTTACTGGACAAGAAGTTTGGACATTTAATCCTGGATATATTGATAATCTTGCAGGAAGTGTTTCCGCATCAGTTGCAACTACCGGAGGATCTTTATTCATGGCATCTGAAGATGCTAACCTTTATTCCCTTAACACTGATCAACGGGTTGGTCCAACAAGCGTATATACATATTACCTTGTCGTATTTGCAGCAGTTATTCTTGCAGCAATATTTGCTCTGAAAAAATTAGTTTTTGATAAAAGGAGAAATTATTAAATAATTCTTCTATTTTTTTTTATTAAATAGTTTATTTTTAAAAATAGTTATATATAAAAGTTTTAAATTTTTTAAAAAAAGTAAATGTGTTGAATAAGATTATTTGCTTAATCTTATTTCAATTGCTGATACGTTGGAGGAAGTTCCTTCGTTTCCAACAATTTCTTCTGTGCTTATGTCGATGCTTTGAACTTCCACATCAGAAATAAATCGGTTTCTTACAATCTCAGCTACATCTACTGCTCTACTAATTGCTCGGCCTCTAGCTTTTAGTATTACTTCTGTTACTCCACTGTTCATTTGTGTAACTACTGCTAAAACGTAGTTCATTACTGGTTTGTTTCCAATGTATACTATATTTTCTTCTGCCATTTTTGTTCCTCCATAATTACATTATAATAGAATATATACTATATCTAATATTTATATTTTAATGTATTTTTATTATTTATTTAAAGTTTTAAAGTTGTTTAATTAAAAAAAATAATGTGAATTAAATAAAAACTTTTTATTTAATCTCTTAACATTAATAGTTTATTTGTTGAACTAAGAATAGCATCTATACTGGCTTTAACAATGTCTTCATCGGTTGCTCTACCTGTAGCTTTATTGCCTTCATCATCAACAGTAATTACAAATACTTCTCCTAAAGCATTTGTTCCACCAGTAATTGCTTCAATATGATATTCTTCGAGTTCAAATTTAACAATTTCATTTACAAGGGATTGGATTGCATTTAAAGCTGCATCCACTGGACCAACACCTGTTTCTGCATGATATTTGATTTCTCCATCAAGATCTAATTTCACGGTTGCTGTTGGTAAAGTACTGTTTCCAGTCATTACACTAATTCCTAATAATTTGATTCTTTCAACTGTTGGTTTACCTTGAATTGCTTCTGCAACTGATCTGAAATCAATATCGGTAATAGTTTTTCCGGAATCTCCCATGGCTTTAACTTTTGAGAATAATTCATCAAATTGGGCATCGTCAAGTTTAATGTTGTATTCTTCAAGTTTGGATTTAATAGCATTTGCTCCGGTTAGTTTACCTAAAACAATTCTTCTTTTATGTCCAACTTCCTCCGGATAAAATGCTTCGTATGTGTTACTATTTTCTAAAACTCCTTGAACGTGAATACCCGCTTCATGAGCAAATGCATTTTCACCAACAATTGCCTTATTAGGTGGCATTTTTACTCCTGAAATTCTTGAAACAGTTTCTGAAGTGTTAACTAATAGTTCAGTGTTAATGTTTGTATTAATGTTGTAAGCTTTCTTTAAGGTCATAACAATTTCTTCAAGAGATGCATTTCCTGCTCTTTCTCCAAGCCCGTTGATTGTACATTGTGCTTGTTGAGCTCCTGCTTCAATAGCTGCTAATGAGTTTGCAACTGCTAGACCAAAATCGTTGTGGCAGTGTACACTAATTGGCACATGAATAACTTCTTTAATGTTGGTTATTAACTCATTCATCTTGGATGGTATTGTAACACCAACAGTGTCCGGAACATTAATTTTATCTACTTTTGCTTCTTGGACTGCTCCAAATACTTCTAATAAATAATCAAGTTCTGTTCTGGTTGCATCTTCACATGAAAATTCTGCGATTAATCCATGATCTTTGATGTATTCAACAGCAGAAACTGCTTTGTTTAATATGTCCTCTTTACTCATTTTTAGTTTATATTCTCGATGAAGTGGTGATGTTCCAATGAATGTGTGTATGTATTCCGCATCAGAATCAATTGCTTTATCAATGTCGACAGGTAATGCTCTGGCTAATCCACTAATTTGTGCATCAAAACCTAATTTTGCTGCCTCTTTAAATGTTCGTTGTTCTCCTGGAGATGCTGCTGGGAAACCCAATTCGATAACATCTACTCCTAATTTGTCTAATTTTTCTGCTACTACAATTTTTTCATCAGTTGTTATCGTAACACCAGGTGTTTGTTCACCATCTCTTAGGGTGGTGTCATAAATCATAACATCTGATGGTGGGTTGAATGTCATATTTATTTTCACTCCATTTAGTTTATAATACTATTATTTTTAACATTTTATATAATCTTATCTAATTTTTTTTTAGAAATTAATAAAAAAAGAGTTATTCATCCTTTTTTTAAGCTATTTAAGCTAAAGAAAGGATTAAAGTTGTAAAATTACGTATTCCGGGAGCTAATCCTAAAATAAAAATGGCTAATTTTAGCATGTGATTGGCAAATTTGTCATTAATTTGTTTGTCTATGATATATAAAATTAACAGAATCACCCCAATTTTTAAGGGATACATGATTAATGCAGTTCCTGAAAAGTTTATAAGCATTGTGGGAAGTACATGCTGTTCATAATACCCATAAAAGTCCATTGCAACAAATGTGGATGTGGCATCGAATACATGTGCCATAAGAACTTCAAAATTACCCCTATTTCCTATAAGTTCATTTTTGTTTTTTAATAAGAAAAACAGGCCTGAAACTACAGTAAACAAAACTAACTCCAATAAAGTTATCTTTAAATTAATTCCATGAAAAATTATCAGAATAATGTTTGGAACACATATGATAATTCCAAAAATTGTAATAACATCATAATATTTAACATTGCTATGTTTTTCAATAAATGAACTAACAACCAAAATAAGGATGGTCATTAATCCAATGGAAATATAAATCCCTGGGGTAGCCAATAAATGAATTCTTGGATAAACATGGTTATCTACCAATGCCCGGCTTGTTGAACCAAACACAATAATGGGGATTAATGGATAAATCAAATCCAGAGGATCTTTATCAAGTTTTTCAAATATTTTAATGATTCCCAAAATTATCAAACCCAAAACTAACCCGAAAATAATCGTGTTAAAAGTAGTATAACCAGGATGCAAATAAAAAAAATTATCCATAATGAAATCTTTTACCATATGTAAATCTTATAAGTAAGATAATTAAATAGATTATGCATATTTTTTAAACATACTATTTTATTAACCCTTCTTTTATAAATATAATTATAACATCAATCACGTGATATTATGGTAGAAACTAACAGTATATTAATAAAAGACACGCTAATTATATCGGATGAAATAAAGAAATCATCAATATTGATAGTGGATGATTCTATCCAAGAAATAAGCACAGCTTTAAATGAAAAAGACGCAGAAAAAGTAATAGATGGTACAAATAAAATCACCATGCCAGGTTTAATAAACACGCACTCTCACGTAGCAATGACTTTATTAAGGGGAGAAGGTGATGACCAAAGCTTACAAACATGGCTGCAGGAATACATCTGGCCTAAAGAAGCAAACCTTAACGAAGAATTGGTATATCTGGGTTCAAAATTGGCCATGGCAGAAATGATAAAAACAGGAACAACAACATTTAATGACATGTACTTCTTCATGGAAGAAACGGCTAAGGCAGTAGATGAAACAGGTATGAGAGCAGTTTTAGGTTACGGTATGATTGACTTGTTTGATGAAGAAAAAATGAAATCCGAATTAAAGGTAACAGAAAAACTAATAAAAAATTGTCATAACACATGCCAAAACAGGATAACAGTAGCAGTAGCACCTCACGCACCATACACCTGTTCTGAAGAACTGCTTGTTAAATCAAAGGAAATGGCATCAAAAAATGATTTAAAATTACACATACACGTTTCAGAAACCAAAAAAGAAGTTGAAGATCTAATCAACGATAAGGGAGAAACACCATTTAAATATTTGGACAATATTGGCGTTTTAGATTCAAACACTATAGCAGCACACGGAGTTTGGACAACCGATGATGAAATGGACATACTAAAGGAAAAAGAAGTGTCAATAGCACATAATCCATCAAGTAACATGAAACTGGCATCAGGTATAGCACCGGTAACAGAATACTTGGAAAAGGGGATAAACGTTGGAATAGGTACCGACGGGGTATCATCAAACAATAATCTGGACATGTTCAGTGAAATGAAATTAACTGCATTTTTACAGAAGGTCAAAACACTAGATCCACAAGTACTAACAACAAGAGATACCTTTAAAATGGCCACAAAAAACGGTGCAAAAGCATTAGGCATTAATGCAGGAAGTATACAGGAAGGAAAACTGGCAGATATCGTCATGGTCGATACACTTGTTCCACACATGACACCTCAAAGAAACGCATTAAGCAACATAATATACTCCTCATTAGGAACAGACGTGGATACGGTAATATGTAACGGACAAATATTACTAGAAAACAAGGAACTAAAAACAATTAATGAACAGGAAATAATTCAGGAAGTCAACGAAAGAGCATTTGAATTATAAAATAAAATTAAAATCTTAAACCAAATAAAAAAAAATCATGAATCAAAAAAAATATTGATTCATGATAATAAATTACTTACTCCAGCATAAGCAATTAATTTATCGAATACATCGCTAGGAACAACCTGTATGTTTCCTTTCGCATATTGATCCGTTACGGTACTGAGTAAATCAACTTTTTTACCACTACTTTTGGTTGCCTCAATTATACCATCAGCTAAACCTTCTATAGCATCACCTCTGGTAGCACCATGTTCATCCTGATCATTACGTAGGAATTCAAGTGAATCAGTAGTAACTTCCTGGCCATTTGAATAAACTGGGCCAACGGTATTAATCATGGCATCTATAGCATCAGGTGTAACTACAACTACAATGTCAGAATCTTCTCCAGTATTATATTTAACTATTTGTTGAGCTCTTTGAGTTCCTTCTTCTAAATTTTCCGTCCACAGTGAATCATGAAGATACCAATGATCAACTCCTTCACTTCTTAAATCTGCAGGAGGCGTCATTGAAGGGTCAAATAATCCTCCAGGATATACAGGCGTAACTTCGCCCAGATGTCCATCATTTAATTGGATAATAAATGCCATGTCTACGGCACCAATTCCTGCTCTTTGTTCAGTTGGGTCAGCACATAATACTAAAATATTATGTTTTCCCTGAAAACTTGCTTTTCCTTGCTGATAATTCATAAAAAAGGATATTCCTGTAGCAGCAATAGCTACAATCAAGATAAGAATTATGGCAAGAATAATTTTCTTTTTTGAAACCATATTTAAACCTTTCATGTTTTTTATTATAAATAATTAATAATCTATATTTTAAATTATAAATCATTATTCTATTAATGAAAATTTTTTTTACTAATAAAAATTAAATATTAATATAATATAGGGGAGGAATGAAATTGAGGGTACCAGAAAAAATTCGTAACACTAAAGGATTTAATAAAGCAAGAAGCATCAAACACAAAATGGTTGATGCAAAAGGTCGTTACACAGATAAAGTAAAAACAAACGTAAAAGAAATTCTTAGGAAAAAACGCCATTTATCCGATGAAGAAAAACAAAAAATCATTACATTGATTCAGGAAGACAACAAAAAAAATACAATTCCTAACATGGATAACTCCCCTTTAGTATCTATAATAATAGTTAATAGAAATGGTGCTTCTCATTTGTCACGTTTATTGGACGTTATTGATGAAACAACACACCTTGATTATGAAATAATCATCATAGACAACAATTCAAAAGACAACTCCCTTGACGTAATAAACGCTTACAAAAATCTTCCAATAACGATAATACAGAATAATGATAATGAAACATTTTCCCATGCAAATAATCAGGGAGTGGAAGTATCAAAAGGGGAATACCTGCTATTTTTAAATAATGATACAAAACCATTGGACGGTTGGCTAAACCATCTGATGAAAACCATGCTATCAAACGAAAATGTGGGTGCAGTAGGATCAAAATTAATTTATCCAAATTGTGATTCATCAAAAATCAACAAAGAAAAGTCATATACAATACAACATTCAGGAATTATATTCAAGGAGGGTGACGGTTACATAAAACCTTTCAACAGGGATAATGCTGAAGAATATGAGAACATCTTAAATAAAACGGAAGATGAAGAAATTATTGCAGTGACCGCTGCATGCATGCTGATAAAGAAATCAACCTACCTTGAAGTTGGCGGCTTTGATGAAAAATATGTTTATGGTTATGAAGATGTTGACTTATGCCTAAAATTGCATAAGGCAGGTTACAAAAACATATATAATCCCAAATCCATCCTATATCATTACGAATTCGGAACTCAGGAAAAAAATAATAAAAATGAGGTAAGGGATAGAAGACTTAACAATCAGCGTATATTCATAGAAAGATGGAACAAATGGTTAAGAAAAGAGTTAATTAATGATAAAATAAATTGCAATCAGATATTCAGCAACAAAAATTTAACAGTATCATTTGTAGTCACACAATCCGATGAAAACACGACTGCGGGAGATTATTTCACGGCATTAACCCTTGCAAAACAATTGGAAGAGTTCGGCTGGAATATCAAATACCAGTCCAGAAGAAAATCTAAGGGACAGCGCGACTGGTACCATGTGGATGAGGATGTTGATGTTTTAATCTCATTATTGGATGCATATGATTTAACTAAAGTGGATTGTGATAATGGATTATTGGTTAAAATAGCTTGGCTAAGAAACTGGTTTGAAAGATGGATAGAAAATCCATCATTTAAAAAGTATGACTTAATATTTGCAAGTAGCCAAATAGCATGTGACTATATCAAAGAACATACTGGAAGAGATGCAGTATACTATCCTTTAGCCTCAGATTCAACGATGTTCAATGAATATGTGCCAAGTTCGGAGGAATATATTTGTGATTACTGTTTCACGGGAAGTTACTGGGATGCAAAACGTGAAATTATAGACTTCCTGAATCCGGAGTTACTTGATTATAAATTTAATCTGTATGGAGCAAACTGGAATAAAATTTCTAAATTATCAAAATACTCTAAGGGTTTTGTACATTACGAGGACATGCCTAAGGTATATTCATCATGTAAAATTGTCGTAGATGATGCAAATCACGTTACAAAAGAATGGGGATCAGTAAACAGCAGAGTCTTTGACGCATTGGCATCAGGAAAACTTGTCATAACAAACGGAAGCAAGGGAAATCAGGAAGTGTTTGATGGACAAATTCCCGAATATCATTCAGAAGAAGAATTAACAGACCTTCTAAACTATTATCTGATTAATTCTGATGAAAGGGAATTAAAGATAAATACCTTACAGAAAATCGTTTTAGAAAATCATACATACAAACATAGGGCAGAAACCCTTAGAAACGTTTTAATAAACTATTATGAAAAACCAAAAATAATCATTAAAACACCAGTACCATCCTGGAACGAAATTCATAAATGGGGAGATTTCTACGTTGCAGAAGGCCTGAAGGAAGAGTTTGAAAAGAAAGGATACCTGGTCAAAATTCAAATGCTCTCCGAATGGGAGGATTCAACTGACTCCGTGGGTGATATTGTAATAGTATTAAGGGGACTTTCTTACTACAAACCTAAAGTTCAGCATTATAACATAATGTGGAATATCTCTCATTCAGATTTAGTTTCATTAAATGAATACGAATTATATGACCACGTATTTGTGGCTTCAAAATACTGGACCGAACAGCTGAAGGATAAGCTTCAAGTACCCGTTGACTGCATGTGGCAATGCACGGACAATAATAAGTTTTTCCACGAATACAACGAGAAATATAAATCCGAATTGTTGTTTGTAGGAAATTCCCGTAGAGTTTACAGGAAAATATTAAAGGATTTGTTACCAACAAATCATAACTTGTCAGTTTATGGTGCTGATTGGGATGGTTTGATAGATAAAAAGTACATTAGGGGAGAACACATTCCAAATAAGGAGTTACATCAGGCATATTCATCTTGTAAAATTTTACTTAACGATCACTGGACTGATATGCGGGAAAAAGGATTTGTTTCTAACAGAATATTTGATGGTGTAGCATGTGGAGCCTTTATCATATCTGACCACGTGTCAGGATTGGATGAATTATTCCAGGGAAGAGTTGTCACGTATAAAACCGTCGATGAACTAAACAGTCTTATCGAAGAGAATCTGAAAAATCCAAAAAAGGTAAGTGCTGATATTTCAGGACATACCTACGAGGATAGGGTTAACCAATTTATCGATTCGTTCAATTAATATTCTATGCAAATATTTAAAAATATTGTAAAATATAAACTTAATTAATAGAATTTTATTTCAACATTTTTCAAATTTTTTTATATTTTTTGAGTATTGAAATAAATTGATGAGGATAAAAGTATGAACGAAATTCAAATTAAAGGACTTAATGACTTTAATAAATATAAATCATTATTAAGTGAATTAGTTAGGAAGGATATTAAAATCAAATATCGTAATTCTGTATTAGGAGTATTATGGAGTTTTTTAGATCCTTTATTTCGTATGATTGTATTAACAGTTGTATTTTCCACTTTGTTCCGTCGTGTAGAAAATTATCCAGTATATTACTTAACGGGACAATTGATATATGCATTATTCGTAGGTTCATCCACTCAGGCTATGAGGAGTATGGTCAGTTCTGCCCGTATATGGAAATCAATATATGTTCCTAAGTACTTATATGCTTTATCAGCAGTTTTATCAAATTTTGTAACATATCTATTGTCTTTAATTGTATTATTTGCAATTATGTTCGTTACACACGTAGATTTTACAATTTACATAATATTTGCCAGTTTACCAATACTTGTAACATTAATACTGGCATTTGGTGTAGGTCTTATTATAGGAACATTGGATGTGTTCTTCAGGGACGTTGAACACTTATACAGTGTGTTTACATTACTATTGATGTATGCGTTACCTATATTTTATCCGGCAGAGATTCTACCGCCACAATTTAAATTTATTCAGACATTCAATCCAATGTTTTACTTATTAAATTGTGTAAGGGATTGTTTCTATTACGGTAAATTGTATAGTGTACAGGAAATACTAATTCCAACAGTTGTAGCAATAGTCTTTTTAGTAATTGGAATAGTGTTATTGAGAAAATATCAAGATAAATTCATATTATATGTATAAAAGGGGATATTCATGGCTAAAAATACGGTGATTGAAGTAGATAATGTGAGCATGGAATTTAACTTAAACAAAGAACGAACCGACAGTTTAAAGGAATTCGTAATTAAATTCATAAAAAGAGAAATACGTTTTCAATCTTTTTGGGCTTTAAACAACGTTTCCTTAAAAATATATCAGGGAGAAAAAGTAGGTTTTGTGGGTTTAAACGGTGCAGGAAAAAGTACTCTTTTAAAAATTATCTCAGGAGTTCTACGACCAACCACGGGTTCAGTTAAGGTAACAGGTACACTTGCTCCATTACTTGCATTAGGTGCAGGTTTTGATACAAATTATACTGGAAGAGAAAATATTTATTTAAACGGAGCATTACTGGGCCATTCCAGGGCAGAAATGGATAAAAAATTCGATGATATCGTGGACTTTTCCGAACTCGAGGAATTCATAGACGTGCCGGTTAAAAATTATTCATCAGGTATGAGATCAAGATTAGGTTTTGCAATAGCCACTTCAATAAATCCTGATATTTTAATATTAGACGAAGTATTATCTGTAGGGGACATGTCATTTCAGGCAAAATGTCGTGACAGAATGTATAACATGATGTCCGAAGCATCAATGTTATTTGTTTCCCACTCCGTAAATCAGGTAAGAAGTTTATGCGATAAAGCAATCTGGTTACATAAGGGTTCCATTATAGCTTCAGGAGAAGTAAATGAAATATGTGACCAATATGAAGCTTATGTAAAAAATTTATAATTTTCTTCTCTTTTTTTTATTTATTTATGGTGTTTTTCATGAAATTTAATGCAGATTCTTTGGTAACAATAGTTATTCCCAATTACAACAACAAAGAGCTATTAAAGAATCTTTTAATTTCACTATCCGATTCTATTTCTTTAAATCAGGTAATAATAGTTGACAACGCTTCACAGGATGGAAGTGCTGACTTTGTTAGAGAAAATTTTCCAGAAATAACGTTAATTGAAAACGGGACTAATAAAGGTTTTGCCTATGCAGTAAATCAGGGAATTAAACTGGTTGAAACGGATTTTGTCTTTTTATTAAACAATGATACGGTTATCAGGGAAGACACCATACAAAATCTTCTGCAAACAATTCATCTTTCACCGGACATATTTTCAGTATCTGCCAGGATGATACAATATCATAACCAAAATCTTCTGGATGATGTGGGTGACGAATATACTATAATGGGTTGGAGTAAACGTAGGGGATATAATAAGGACGTAACCCATTACCTGTCTGATGAGGAAGTATTCAGTGCATGTGCAGGTGCAGCTCTATACAGAATGTCAGTTCTTGAAAAAATAGGCCTCTTTGATGAAAACTTTGAAAGTTACGTGGAAGACATGGATTTAAGTTTCAGAGCAAGATTGGCAGGTTTCAAAAATTATTATTCATCCAAGGCCATAGTATACCATTATGGAAGTGCAACAACAGGATCCCGTTACAACTCATTCAAGGTAAAAATATCCGCCAGAAATAATATTTACCTAATCCATAAAAACATGGCATTATGGATGAAAATATGTAATGGAATCTTCATCATACTGGGCATTTTAATCAAGTACCTGTTTTTTTATAGAAAAAATCTTGGTAAAGAATACTTATCCGGAATTAAAGAAGGATTATTGACAAAAAACAAATTAACAAAATCACAAACTCCATTGGTCAATTCATTAAAAATTGAATTGGCATTAATCAGGAATACGGTAACATTTTTTAAATAGGGTGTTTTTAATGGATTTATCAATAATAATAGTAAATTATAGGACATACGATTTAACAAAGCAAACCATAATTTCTGTCTTGGACACGGTAAAAAACATTGATTACGAGGTCTTTGTCGTAGATAACCATTCGGATGATGGCAGCTTGGAAAAATTGGTTCGGGATTTTGAAAAACATTCTTCAATAAAATTTATTGAAAATAGCCATAATGACGGATTTGCCGTGGCAAATAATTTAGCCTTCAAAAAATCTGCGGGAGACTATGTGCTTCTTTTAAACAGTGATGTCATAGTGGACGAAGAAACTATTAACGAATCATTAAAGTTCATTAAAGACAATCCAAAGATTGGAATAGTCGGATGCAAGGTCGTTTTGCCTGATGGAACATTGGATAAGGCATGTAGGCGTTCATTTCCAACCTTTGAAGTATCATTTTATAGATTGTCCGGACTTTCAAAACTCTTTCCAAATAGCAAACGCTTTAACAGGTATAATCTGTCTTACCTGGATGAGAATGGAACATATCCTGTAGATTGTGTTGTCGGAGCATTCATGTTAATTAATTCCGAAATCATGAAAAAGTGTGGCGGGCTTGATGAATCCTATTTCATGTATGGTGAAGACATAGACTTATGTTATAAGGTCAAACAGTTGGGTTATCAGGTATACTATTATGGAAAGTACACCATAACTCATTATAAGGGTGCCAGTGGCAAAAATAAACGATTATTATATGAATTTCATAAATCTATGGAAATATTTTATGATAAACATTATAAAAAGGACGATTCTTTTATAATAAACATCATAACTTATTTGAGCATATGGGGATTATATCTGGTTAAATTATTGGTTTTAAAGATTAAACTTTTTTTACACATTTAAACATCTTTTAAATATTTATGATATGAATAACATACTTATTAATATTACAAAGTGGTATTATGATTAGAGAAAACCAGCAGTTATTCAATGCATTAAATGTAATCTTTGACATAATTGTTTTATTATTTTCAACAATATTTGTATGTTACCCATTATCCAGAAGATTTGCTGCTGTAAATTTTTTCAGCAGTTTTGAGGATTTATTGGTCTTTTTCATAATACTAATTCCGAGTTATATATTCTTATATAATATTTTTTCATTATATACCCCAAAAAGGACTGACCGATCAATCTTTTCGGCAGCGTATGCGATTGGACAAGCTAATTTGGCCGAGTTTTTGTTTTTATCATTAATCAATGCACTAAACATTTTTTCAATTCCGTTAAACTTTTCAGTATGTTTTTTAGTAATGAATACGTTAATAGCAATAATGGAACGTGCTTTGGTAAGATTTTTCTTAAGATCAATGCGTTCAAAGGGTTTTAACATTAAATACGTGCTTATTGTTGGTGCCGGTGAGGTTGGAGAGAATTTGGTTGACACCATCAAGGAAAACTCTTATCTGGGATATAAGGTTATAGGCTTTTTGGACGACAATAGGGAAGGTTCTGTTCATGGAATAGATATCATCGGTACGGTGGAAGATTTAAACGGTATTCTCGAGTCTAAGGAAATAGTTGATAGGGTAATTATAAGCATAGCTCCTCGTCATTACAAGGCACTGGAATCTTTAATGGATATCTGTGAAAAAAATGGTGTTCGTGCGGATATTGTTCCCGATTATTATAGGTATCTGACTTCAAGACCCAATATTGAACTTTTGGATAACATTCCTTTGATAAGTGCCAGGTTTCTGCCATTGGATATTTCCTATAACAAAATGATTAAGAGAATAGCTGACATAGTTTTTGTCATAATTACTTCAATTGTCATATCACCATTGTTGTTGGCCGTTGCATTTCTGGTCAAGGCAACATCTAAGGGACCAATCATCTATAAACAAGAGCGTGTCGGGGAAGATGGAAAAACATTCATGATTTATAAGTTCAGAAGCATGTCATCAGAAAACGAATACATTGATGATAAAGTTTGGACTAAAAAGAATGATCCTAGAATAACTTCTATAGGTAAAATAATTAGAAAATACAGTATTGATGAATTACCTCAATTTTATAACATTTTTAGGGGAGATATGAGCCTGATTGGTCCAAGACCGGAACGTCCATACTTTGTTAACAAATTCAAAGAGTCTGTACCTAAATACATGATTAAACATCACGTAAAACCTGGAATGACTGGATGGGCTCAAATAAATGGGTATAGGGGTAATACGTCCATAGTTAAGAGAATTGAATACGACATATATTATGTGGAAAACTGGTCTATTCTCTTGGATATAAAGATCTTTATAAAAACAATACCTACATTATTAAACGATAAAAACGCATATTAGGGGTTGATGATTATGAATTTTGATATAAATAAAAGGAATTATTTCGCATTTCCGATTTTGCTGTCGTTAATCATTGTTTTAATTCTAACCTTATCAAATAAATTTCCTTTGGGATGGGATATTTACACACATATAAACTATTCCTTGGCTTATTTGCATAATGGAATAACAAGTGTTGATTACTTGTTAAATGCTCCTGCCGGAAAGACAATAGGTTATCCTCCTTTGTTTCACATGATTTTGATATTGACATCATTGGTGTCAGGTTCCAGTTTGCTTGATTCTGCAAGAATATTGCAGATAGTATTATCCCTTTGTAACATGTTTGTAATCTGTTATGCAGCAAAAGAGTTTTATGATGAAAATGCAGGATTTTTTGCCGGAATTTTGTTAATGACCAGTTTCATGATTACCCGGTTCTTTTTGCCGATACCTGAAACGTTGGCAATGATATTTTTCACTTTAGCAGTGTTATTCTATTATAAGGCATCTGTTGAATCAAATTATAAATATTCATTGTTTGCAGCAGTATGTTCATTGTTAACATTATCCGCACATTTTTCATCATTTGTCTATTTGATGGGATTATTGTTTGTGTTAATGATTGTCTTAACAGTTATTCTACGTAATTTCAATCCGATCGAATATTACGTATACATAATCTTACCCCTATTTCTATTGGCAATAGCTGGTTTGTTTGTGTTGTTTTTATTCGGTTCATCCTTTTTGACACAGATATTGGGTGGAGTTATTTCCATTATCAACAATCCCTTTGATTTGTTCATGGGCCAGGTTGCAATGGGTTTGGAAAGGTATATCAAGTGTGTCGGAATACTTTCATTGGCTTTTTCAATAATTGGACTGTTTTATTCATTTAGAAATAAGGAGTTTTTATTTGTAGCAGCATGGGCTTTAATAGCATTTGTTATCAGTAATCTGCATTGGTTTGGAATTCCAGTATACACCTTTAGGATGTTAATTTATCTGATTATTCCGATGGTAATTCTTGGGGCATATGGTGTTATAAAACTCTTGGAGGACATAAAAAAGTACAATCCCAACCTCATTAAAATATTCACAATCGCATTAATAATAATATCATTTGTCCTATGTTTGGTTAATATAAATGATCCTTCAGTACAAATTTATAATGCTACAACAGAACAATCATCATATCAGATAGCACCACCTACATCAGATGAAGTAGAATTAATAGAATGGTTCAAAAATGAAAACGTTGAAAACAAATCAATACTGATAAATAATCTTTTCCTGGGAACAGTCATTTCAAGTACTGATGAAATACCAATACATTACGGATTTGACGTATATACAAACAAATCACTGACAAAATCATCACTCAACAGCTTAAACAATGAAAGCATAGGATACATAGTATATGATAAAAGTTTAATAATGAACAATACTGAAGATTACGATTCATTGGATGTAAAGTATGTAAACGGTAGTTACTATCCTTCATATTATTTTACAAAGGAAATAACTGAAAATAATTTTAATGAAATAAAATTACAGCATTCGGAAAAAGCATTTGAAAACGATCGATTCATAGTATGTAAAATCAATTAATTAAAAGGTGAAATGTATGAACATAACAATCATAGGAACAGGATATGTTGGCCTGGTAACGGGAACTTGTTTTTCAGACATGGGAAATGAAGTATATTGTGTGGATGTTTTGGAAGATAAAATAGAAAACCTGAAAAAGGGAATAATCCCAATATACGAGCCGGGATTGGAAGAATTAATTCAACGAAACTATCAGAGAGGAAATTTGCATTTCACCACAAACTTAAAAGATAGTTTAGACAATTCGGAAATATGCTTCATTGCTGTAGGAACGCCAATGATGGAAGATGGTAGTGCAGATTTACAATACGTATTGCAGGTAGCAAAACAGATAGGTCAAACAATTTCTCATGATATTGTAATAGTAAATAAGTCAACAGTTCCAGTTGGAACAGCAGAAAGCGTAAAATCTATTGTGGAGGAAGAATTATCCAAGAGAAACCTTTCTTATAAAATCTCCGTCGTATCAAATCCTGAATTTTTAAAGGAAGGAAATGCCGTAAATGATTTCATGCACCCGGATAGGGTGATAATAGGAACCGATGAGGATTATTGCTCGGAAATCATGGCAATGTTGTATGAACCATTCACAAAGAATCATGAACGAATGATTATAATGGACATAAAAAGTGCCGAAATGACAAAATATGCCTCAAATTGTATGTTGGCTAACAGAATATCCTTTATGAATGAAATGGCCAATATCTGTGATAAACTGGGAGCAAACATTGATAATGTACGTAAAGGTATGGGAAGTGATTCCAGGATAGGATCCAGCTTTTTATATGCCGGTTGCGGTTATGGTGGAAGTTGTTTCCCAAAAGATGTTATAGCAATGATAAAAACAGCAACAGACGCAGGCTATAATCCAGTTTTACTAAAAAGTATCGAAGAAGTAAACAATAACCAAAAATATTACCTATCCAACAAAATAAAGTCAGTTCTGGGAAATGACTTAACAGGCATAACCTTTGCAATATGGGGTTTGGCATTTAAACCCGAAACAGATGATATGAGGGAAGCACCATCAATCACGATAATCAATGAATTATTGGATGCAGGAGCAAAAATAAACGTATACGATCCCAAAGCATTGGATGTGGCCCAAGAATATTATTTCAAAGATATGGACATAAACTATTTCACTGATAAATATTCTGCCACAGAGGGTGCCGACGTTTTGGTAATAGTCACGGAATGGAAAGAATTCAGAAGCCCAAATTTCAATACAATAAAAGCAAACTTATCCAAAAGCATGATCTTCGATGGTAGAAATCAGTTTAAAAATAGTTATATGGAAAAAATAGGAATAAAATATTATGCAGTAGGAAAATAATTCCTACAAACACTTTTTTTTAATATTCATAAACATCTATGTACAGATGTCTAATTTTATAAGGATGATTTGCATCATCATACAAAGTAAATCTAATATCTTTTTTACCAGGTTTCATAGTGATATTCGTTTCAATTTCTTCAGTTGCATTATCTTTAACCGTAATGTTTTGTTCTGAATAGGTGCTGTTTGAGGTATCATTCACAATATCTATTACCAATTTATAAGTCATATCCCTATGTTCCTCATTTTTGATTTTAACGGATAAGTTTAAGTTATCTCCTTCACCAAAACTATAATATCCCTCATCGTCAGGAGTTTCATGTATTCCACTAACTTCAAAGGTGGTGTTTCCTTCTAAAAAGATAGTTTCCTCATGTTTATTATTTAAATTACCTGAACTTACAAGAACACCTGATGTAATGACTGCAATTATAGCCAATATCGTGATTATGGCAAAGATTCTGTTCATTGTCGGATCACTAAACAATACAAAGGATTTCTTTTCCTTAATCCTAATGTAATACAATGGTAACAATATTATTAATGTAATTACGACCAATATTAAGGAAACATGTCTCATGTTCAGGAAATGTTCAATCTGGGTTAATATCAATCCAATTATTGAAGTGATAACTAAACTGGTAAATATGCTGACACCAACACGTTCCATAATCCTAATTTCATCCTTGTATGGATTAATAATGTTTAAACACAGATATCCCGGTATCACTAATATGAATGGTATACATAATCCAAACCATAACGGAATTACACTAAATGGTGGAACTTCCATCCCCACATAGGATACAACACAAAGTATTGCCAAAAGGAAAATAATCCTAATTATATGTTTTTCACTGTACTCTTCAGGGTTTTCAATTTTATGTATTGAAGTTTTTCTTCTAAGATATGCAAGAATTAAAATTATTATTCCAATAATGGATAAGAAAATTAAAATATTACTGGCAGTCATATTCATGAAATATACTGCAGCAGTACTTATCAAGGAAAACAGCAATCCAAACGGAATAACATGGGTATACTTGCGTAGCACATCCTTAAAATCCAACATGGGATTCAAAGCCATCGTAGAAACAATTCCCACTATTAAAAAGTCCAGTGCAAACAACCCTATGAACAAGTATTGGTTATTCACCATTTTCAATAGACTTAATGCAAGAGGTATCAATGATAAAATGAATAAAACAATCATTTGGGACAAATTTTTATTAGCTATTATTATCCCTCCGTAATTATGTTAAATATATTATTAATTATAATGATGCTAATTCATAAACTTTGTTGTTTTTATTCAAGATAAAATAAAAAAATTAGCAAGTCAAGTTTTAAAATAATATTAAACACGATTAATAAATAAATAACTAGTATAAAATTTTTCGTAGATTAGACGATATTTCTTTTTACTAATTTTAATATGAGCTGATTGAATGTTAAATGTAGATACTTTTATTACGGATTATAGGGGAACAAACGGTATAATCAGACAATCCAATGAAGATTTTTTTGTAGATGAGGTTCCATTACACTTACCATCAGGGGAAGGACCAAACACATGGATTCATTTGGAAAAAAATGGCAGAACCACATTGGATGTGGTGCTGGATATTGCCAGGGAATTACACATTAGTCGAAAAAGAACAGGATTTGCAGGAATGAAAGATCGTTCTGCAATTACAAAACAATGGTTATGCATAAGCAACATCACACCGGAGGAACTGCCGGATTTCAATGAAATATTACACAACGTAAAAATATTGGAAATCAAACAAAACCAGAAAAAACTTAGGATGGGACAGCTAAAAGGAAACAAATTTAAAATCAACATACGAAATACCGAAAACCCCTCCGAAGATAAAGAAATAGCAGAAAAAGTGCTGGAATCTTTAAAAATAACCGGAGTGCCAAATTACTATGGATATCAACGTTTTGGGGAAGTAAGAAGCACCACCCACCTTGTCGGAAAATGTCTTGTGGAAGGAGACATTAAAAAGGCAGTTGACACATATATAGGAAATCCCAATGAAGACGAGCACAACCAACCATACGAGTCCAGAAAATTATACGACGAAGGAAAACTACAGGAAGCATATGATTTAATGCCAAAAAGTATGAGATATGAAAAATCAATGATAAAAGAACTATTGATTGCACAGGATAAACGCGGAGAATTAGTTGAAAAGGATTATGTTAGGGCAATCGAATCTCTTCCAAAACCACTTAAAAGAATGTTCGTAAACGCATACGAATCATATCTGTTTAATAAAATAGTAAATGAAAGAGCTAAAATCGGAATTGACAAATACTTTGATGGGGACATAATAATCAATCAGGAAGAAAGATGGGTTCATGAAATAAACCAGGACACAATTGAAGAGGATTTGAAAAATTTCACATTAAATCCTACAGCACCATTAATGGGTTCCAAAGTTCCACTAGCCGATGGAATACAGGGAGACATTGAAAGAAAAGTAATAGAAGACGAAAAAATAAGTAAAGAATCCTTCGAATGTCCAAAAACACCTAAGTTGGGCAGTCATGGTGTTAGAAGAAGTTTAAGATTTAAGATAGAAGATACAAACGTTGAAAAAATAGATGACGGAATCTGTGTTGAATTTTTTATTCCAAAGGGATGTTATGCAACAGCAGTACTACGTGAAATAATGAAAAAAAATGTATAATATTGATGAATTTTTATTCATCTTTTAAAATTTCCGGAACGTATCGTTTTAACAGCAAAGACAAGGTTATCACAGTAACAGAACTTAATGCCATAGCAAATGCACTATATTCCGGTCTAAAGAATATTCCATAAGGTATTAAAATTCCAGCAGCTATTGGGATAAGAAGCACATTATATGCAAAAGCCCAGAACAGGTTAAGCTTAACCCGGGACATGGTTTTTTTACTTATCTGAATTCCTGCAACTGCATTTAGCAAATCACCATTAATTAAAATCATATCACCGGATTCAATTGCAACATCAGTTCCAGTACCTATGGCTATTCCAACATCCGATTTTGTTAATGAAGGAGCATCATTTATTCCATCCCCGATAAATGCAACTATTTTGTTAAGTGACTGAATTTTTTTCACATAATCCAATTTTCCCTGAGGTAAAACCTCGGACACCACATCGGTTATTCCTACCTTATGGGCAATCTTTTCAGAAGTATTCCTGTTATCCCCACTAACTAATGAAGTATCAATACCCATTTTATGAAGTTCATTAATTGCTTTAACACTATTTTCCTTAATGGCATCCTCTATGCTGATTATTGCAAGCAATTCTTCATCAGCCAATAAAACACTGGTTTTAAGATCCATTTCCTCCTTTTCTAAATCGGACATAATTTCGTTAGGAATTTCAACGTCATTTTCATCCATAAACTTTTTATTTCCAATTATGAATGTTTTATTGTTTATCTCTCCTTTAACACCCCTGCCGGATACGTTCTCGAAGTTCTCCACAGAATATAGGTCATAATCCGCTTTATTTTCTTCATTAAATATTGCCGATGCAATCGGGTGCTGTGAATACTGTTCAATTGAACGAACAATCTTCAATATTTCCTCATCACTTTTGTCAGAATAGTTTATCAGCCCACTTAAAACGGGTTTTCCTCGTGTGATGGTACCGGTTTTATCCAGTAACACATGATTTATCTTATCCGAAACTTCCAGTGTTTGCCCGTCCTTAATTAAAATTCCGTATTTTGCAGCAAGACCTACACCCACAGTCAAAGCAGTAGGTATGGCCAATCCCAAAGAACAAGGACATGCTACAACAATTACGGAAATAAAGATGCTTAAACTGTATAGGAATGGACTTTGTAAAACGAAATACCATACAATAAATGCTATTAAGGCAATTACCAAAATTGCAGGTATGAACACTTGTATTACCTTATCCGCTAATTTTTGGATAGGGGGACTGGAATTTTGTGCATCCTGAACCATTGATATTATCTGTGAGAGCACAGTTTTTTCGCTGGTGTTGGTTACCCTGAATTTGAATGATCCGTCCTTGTTAATTGAGCCGCCAATAACATTTGAAGACACTTCTTTTCTAACGGGCATTGATTCTCCGGTAACTAACGATTCATCAACATAACTGTTTCCTTCAATTATTTGTCCATCCAATGGTATTTTTTCTCCAGGTTTTACAATCACAATATTTCCTTTAAAAACCTCGTTAATTGGAACTTTTTGATGAACAATTTTTCCATCAACCATTTTTTCAACAGTTGCATCGGTAGCTTTAAGTTGAACCAGCTTTTTAATTGAATCGGATGTTTTTCCTTTAGCTCTGTCTTCCAAATATTTGCCCAGCATTAAAAACGAACCTAACATTATACTGGTATCATATAACATAAAATGACTTGTGCCTAGTAAATGAAAAGTGCTTAGCACACTGGCTATAAATGAAATTCCAATACCTAAGGTATACATTACATCCATATTAAGATTCAAATGTCTTAATGAGGTAATTCCCGATTTAATGATGGGATATGAAACGTATATGAATGGCAGGATGGATATTGCTAATAGGATGTATGACGCATGATGGCCTAAATTCACATTACCGAACATTAAATACATCAGAAGGGCTGAAAAAAAGAAACCAATAATAATTCTATATAACTTTTTCTTCTGGTTTTCTTCATGCTTTTTTTCTAGTATGTCATTGTTTATAGAATTATTATCATGAATGCCCATATATTCGTATCCGATTAGGTTGATTCGTTCACCGATTTCATCGGTAGTAACGGCCTTTGGATTATATAATACATCTGCCGTTTCAGAAACTAGGTTAACATGAACCGAATATACGCCGGGCATTTTTGATACTGCGGAGGTTACTGCACGTGAACACATTACACATGTCATGCCTGCAACGTTTAAGGTTTTTTTTTGACGCTGGCAGGGAAACCAATCATGTCTAATGAACTTAATATTTCTTCAACATCGAATTTTTCATCATCATATTCGACTTTAACTTCTTTTGAAGAAAGATCAGCTTCTACATTAGACACATTTTCGTTGTTGGTTAAGGTTTTTGTTATGGTATTTACACATGCGTTACAATGCATGTCTTCTACAACAAATGTGTCGGTTTTCATACAATTTCACTCCTTTAATATTAATTTATATATTTAACTATTTTTTAAAAAGTATTATATATATTTAACAATGTTATTACAAAAAACGAAAAAAAATTAGTTGAGGGTGATTAAGGAATTGTCTGCATCCACAGTTACATCCGCATCGTTTTCTAAAGTATTAACTATATCAATTTCAGGATTATCAACCATAGGAATTTTCGAGATAATTGCGCCGATAGCAATAATCGGTTCAGCTTTTTGACAAATAATTGCTTTAGGTGCAGTATTGTTTTTAATCATTTGGTAAATAACGTAAGAACCTACTGTTGAACCTTTTCCTGAGGGAATAACCAATATCTTGTCTGTAATGCATTGGTCGTAGAGTTCATGCTTTTTATCTATGACAATTCCGGTTTTCGGGTCCACCCCTCCTAAAAAGCTTATAGGATCTTTGGTTACTAAAGTCTTACCATTCTCTTTACCTTTAGAAATCATCCTACATTTGATCTCTTCTGACATATTAATACTCCGATTATAATAAACCTTCTGATCTGATTAAATCAATGAAAGTTTTTACTTCACCATCTGAAGAAGCATCATCTTTAGTTTCTTCCTTTGCTTCTGCGACAACTTCTTCTTTTGCTTCCTCTTTAGTTTCCTCTTTTGCTTCTGGTTCTGGTGTTGTGGTGATGTCTGATTGGATGAATCCCTGTTCTCTTAGTGATTGCGTGAATGATTTTCCATCAGTACTTGCTTCTTCTTCTGCTTGGCTAACTACTTCCGGAACTTCTTCTTTAGTTTCCTCTTTTGCTTCTGGTTCTGGAGCTGTTGTAATGTCTGATTGAATAAATCCTTCTTCTCTTAGTGATTGTGTGAATGATTTTCCATCAGTACTTGCTTCTTCTGTTTCATCAGCAGGCTTGGTTGTAGCTTCTCCGATTACTTCTTCCACTTTTGTTTTTGTTTCTTGGATTTTTGCTTCTATTTCTGGTTTTGCTTTTTCTATGGTTTCCACTATTTTTTGTCCTTCGATGAGTCCTTGTTCTCTTAGTGATTGTGTGAATGATTTACCTTCAGTAGTAGCAGAAGTTGTAGCTTCTCCGATTGCTTCTCCTACTTTTGTTTTTGTTTCTTGGATTTTTGCTTCTATTTCTGGTTTTGCTTTTTCTATGGTTTCCACTATTTTTTGTCCTTCGATGAGTCCTTGTTCTCTTAGTGTTTGAGTGAATGATAAACCAGAAGAAGATGCTTCAGTTTCGGTTTCTTCTGCAGATACCTGTTCTGCTTCAACACTTTCTTCTACAGGTTCTTCAGAAACAACATCCTCACTTTCTTCTTGTGTGATGATTTCTTCTTCAACTTCTTCTTCCTGTATTTCAGGTTCTGCTTCTTTTTGTTCAGCTTCTTTAGCTTCTTGTTGAGCTTTTTCTTCGGCTAATTTTCTTCTTTCTTCATTTTTTCTGATAATTATTTCAGAAACACCAGGAGCTACACGTCTTTTTAGTTGCATTTTAGCTTTTTGAACAAGATATGTTGTTTTTGTTTTGTAAACATTTTCTTTATTTTCTACAATTTCAATTTCAACATTTTTGTCTTGTGATTTAGGTTTTACTTGAGTTTTGTGTAATGTTTGAATAGATCTTGGATTTTTTCCAGATATGTTGTGTGGTTTTTGATTTTCTGGATTTGTATCTATAAATTTAGATTCTTTATCACTCATTTTATCCCATTCCTTCATATTTAATAAATTTGTCTTATTATCCTTATTAATGCC
>JAZUCJ010000009.1:0-15064 GCA_045639105.1 Methanosphaera sp.
TAAAAATAAGAAAAAATCAAAAATTCAAAAAAACAACGCCAGCACCATAAATAAAAGTAACATATAAAAATTACATAAATAAAAAACATGAAAAAACACAACACTAATTTTAAATATTTTGACACCACTGCAGACATTGGAATTGAAGTAAATTCCAAAAATATAACAGACGCATACATAAATGCAGCACTCGGAACACTAAACATAATAACTGACGTCGACAAAATCCAACAAAAAACAAGCAAGGAAATAAGCATTGAATCAGAAGACGAATACGGCCTACTATACGATTGGATAACAGAACTACTAATCTTATTGGACAGCGAAAACTTCATAGCATCACAATACAACATAGAGATAAAAAAGAATGATACAACTTACACGCTTCAAGGAAACATTGTTGGAGACAACTACGATACCAACATATACAATTATAAAACAGAAGTAAAAGCCATAACATACCATGAAATGGACATACTAGAAGAAGAGGACAATATAAAAATCAGGTTTATAGTGGATTTGTAATCAAAAATTAAATGTATTGTAAAAAACATAGATTAAAAATAGATAAAATTTTAGACAAAAAATAAAAAAATAAGTCTATTAATTAATTATAAACTGAGTGGAATAAAAATGGTAGGTAAAGCGGATTTAGAAAAAATAAGAGATGGAGTATACGAAATTCCATCATCTGCTAGAAAAGATATGAGAGTACCTGCTCGCATATACTTAGATGATGAATCAGCAAAAACTATTGAAGATAGTGCAATTAACCAAGTAGCTAACGTAGCATGTCTGGAAGGTATACAAAAACGATCAATAGGATTGCCGGACATACATTTTGGATACGGATTTAGTATTGGTGGAGTAGGAGCATTTGCCGAAAACAATGGGGTAATAAGTCCTGGTGGAGTAGGATTTGACATTAACTGTGGAGTAAGACTCATAAAAACCAACCTCACCGAAGAAGATGTGAAACCACACATGCAAGAACTGGTTGATGAACTGTTCAAAAAAATACCTTCAGGCCTCGGAAGTAAAGGCATCAAACATTTAAAAGAAACAGAAATCGATGACGTACTGTTAAATGGTGCAACATGGGCCATAGAAAATGGGTATGGATGGGAAGAAGATCTTAAATTCCTGGAAGAAAACGGTTGCATGGCCGGAGCAGACCCTGAACAAGTAAGTAGTAAGGCAAAAAGAAGAGGAATACCACAATTAGGTTCACTTGGTAGTGGAAACCACTTCCTGGAAATTCAATCCGTAGGTGACATCTATGACGAAAGCATTGCAAAAACATACGGCCTGGAAAAAGACCAAGTAGTAATCCTAATACATACCGGTTCAAGAGGATGCGGATACCAGATATGTTCAGACAACCTACGTGAAATGGACAAAACAGCAAAACGTTTAAAAATGAACCTACCCGACAGACAATTAGCCTGTGCACCTATCGACTCAGATGAAGCACGAAAATACCTGAAGGCAATGGCTGCCGGTGCAAACTATGCATGGACCAACAGGCAAATGATACAACACTGGACTAGAGAAACCTTTGAAAACATATTCAAACAAGACGCCGATAGTTTAGGAATGCACGTATTATATGATGTAGCCCACAACATTGTTAAAAAAGAAAGACACCAAGTCGGTAAAATCAAAAAAACAGTTTACGTTCACAGAAAAGGTGCTACACGTTCATTCGGACCGGGAAACAAAGAAGTTCCACAAGAATACCGTGATGCAGGCCAACCAGTACTTATTCCAGGTACAATGGGAACCTGTTCCTACGTATTGGCAGGTACTGAAACGGCAATGAAAGAAACATTCGGATCAACAGCACACGGAGCAGGTCGTGTACTAAGCCGTTCCGGTGCAAAACGTGAATTCACGCCGGATGAAATACAAAAACAATTACAGGACAAAGGAATATTACTTAAAGCAAACTCACAACCGGTCATTGCAGAAGAAGCACCAAAAGCATACAAAGATGTGGATGCCGTAGTAAAAACCGCAAACGATGCCGGAATAAGTAAACTTGTTGCACAAATGAAACCTTTAGGTGTAATCAAGGGGTAGTATAATGATTGGAATCATAGGCGGAACTGGTACAGAATCATTAAAGGAAAGCTATCCCATCACACGTGAAGAAAATATTTCAACAAAATACGGCATGGCACCAACAATAAGCATCCTTGAAATAAACAACAAGGAAGTAGCCTACATCCCAAGACACAGTTCAGGCCATAGTGTACCACCACATAAGATAAACTACAGGGCAAACATCGAAGCTCTAAACCTAATGGGAGTAAAACAAGTATTTGCAACAAACTCCGTGGGATCACTGGATAAAAACATTCAACCCGGAAGTCTATTAATTCCGGATAACTTTATAGACTTCACACATAATCGTGTTTCAACATTTTTTGATGAGGAAGTTGTTCACATAGATTGTACAGAACCATACTGTAATACTCTTAGAAAAACATTAATAAAATCTGGTGACGTTCATCCATATGGTATCTACATTGCTACAGAAGGTCCCCGATTTGAAACAGGTGCCGAAATACAGTTCTATAAATTAATTGGCGGAAAGGTTGTTGGTATGACAGGAGTACCTGAAGTTGTACTGGCAAGGGAAAAACTAATGTGTTACAGCAGCATATGTGCTATCACAAACTATGCTGCATCAATATCACCACATAAATTAACAACCAAGGAAGTTGTTGATGCAATGAAGGATTGTGAGGAAAACTTAATCAAAATAATTACAAAAAGTATTATCAATACTAATGAAAATTTGAATTGTGAATGTCAAAATTCATTAAATGATTCAATAATCTGAAAAATTATTTATGCTAAAAAAATTATATTTATTTCAATGAGTCAAAAAAAATAGAAGAGGATAATTATGACTAATGAAATTATAAACGAAATCGAAGAACTTAAAAAAGAAAAAAATGCTATAATACTAGCACATAACTATCAGCCAAAGGAAATACAGGAAGTTGCCGACTTTGTAGGAGATTCATTGGAGTTATGTATAAAGGCAAGCAAAATAGACGATGCGGACATAATAGTATTCTGTGGAGTAAATTTCATGGCAGAAACGGCTGCTATTATAAGTCCTGACAAGAAGGTATTACTGCCGGATAATCGGGCAAATTGTCAAATGGCAGATATGATTTCATTAGAAGAATTAAAACAAGCAAAAAAAGAACACCCAAACAGTGAAGTTGTACTATACGTAAACAGTAGGGCAGAAACAAAAAGTGAAGCAACAATAGTATGTACCTCAGCTAATGCTGGAAAAATTGTTTCATCACTAGAAGGTGATGATTTCATATTTGCACCTGATAAAAATCTTGGAATATACTCTGCAAAGGCATCAGGTAAAAAAGCAATAATCGTACCTGAAGATGGACATTGCTATGTACATACCATGTTTAAACCTGAAGACATCAAACAAGCAAGAATTGACCATCCTAATGCGAAAATCGTCGTACACCCTGAATGTAACGATGACGTAAGACAACTTGCAGATTACGTTGAAAGTACCGGTGGAATGGTAAGGCTTGGAAAAGATCCTGAAATTAAGGAACTGGTTGTTGGTACCGAAATTGACCTTGCAACTAGACTTAAAAGAGAAAATCCTGATAAAGAATTTTATCCGTTAAGACGTGACGCATTCTGTTTAACAATGAAACTCATTACATTAGAGAAAATACGTGACGCACTCGTAGAAGAGAAATATGAAGTAACTGTTGATGATGAAATTGCAAACAAAGCACGCGTAGGTATTCAGAGAATGCTTGACTTATCACAATAATTTCTATCATCCTCTTTCTAACTTTTTTAAATTAAACACCACAGGGAGGTTAATAACATTAGAATAAACGAATTCAAACCTTCAACTGATAAATCCATAGTTATTGGAATTATACTAGTTTTACTCGGATTAATGATTTTGTTTACAAACTATATTGATTCATTTGTCACCCAACTACTCTGGCCATTACTTGAAGGTTCATCAGAAGGAAAAACCGTCCTATTCCTGTGGTTAGTGGGTATCACAATAATTGTCACCTCACTTATAAGACAAAACAGGGCAATATGTGAAAAATTATATAAAGACGATAATTATCATCTGAAATACTTGAAAATGGCAATTATCCTATTAATAGTATGTGCATTTATTGGATTGGCCATAGAGGCATATATCAGACAATCATTTGGAGTATCCTTTTTCACAATACTTACCTCGATGAATCCTAGCACGAGCACGACAAGTCCTATGCATTCCCACGCATTTAAATCCGTGCTGGGAATTTTTGCAAACTACTTTGTACCGTCACACGTTAATACGGGTTCATCAATACTTCAATATGTGATGCCATATGCACTTGTAATAATGGTTTTCTGGCCAGCCATCTATGTTTTAGGAGTAATCGGATTATCAGATATGAAGGATTTTTACAGGTATGTTGCTATCATAGCACTGACTGTTGCATTAATTGGATTAATTGATGGAGGACTGTTTTCACAACCCTTCCTCATAGGATTTGGATTTTTATTACTCGTATACTTCTCGAATGGCAAAATACGAATTAAATCATTCATAAACCCTATTGTTATAATGGGTTTTATTCTCTTATTGGGTATGATGATAGAGGTTGGAGGTAGTGACACAACCAGTCATACTCTCTCTGTAGTAAATCAGACAGAACCTGTTGATATGAGCGAGTTTAATGTGACAAACATTGAAGTAAAGGATGATATGACAATTTATACTCTAAAGTGTACAACACCCGATAAAATATTGATAAAAGAAGTATTTTCTAAATTCAAGGATAAGTCGGATTTGACGTTTATGTCATGGAATTTCTATTCATACCTGGATAACCCGACAATGCGAATGAGACAAAATCATTCCAATTAACTATTTTTTTAAAAAAAGAAGGGACTCTGTAGAGGACATTGCTTAAAGAGCCTATGAATATTTATCAGACAACTATTTTTACAGAACAAAATAATACTAAAATATTAATTTGCCAGAAACACTTCAGTAATTTATGCCCAAAAAAATTTTTGGATTATACTAATTTTCTAGGAAAAGAATTATTTTTTAACTTAAAAAAAAGAGGGATTGAATTGGAAAATATCATATTAACGTAATTGTATAAGACATATAAGTTAATAATCCTGAAAATGCCAATGCAATAATATATATTGGTATGTTCCACTGAATTACCTTAGAACCGTCTAAAGGTGGAATCGGCAGTAAATTAAACAAGGCCAGGAAACTATTCACATTAAACATCAATACCAATGTTACGAGTACTATGTACATAATTCCTGCATTTTCCATAGACAAATAAGGTCTTATTGATAATGTCAGTAATAAAGCTATTATTGCCAGAACTATATTTACAACCGGTCCTGCAAGGGATATTTTTCCATTCTCTTCTGGTGTAACCATACGCCCATATGATCCAAAGTATACTGCTCCAGGTGCAAATATCATGAAACCTAATGGTACTGTTAACAATCCCAAGATCAATCCATAGTCCCATCTTCTAAATTCCGAGAAAAATCCGAACCTCTGTGCTACAACCTTATGTCCAAGTTCGTGTAAAATAAATCCTATGCCTACTGCTATAAATGAAATTGGAATAAACAACATTAAACTATCTAATGACCATCCAAATGGCCGGGTAATTGATAATGCGTATAATATTGACAATGCAATTACTGCAATAATGATATCCCGGATTTCTTCCCTACTAAACGTTATCATATAATCCCTCGCAATATTTTTATATTTACTATATTAAACAATATATAATAATTTTTTGGAAAAAATGTTATATAATAATACTCTTCAAAATCTTTAATAATTATAATAGTATATCAATAATAAATTAAATAAATCTATATAACATGAAACATAATCAATGAAAATGATAATTCCAAGGGTGTGGTTTGATGAAAATAAGTATTATAATACCAACATATAATGAAGAGGAATACCTTCCTAACCTATTGACAAGTATCCAAAGACAAGGATTTGAGGACAAGGAAGTTATTATAGCTGATGCTCATTCTGTTGATAAGACTGTGGAAATTGCGAAATCCTTCGGTTGCAAGATTGTACCCGGCGGTTTACCTGCAACAGGACGAAATAATGGGGCAAAAGTTGCAAAAGGAGAACTTTTATTGTTTTTAGATGCTGATAGTGTGTTAACAAACAATTATCTTTCATCAGCAATTGAAGAATTCGAATTATACAACCTTGGAATAGCAATTACGCAAATAGTTCCCCTGGAAAAAGGATTTATAAACCAGATTTCCCATGAATTGGCAAATTATTTGACAAAACAAATCTCACTAATCAAACCACATGGTGCCGGTTGTTATGGAATTCTAACATATAAATCATTACATGAGAAAGTTAACGGATTTGATGAAAGCATTGATTTTGGAGAAGACACGGATTATATTGAAAGAATTGGGAAAATAAGCCGGTTTAAAGTCTTGGATAATCCAAGACTGCTGATATCCACAAGACGCTTGGAAGAAGAAGGTCTTAAGGACATTACCATGAAATATGCTAGAAGTACTGCCAAACAGCTCGTCGGAAAAAAGGCTACACTTGAAGAATTGGATTACAGCTTTGAACACGGCGTTCAAAGAAAGAAAAACAGAATTTTCTACTCATTGTGTGGTGAAGGATTAGGTCATGCCATACGAAGTGCCGTGGTAATTGAATATTTGATTAATGAAGGATATGATCTAATAGTTTTTGCAAGTGACAGAGCATACCAGTATCTTACCAATAAATTTGACAACGTATATGAAATCGGAGGATTTAATACAGTCTATGAAAATAACAGGGCAAGGTACAAGAAAACTTTTGTCTATAACATGAAGGATGTTCCCAGTGACTTAAAGAACAATATAAATAAAATGTATAAGTTAGCTAAAAAATTTAAGCCTGATTTAATAATTTCCGACTTTGAATTTTATGCAAACCTGTTATCCCACATTCTTAGAATTCCACTCTTATCAATAGATAACATGCATGTGATTACTGAAGCAAAATATGATTCGCCAAACAAATATGCGAAGGATAAAATATTTGCAGAAGCCGTGGTTCATGCATTTATTCAAAAAGCCGATAGAACCTTGATATATTCATACTTCTATCCTCCACTAAAAAATGAGGACACCACAAAGTATGTTTATCCCATCTTAAGGGATGAAATATATGCGCTTAAACCAAGAAAGGGAAAACATGTTTTGGTATATCAGACAAGTGATTCTAACAATGAATTAATAAAATTACTCAAAGAAAATCCCGAACAAGAATTTATTGTATACGGTTTCCATAAGGATGAAAGGGACGAAAACGTTCTCTTCAGATCATTCCAGGAAGAACAGTTATTTAACGACTTTAAGGATGCTAAATGTGTCATTACTAATGGTGGCTTTTCACTTATTACCGAGGCATTGCAGCTTGAAAAGCCCGTGCTCAGTATCCCCGTAAACAAACAGTACGAACAAATTCTAAATGCCATGTTCATAGAACGTTTAGGCTACGGAAAACATCATGACAAGATTAATCAGAATATACTTAATAACTTCCTAAACAATACTGAAGTTTATAGAAAAAATATTAGGGAGAATTATCATAGGAATACGGATAACAAAGAAACCCTTGAAACCCTTAAGCAAACCATTAACGAACTTATGTATAAATAAGTTCCATAACTTCCCCCCCTCTTAATAAAAAAAAATGTAAATGCTTATTTTAACTGTTTTAGCAACGCTTCTTCAAACGATTCATAGGAAGCTTCACAACCGGTGAATATTTCGAATGATACCAATCCCTGATTTATGAGCATTGACGTACCATTAATTGTTTTTGCACCATTTAATCTTGATTCTCTTAAAAATACCGTTTCAAGAGGATTGTATATGATATCCATTACCACATGCCTTTCGTTTATTTTATCAGTTTTTATTGGTGCATCCACATCATGTTTAGGATACATGCCTATTGGCGTGGTGTTAATAATTATGTCCACATCATCCATTATTTCACAAGTATCCTTAATGTCAATATAGGATATATTTTCAAAATCCGTGTATTTCTTAATGTTTTCAATTAAATTAAATGCATTGTCCTTTGAACGATTTGCTATAACTAATGAATTAATGTTTTCATTGATTAGTGTGAAGGATATTGCCTTTGATGCTCCACCTGCACCGATTATTAAAACATTCTTTGCTTCCAGGGATGTGTATTTCTGTAGGGATTTTACTGCTCCCAATCCATCAGTATTATATCCTTTTGCCCTTCCATCCCTGAATTGAATCGTGTTTACCGCACCAATCTTTTCTGCTGTTGGATCAATTTCGTCAAGAAATGGTATTACCCTTGTTTTATGGGGAATTGTTACGTTTAAACCTTTTATATCCAACGTTTTACATGAATCCATAAGTTTTTCAATGTCTCCTGGCAGTACGTGAAAGGCAACATACACGTAATCCATACCTAACTTTTTAAATGCATTATTATGCATTGGAGGTGACATACTATGTTCTATCGGGTGCCCTATTACTCCCACAACTTTTGTTTTTCCGGTTATCATCATCTCATCTCATATTTCTTTCAAACTAAACTTCTATATATAATTAATTATATATATTAATAATGATTTGTAAATTTTAAATCTCCGTTTAAGCAAAGAGGACCAGATACTTCCTTGTTTAAGTGGGTGTTTGATTTTTTTATGGATTGCTTAACTTAATTATACGTTAATATGTGGGTTTGTTTATCCATAATAAATACTAATATTATGTGTAAGTATTCCCATGTACTAATCATGAGAAGGAATAATAACATCCAAATGTTATTATAGGATTTATGAGTTGTTATAAAATGGAATTTAATAAACCAAGAGGAACAAGAGACTTCTTGTTTGAGGACATGGAAGAAAGAAAATATGTTGAAAACACCATAAGAAGTGTTGTGGAAAACTACGGATTTAAGGAAATAAAAACGCCTATTTTTGAAGACCTGGAATTATTCACATCAAAAAGTGGAGAAGGAATTAAAGAGGAAATATATCACTTCCAAGACAAAGGTGGAAGAGACCTTGCACTACGACCTGAACTAACTGCAAGTGTGTCAAGACTATATAATAACAACCTCCAAAAAGCTGCAAAACCATTGAAAATGTACTACTTTGGAAGCTGTTTTAGGTATGAAAGACCACAAGCAGGACGTTTCAGACAATTCTGGCAGTTTGGTATAGAAGTTATTGGCGGAACACCAGTATATAATGAAGCCGAAATTATTGCAATGGCAAATGAAGCCTTGAATAAAGTCGGCATAAAAAATTATGAAGTTGCAATCGGACATTTGGGCATTATTAAAGGAGTGTTAAATCACTTAAATGTTTCATCAGAGGATACTACGCGCATTATTGCAAGTATTGACAAAGAGGATTATCAACTGATGGAAAGCCTGATGGATGAATGTTCAATTTCACAGGAATATAAGGAAATTATCGGCAAAATAATTAGCGTGAACGGTTCACGGGATGATTTGGAATCATTGAAGGATGTAGTAAAAGAGATAGATGAAAGTTTTGAAGCCGTCTGTCAATTATGTGATACTCTGGAAGTGATTGAAGCCTTTGGTTTTGATGATTATACCGTCAAATTATCAATTGCACGTGGACTTGACTATTATACGGGTATTGTGTTTGAAATATATGTACCCGACCTTGGTGCTGAAAAACAGATAACCGGTGGGGGAACATACAACCTGACAGCTTTGTTTGATTCTGAAGAAGTTGAATCCACAGGTTTTGCCTTTGGTTTTGACAGAATTATGGAGGCCTATCATAGACAAAACATACAAACGCCTTCAAATGACTCTCAGAAAGTTCTTGTAATACCAATCAAAAAGGATTTTAAACTGGATGCAATTAAAGTAGCACAACAATTAAGATCCAACGACATTATAACTGACATAGACCTTAAAGGTAAAAAACTAAAGAAAAACCTATCATATGCAAACAACAACAATATCAACAATGTTATAATGATTGGACAAAGTGAAGTTGAAGAAAACACCGTTACGCTAAAGGACATGGCTAGTGGCCAACAGGTTAGCATTTCATTATCTGAAGCTATAGAAAAGTTATCAAAATAGAAGGGAATGAAGTAAAATGATTACGCCTAACTTCAGACATGAAATAAACGGAAAAAAACTTGCAACCGCAATAGCACAGGACTATAAGACAAACGAAATATTAATGTTAGCATTTATTGATGAGCAAGCATACGCCAAAAGTATTGAAACTGGAAAGGCCCATTATTACAGTACAAGCCGTGACAAAATATGGTTTAAAGGTGAACAGTCCGGTCACACACAAATCATTAGGGAAGTGCTCTTTGACTGTGATAAAGATGCAATAATCTTCAAAATAGAACAAAGTGGTGGAGCATGCCATACAGGACATTACTCCTGCTTTTATCAGAAGTTATCGGATGATTATGAAGAACTTGAAGATGTTGGCAAAGTAATATTCGATCCTGATGAAATATACGGGAAATAATGGTGGTGTTAATATGACGAAACTGGTACCGGATACAAGTATATTGATTGACCAAATGGTATGTCCCTTAGTTCAAGAGGAATATGAGGATGCGGAAGTATTAATACCTGAAGCCGTCTTGTCCGAGATAGAAAACCATGCAAACAGAAGAAAAGACCTGGGCTATCTGGGTATTGATGAAATAAAAAATCTTCGTAAACTAAGCGATGAAGGAAAAATTAGCATAAGCTTCGTTGGAAGACGACCACAACTGGATGAAATATCAATTGCCAGTGGTGGAGAAATTGATGCTATGATAAGGGATATTGCAAGAAAATACAATGCAGTCCTGCTTACAAGTGACAAACTACAAAACGATATAGCGCAAGCACAGGGTATTGAAACATATTTTTATCAAAAGGAAGGTCCAATACAACTGGACAAGACAGAACTCGAAAGCTACTTCCTGGAAAATATGTCATCAGTACATTTAAGGGAAAACACGACTCCCATCGGAAAACGTGGAACTCCCGGAAAAGTAGAGCTTGTCGAAATAGACTATGTGCCATTAAGGTACAAGGATTTGGATAGAATTGCAAAAGAAGTAATAGAGCAGGCAAAACTGAGAAATGACTGCTTTATCGAAATAGACAAGAAAGGTGCAAAGGTAATTCAATTTGGTGATTTGAGAGTTACAATAGCAAAGCCACCATTTTCTGACGGATTTGAAATCACGGCAATCAAGCCCGTTAACAAATTAGATCTTGAAGACTATAACCTGTCAGATAAATTACTGGAAAGATTATCCAACCAAGCCAAGGGTATACTTGTTGCAGGTTCTCCTGGAGCCGGTAAATCAACGTTTGCCCAGGCACTTGCAGAATATTACTACTATGATCTGGAACAATTGGTTAAAACAATGGAATCTCCAAGAGACTTGAACTTGGATGATAACATAACCCAATATGCTCCACTAGAAGGTGACATGGAAAATACTGCAGACATACTTCTACTTGTCAGACCGGATTACACAATTTTTGATGAAGTAAGAAAGACCAGGGACTTTGAAATATACTCTGATATGAGGTTAGCGGGAGTGGGAATGATAGGTGTTGTTCATGCAACCAGAGCCATTGATGCAGTTCAAAGATTCCTTGGAAGATTGGAACTTGGAATTATTCCATCTGTTATAGATACGGCCATTTATATTAAAAATGGTGAAATCGACACTGTTTACTCTATTGAACTTAAGGTAAAAGTTCCTAGCGGTATGCTGGAAGCAGACCTTGCAAGACCCGTAATTGAAATAAAGGATTTTGAAAACGGAGAGCTATTCTATGAAATTTATACCTATGGTGAACAGACCATTGTGATGGACGTTAATAAAACCAATTCCAACAAAGATGACACGGAAGAAGAAAAAAGTCCCGTCAGTAAAATAGTTGAAAAGGTTATCCGGAAGGAAGTTAATCGAGTGGCTCCTAATGCCATCATGGAGGTTTCATTGATATCCCAGAATAGGGCTTTGCTAGAAATTGATGAAGACCATGCCGGAGCGGTGATAGGTAAAAACGGTAGGACAATTGCACAAATTGAGGAACGTGCTGGAATAAGCATAGAAGTAAGTAATCTGGACATTAAGGAAATTGATAATAAAACTCCTATTCATGTAAGTGTTTCTGGAAATTATCTGTCATTAAACTTTAGAAAGGAAGATATTGGTTCCAGTTATGATATTATAGTTGAAGACGAATACTTGTTTACTGCAACAGTCGGTAAAAAGGCAAATATAAGGCTTAAAAAGGATATTGAAATGGCTGAAATTATTATTAAAGCCATGAAAAAGGATGAACCAGTATATGCTCGTTTAAGAAATGAGGAATTATTCTAGAAAAAGTGTGATATAATGAAGATTAGTGTTTCAACATTAGGAATGTATCCTGCAAAAATGGAAAACATATTGGAATTTGTAGTTAAAAACAGGCTGCAATACCTTGAAATTATTACGGAATATCCCTATAAGCACGTGACAGCTGATGATTTGTCAAGCTATGATCTTGGAATAAGTGTTCATGCACCGATGAGTGATATAAACATTTCATCACATGTTGATAAAATTAGGGAAGCTTCCATTGAAGAGATGATTTCATCGTTTAAAAAGGCTAATGAATTGGATGCCAAAAGGGTAACTGTTCATCCCGGTTCAATACCTGTGATGGCTTTGAAGTTTCCGGACAAGATTCTGGAATATAACATGAAATCCTTAAAATATTTGCAAACACAGGCAGAAGAGTATGGAGTCAGCATGTGTGTGGAAAACATGCCCCTAATGGAACGCTTGTTATACACAAACATTGAAGCTCTGTATGAAGATGTTGCAAATGAAATTAAATGTGCAATTACATTGGATGTTGGTCATGGACACAATAATGGTTTTAGTGTGGATGAAATGCTAAAAAGCAAGGACATTCACCACATCCACCTTAGTGATAATGACGGATCATTTGATATGCATGATGCTCTTGGAACACATGATATTGACTTTAAGAGACTCTTTGAACTTCTTAGAAAAAATAGGTATGATGACATTTGTGTCATTGAAGTTTATACTGTGCATCAGATATTAAAAAGTATTGAATATCTGAAAGAAATTAATGTTTTATAATGGGGGGTGTGTTATTATTTCAATGTATTCCGAATTAAAAGATGACAGGGTAATTGTTAAACATGAACATGCACATAATTTATATAATAAGCGTTATTATGGAAATTTAACCGATTCCGGATTGGAATTATCTTTTATTGAAGCGTTATATCTGCTTGAGAAAGAAAAGATAGAAATTTATGATGACGATGAGGGCATTGTTAGTGTCGAACATATGATGAATATCATTAGAGAAAAACAGATTTTTTCTCATTTTCTTGTATACAAAGATCTTCGTACCAGAGGTTATATCGTTAAGACTGGTTTTAAGTATGGTAGTGATTTCAGAATATATGAAAGGGGACGTGTACCCGGAGATGGACATTCAAACTTTTTAGTTAAGATATTGTCTGAAGAGCAATCCATTAAGGTGAGAGATTTCTCCAGTTACGTCAGGGTAGCTCATGGTGTGCGTAAAACACTGCTTCTTGCAGTTGTTGATGACGAATACGATATAACATATTATAATGTAGAATGGACCAGACCATAAAGAATAAATGTAGGGGGAGTGATTAGTATGGATATGATAGATCCATGGGGTTCTTCAATTATAGATTATGAAAAACTTACCGAACAATTTGGTATTAAAGCTTTTAAGGATGTTGTAGATGACATTCCTAATGCAAGCAAACTAATGACTAGGGGAATAATCTTTGGTCAAAGAGATTATAAAAAAATTGTGGATTCCTTAAATAATAATAAGGAATTTGCAACCATGACTGGTATGATGCCCAGTGGCAGAATGCATATTGGCCATAAAATGGTGGTAGACCAGCTGAAATGGTACCAGAATAATGGTTCGGACATTTACCTTTCAATAGCTGATATGGAAGCTTATGCTGCACGTGGAATATCAAAAGAGGAATCAAGAGAATTGGCGTTGACCGAATACATTGAAAACTATATTGCACTGGGATTGGATGTTACAAAGGATAACTTTCATTTGTACCTGCAATCAGAAAATGAGGACGTGAAAAATCTGGCATATCTCATTGGTAAAAAAGTTACTTTTAGTCAGATGAGAAGCATATACGGCTTTGATAACAGCACAAATGTTGCTCATATTTACACTCCACTTTTACAGGTGGCTGATATATTGCATCCACAACTGGAAAAATATGGGGGACCAAAACCTGTTATCGTACCTGTAGGACCAGACCAGGATCCTCATATACGTTTGACAAGAGATTTGGCTGCGAAGTTTAATGAAGAGTTCGGATTTATAGAACCTTCCGCAACGTTCCATCGTTTCATGACCGGATTAACCGGAGAAAAAATGAGCAGCAGCAAACCAAAAACGGCAATTTACTTAACTGATTCCATTAAAGATGCCACGAAAAAAGTTAAAAGTGCAAAAACTGGTGGACGTGACAGTCTTAAAGAACAAAAAGAATTGGGCGGACAGCCTGACCAATGTTCCATTTATGAACTGTTGGTATATCATTTGGTTGAAGATGATAAAAAATTAGAAAACGTTAGACAAAAGTGTTTATCCGGTGAAATTCTTTGTGGCAACTGTAAACAGTGTGCCGTTGAATTGTTAACGGAAATGTTTGAAGACTTAGAAACTAAACGAGAAGAAGCGCATGAAATTGCCAAGAACTTACTTAAGTAGGTCAATACATACAACACCCTACTTATATTCACTATTTTTTTTACTAATTATCCCATATTATTTTACGATATTATACCTTAATAATTATTAAACAAGTAAATATTATTCCATTTAAATAATAAAATCTTAAAT
>JAZUCJ010000010.1:0-14634 GCA_045639105.1 Methanosphaera sp.
CCCATTGCGGAGAGTTTTTCAAGCGTCAATGGTATTGTTGCATTTGATGATGTTGAAGAAAATGCAAACATAATCACTGATGCAAATTTTTTGAAAAACTGTATCGGATTTAATCCTGTAAACACAATCATTATTATTGGGTAAATAATGAAGAGTTGGATGAGTATTCCCAGGATTACGCATATTATAAATTTAAATAATGGTATTAATGCTTCAATTCCTAAATTGGCAAATGTTGTAGCCATTAAACAGAAAACACCTATTGGTGCCAGTTTCATGACAAGATGAGTCATCTTTATCATTACTTTATTTGACTGGTTGAAAAAGTCCTTTACCAGTTTAACCTCTTCTTTGAGCATGGATAGTACTGCACCGATTATTGCTGCAAATATGATTATAGGTATTATGTCACCATTGGCTAGTGAACTTACCGGATTTGCAGGAATCATGTTCAGCAGGTTATCGGTTAGTGTGACGTTGCCTGCAAGCTCTGATGTGAAGTTGTTACCTACCATGTGTAAACCGTTTCCAGGGTTTATTATGGATGATATCAGTATTGCCAGACAAATTGACACAAGTACCGTTGCCAGATAGAAGATTACGAGTTTTATGCTTATGTTTCCTATCTTTTTAGTGTCTGATATACTTGATATTCCCACGATTATTGAACAGAAAACCAGAGGGACAACCAGCATTTTCATAAAGTTTATAAATCCCGTTCCGCCCAGATAAAAGATTGTGTCTATGAGCACGGTATCCTTTATGAAGGGGTCTGAAACAAAGAGATTTAATATCATTCCTACTATAAATCCCAGTATCATGGCAATTAGAATCCAGTTGTTGAGATTTATTTCATTTATTTTTTTTAACATAATTCTATTATTCCTTAATTTTATTTTTTCCTAGCCCGATACTTCTATTTTATAACAATTGTTATATTAATTTTTTGATAACAAAACTATCTTTTTTATAAAAAATTTACAAAAAAATTAAAATGTGGGTTAAAGTTTAAACGTACCATTAACTAACGCATCTTTTAATTCCTCTGCAATTTTCAGTCCTCGTTTTTTATCGGATTGTCTGCAGGTAACAGGAATTTCAATGTTTTTTCCATCATTTTCTATGCTGATACTGCCCAGTTTCATGGTGGCAACGTGTCCCGGACAAAGGGTTGTACAAATTCCACAACCATAACAGTCCTCTGTTATATTATCCTTATGATATGCGTTTGTAGGACAACTTTTCTGTGCCAAACACTCATTACAGTTAAGACATTTATCAAAATCAAAGCTTGGTCTTAAATCGGCGTCATCCCAAATGCCGTAATCTGTAGCTCCAACAGGCAAATGTCTTCCATGAATATCAAATACGGGTAATTTAATGTCCTTGTTTAAAACTTTAAGATTTTCCAAAATATTCTCATTCAATACGGGAATAGCTATTGCAACAGAATCAAATACTTCAGGACCCATACCCGTCTTAAATCCTCCAACGTAATATGAGTTCATTTCTTTAATGTCCCCTGTCAACATGAGATTAGGCTTTTCGGGATTGCTTCTGGTACCATTATCAATGATGACTCCGGGTGCCCCGTTTATCAATATCTTGGTACCCTCATGAATAACTTCCTGTTTTGGATCGTTAGCCAGAGGATTCACATCTCCACAACCGCTGAAAGAATATGAGTTAAATGGTCCTTCCATTGGAATTGCATTAAATATGGATTTTTGACTACTTTCAAATGGATTTGTAAATGAATTATAATTTTTAAATGCCATACGAGTTCCTATAAGTCTGGCAGTTTGCATATCATCTAACGTAACCCTGGTGTTAAATTCATTGTCTTCAATGTCGATTACATTAACCTCTACTTCTTTACCTTCTATAAGGTCTTTGATTAAGAATCCTCCACCATATTCATCTATTGTTTTACTGTGATCTGTTCCGTAGACGAAAACGTCTATGCTGCCCAAGTATTCGTTAGGACATGGTCCAGGATATGCTGGAATACCGTTTATATAAACTTCCCTTGCCTTGTTAAATGCTCCAGGCTCTGATACTGGTAAGTGTAGCAATGCGGTTGTTCCGCTCATGACACCGCTTGTACCGCACGTGACCACATCCACATCATCAAGGGTTATTTCTTCACCGTCACGTATTTTGCCCTTAAGTTCATCGGCAGTCATTACTATGGCATTACTTGAATCTAATTTTTCTTGAATATCATTTATTGTTTTTGACATGTAATTATACTCCTTACTAATTTTCACTTGTAACTGTTTCTCAATTAAATTCATAGTCCGACAATAATATATTATAACAATTGTTATATAAATTTTATAACAATTGTTAATCAAATATATTAAACAAAACCAATAAAAGTAATAAACACCAGACTACTTGGAAAAAACATAGGAAAAAAATGATAAAATGCAAATAGAAGAAAAAATAGAAAGACTAAAAAAATATCTGGAAAACAAAAAATCCATACTAGCCTTCAGTGCAGGCTCAGACAGCACACTGATAGCATACATACTCTCCCAAGTAAGTCCAGACTCAATGCTCGTAACAATAGACAACAACATGATGCCAACAGAATTCATAGAATACACAAAAAAACAGGCAAAAAAATTCAACCTACAACACAAGATAATAAAACAAAACTTCCTAACACAAGCCACATTCCAAAACAACACAAAAGAAAGATGCTACGAATGCAGAAAGCAAATGTACCAAAACATACAGCAACTACCAGAATTTGGCCAATACGACTACTTCCTCGAAGGCACAAACATCACAGACCTGCTCGAAAACAGGCCGGGAACACTAGTACTGGAAAAATACAACATGACAAGCCCACTAATAGAATGCAACATAACAAAAGAAGACGTATTCGCAATGATAAAACACTTCCAACTCGAATACTCACCAGACACAACATGCCTGGCAACACGCATAAAAACAGACCAAAAAGTAGACAAAGAAAAACTCGAAAAAATACACGAAGCAGAAAAATACGTAAGAAACAACGTAAACCAGGAAAACATCAGAGTAAGAACAGACAACCAGAACGCAACAATCAGCGTAGACGAACCACTAAAAATACTCGACGAAAAATTACTGACAAAACTAAGAAACAAACTCCAGAAACAGGGATTTAAAAAAGTATACCTCGACATAACAGGATACGAAAAAACAGAACTAACACCATCAATAGACAAGCAAGGAAACTACTACTACAAACTACCCTACACAATAAACCTGGAAAAAACAAGAGAAAACCTGGAACGACGAACATACCTTGAAGGAAAAATAATACAAGAAGAAAACCTCCACTACGATGACATAACCATCAGAGAAGACGGAAAAATATACATGCCACCAACAAAAAACTTCACAGAAAAATTCCAACAAATACTAGGATCAATAAAACGAAAAGAAATATGAAATCAAAACATTTCATATTTTTTTTAACAAAACATTTTTTTTAATATTTTCTAATTACTCATTTTAAAAATTTCTTAATATAACTATTAAAAAACTAAATAAAAAAAATTTACTTCCCTATAAAAGGGATTAATTGGGGGAAAGGAGGTTATTTATGTCTACTGATTAATTCATCAAACAAATCATCTAAATCAATGCCCTTATATGCAAGGTTTAATAATGTGAAAAATATTAAATCTGCAGATTCATGAACCAAATCTTCATTATTTTTACTGGCCAAAATTACTTCGGTTGCTTCTTCACCAAGCTTTTCAAGAATTTTGTCTTCAGCCTTCTTATGAGAGTCTTGCATTAACTGTGATGTGTATGAATCAGTAGGATTATTCTTCCTATCAACTAAAGTATCATAAACTTCTCTGATAATTTCATCTTTCATTCATCTTCACTTCTTTATTGTTGTATTCTTTTCACGTAATTTCCCAGTCACTGCAATTAAAGGATGTTGAGCATCAGCAATAATTTCAATGTCATCAATGGAATAAATACCATTTTTTTCAGCAGTTTTTTCAATTCCTAACTTAATAGGCTTATCTAATGAAATAACATACGCTAAAATTTCATCATTTCCCATCTTTGTTGATGCAACAAGTCTATGATGTCCATCCACCACCAGGTACTTGTGGTCATCAATCTTCACTGACATAATAGGTTCGGCAAGTCCCTTTTCAATCTCATAAGTTCTTCCCTGTAATTCATCAGCAAAAACTTTATCCTGGGTAGGTTTTAAATCACGAACCTTCACAACTTCCTTGGTGAGCTCAGTTTTAACGCCATATAATTGTTCTAATGTTTTACGATATTGACTAACCTTTTCAGGCGTTGAACGTTCAATATGTGATCTGAGAATATCAGTGTTCGTGATTATGCCCAAAACCTTCATTTTTTCGTTAGTAACAGGTAACCTTGATATTCCCATCCTAAACATTACACGAGCAGCATCGTTAATGGACAAGTCCTCATTTGCTATAACAATATCATCAGACATCATTCCCCTAACGGTGGGTTTTAAATCTTTAATCAGAAGGTCTGATGCAGTGATTATTCCAACAATTTGATCATCTTTTTCTACTGGAAATCCGTCGTGTCCTGTTGTTTTAATGATTCTTTTAATTTCTTCTATAGGCATATCAGGGTCTACTGTAATTACGTCTCTAGTCATGTAGTCTTTCACTTTTTTGTAATCACTCATCTAATCACTCCTTTTATACTCATTACATGGGTGGGGGGTTAGGGGGCAATAGAATCATAATGAATCTAATTTCTCTTTTATAATCTTATTAGTTTCACCGGCGTTAGCTTTTCCTCTGGTTAATCTCATAACCTGACCAACAAGGAAGTTAACGGCATTCTCCTTACCATTCTTATAATCGGTAACTGCATTAGGATTTTCTGCAATAACCTGGTCAATTGCCTCAAGCACTGCATCATCCTCTACAACACCTATAATGTCCATTTCTTTACCAATTTCTGTAGGAGTTTTATCGTTTCCAGGCATTTGTTCAATTAATTTATGTGCTGCTTCCGGAGTAACCTGTTTGGAATCAATTAACTCAATCAATTCCACAATATCATCCGCAGTAATTTTACTTTCAGCAAATTCAATTTTATTATAGTGTAATACACGTTTCAATTCGTCTCTCATTAATCTTGCAGCAGTTTTAGCGTCAACCTTTATACAAACTTCTTCAAAAGCATCAGCCAATTCCAGTTCTGAAGTCAATACCTTTGCATCAGCTTCATCAATATCGTACTGTTCAACAAAACGGGCACTTTTCAGGTGAGCAGGTTCAGGCATTTCTTCTCTGATTTGCTCCACGTGTTCGGGATCAATTATCATAGGTGGAAGATCCGGGTCAGGTATGTATCTGTAATCATCAGCATCTTCTTTTGATCTCATAGGAACGGTAATCATCTGGGATTCAAGGTATGCACGAGTTTCTTGCTGTACTTCTCCACCCCTACGAAGAATGTTTTTCTGTCTGATTAATTCAAACTTAAGAACCTTGTATGCACCACGTATAGAGTTAACGTTTTTAACTTCAGCTCTTTTTCCACCTTCAATGGAAATGTTAACGTCAGCCCTCATAGTTCCTTCACCACGTGTACAACCACTATAATTAAGTACACGTACCAATTCATTAAGGAAACTTCTTGCTTCTTCAGGTGACTTCATATCAGGTTCTGTAACAATTTCGATTAAAGGAATTCCAGACCTGTTAAAGTCAACAGTTCCTCTGTCCGGCTTATATTGACCAGGATCTTCTTCAACGTGAATTTCATGAATTCTAACACCATTCAATTCACCGTTAATACCTACAGGAACGGAAGTTCTCTGATATCCGCTGGATAAGTCAGGGTAATCATAGTGTTTTCTCATGAAATATATAATCTCATCAGAAATGTCACATCCCAACATTAAAGCAACTTTAACAGCTTTGTCTAAAACGCCCTGATTTGGTGGAAACGGTTTAGCTCCAGGCTGATTTAAACATACATGACATATGTTTGTATTATTTGGTGCAGATTGATAATTTGTTGGACAACTGCAAAATAATTTTGAATTTGTATTAAGTTGTACGTGGATTTCAAGACCACACATCATATCAGTAATAAATATTCCTCCAATTAAAATAATCTACTATATTTGATTTAATAAAATATCATTATATTATATATTAATTTTTATTCTTTAATTAATTTAAATTTTTACATATTTTCTAATTTTTATCACTAAAAACTAATTAAATTTTTTTAATATCTAAGTTTTCATAACACATATCAATATATCTCTGAATAAATGGTTCTAATTCAGGTCTTAAATTATTTCCTTTAGTTAACAAATCCATATCCGAAAAACTTCCCTTCAATTCACGATCAGCCCAGTAAACTTCTTCTTCCACACGTTTACCGAAACGATTTCCATACATCTTAAACAAAGGAAATTTGGTTAAACCATTACTGCCGGCCTTCAATAACACACCCATATTGGCAAGGTTATCAGTCCACGTTCCCGTAATAATTTCAATATGAGGGAATCTGATTCTTGTACTTGCCACTATACTGGCATAATACAATGAGGCAGGTTGTGGAGTCAGATGATACTCAGTATCAGGGTGCGGATTTAAGGAATAAAAAATGATTCTGTCAATATCCAACTCTTCAATCAAATCAAACAGATCATTCAAATGCTCAACCTTTTCGCCTAAACCTACAATAATAGTAATGGCCTTTTTATAACCAAGTTCACCGGCCGTAGTTAACATACGCTTAATGTCCGGGATGGATTTGCTGGGACAAATATCGTTATGTAATTGGGGGTTTGCAGTTTCAACAGCTCCGGTAACTCCTACTATCTCTTCACCATACTCATCAAGATCATCCGTAATACCAATATTAAGCCACACAGGTTTATCGGTAATATCATAAATTATTTCGGATATTTCCCTAATTTCTTCCGTAGAGTATATTCCATATCCTCCGGATAAAAATTCAATATTCCAACCCATACGTTTGGTTAGTTCAGCTTCAGCATAAATTCCTTTCACGTGTCTTTTGGCTTTGTTTGGATTATCAATTCTATCTTTCTGGGAGGACATGTAACAAAACTTGCAATCTCCCTTTTCACACCACCATGATAAGAAAATAGCCCTTTCTAATGTTACTTCTTTTCCATGTACTCTTTCTGTAATTTTGTTAGCTTCAATCAGTAAATCAAATATTTCCTTGTTTTTTACTTTTTCAATTAAATCCATAACATTTCAACCCCCTTTTTTATTTAATTTTTCATTAAATATTTTATATTATTTCTAGTTATTATTTTATTAGCTTTTATTACTTATTTCTTTTATTTTTTCATTCTTTTTCTTTTATTTTTTTTAAGCAATGTGTTATAGGTTAAATAAATAATTTCCACAAAGTATATATACTATGATAACAAATATCTTATTGTACTGTAAAGTATAATCTATCTGTTAGATAGGTAAGTTTATATATTAGCAATTATATATAAACTATTGTAAGATGGAAGTGCCGTCGTGGCTCAGTAGGTAGAGCGTTCGGCTGTTAACCGATTGGTCGCAGGTTCAAGTCCTGCCGACGGCGCTATTTTTAGCTGGGCCTATAGCTTAGCCAGGTAGAGCGCCCGGCTCATAACCGGGCGGCCATGGGTTCGAACCCCATTGGGCCCATTTCATGAACATTTTACAATTAAGACATGCTCCGATAGTGTAGTCCGGCCAATCATTTCGGCCTTTCGAGCCGAAGACTCGGGTTCGAATCCCGGTCGGAGCATTTTCTAGAACTTTTTTATCAATATTTTTATTATATTTTTAGTTTCTAGAATAAAATTAATAAGCTAAACATTCCTTATATAAAGTATGCAACGATATTTTATATGCGGGGGTGCCCGAGCTGGCCAAAGGGGACAGGCTTAGGACCTGTTGGCGTAGGCCTACCAGGGTTCGAATCCCTGCTCCCGCATCTCGAAAGGAAAAAATAAATTCATGCCGGGGTAGGATAGTGGTTATTCTTCGGGACTGTGGATCCCGTGACTCGGGTTCGATTCTCGGCCCCGGCCCCATTTAAAAATAATTATATGTAATATAATTATTAGTACGTTTGCTCCGATAGTGTAGTCCGGCCAATCATTTCGGCCTTTCGAGCCGAAGACTCGGGTTCGAATCCCGGTCGGAGCATTCAAAATCATTCTATTTTTATAACAAACTTTATCAAATTCTACAAAATTCACTTCTATAGCTATACTCCACGTAATGTTATACCAGTAACTATTTAATCATAACCTGATTTCAACAAAACTTTCCATTTTAAAAAGTTATTTAGATAATTTTCAATAAAATAAATACTATGTATTATAAAATTGAAGGAAATGGTGAAACTTTAGTATTTATTCACGGACTCTCGGACAGCTTAGAATACTGGGAATTTTTAGCAAATAATCTAAAGACCAAATATCAAATCTTAAGAATGGATCTTAGAGGACACGGCAAATCAGATCTGAAAAATGAGAAGATAACTATTGATTTGTTTACAAATGACTTAAAGGAATTATTGGATACTTTAAATCTTAAGAAAGTAAATTTAATCGGATTTTCTTTAGGGGGAGCAATAGCACTAAATTTTGCATTAAAATACCCGGAGCGTGTATCATCAATGGTATTGATGTCAAGTTTTGTAAAATCTGATGAATATTTGACAAATGTTTTCACACAACTTAAAAACGCTCTTAAAAATGATTTTTGTGAATTCTATGATTTAATTCTGCCAATGGTTTTATGTCCTGATGTTATTGAGGACAATAAGGTTGAACTTGAAATGATTAAAGAATCTGCTTCTAAAGTGGCTAATACTGAAGCATATATTGGGGCAATTGATGCTTGTATGGACTTTGATGTGGAGGATAAATTGTCTTCACTTAAAATGCCTGTCTTGGTTTTAGCAGCAGTGTATGATGAAATTTCATTATTGAATTCTCAGAAGGATTTTAAGTCCCGGATTAGAAATTCTCGTTTGATTGTTTTTAATGATGTTAAGCATAATATTTTGGTTGGTAAGAACAATGTTGAAGTTTTAGAAGTTCTGGATAACTTTTTTTCTTGAAATATTTTTTTAAAAGAAGGTGTTGGGGGTTATTTTATTCATGAATTTGTTTCATGAATCTGTTTTTTATTTTTGATGGTGTCAGGTCTATTATTGGTGCATCACTATTTCCGGGGTTTACTTTTATGTGTATGAATACCGGTCCTTTTTTGTCAATGAAATCCTGCATATCTATATCGTCCGTAGTGTTTTTTGCATTTATGTGGTAGACTTCTTTAAATCCAATACTCTTTGCAATATTTGATAGGTTTATCATGGAAGCATATGTTTCTTGTGAACCGGTTGAACCGTATGCTTCATTGTCGATTAGTGCAATTATAAGGTTTTCAGGATTTTGTGCATAGACAGTTACTAGTTCTCCAAAGTTCATTAGTAATGATCCGTCTCCATCTATTACAATTACCTTGCTTTTGTTATCCTCTTGTTCTAGTGCCAATGCTACGCCTAATCCTATTGGTGTGGCCATTCCCATTGAACCTGACATATAAAATGTGCGTTTTCGGTCTTTGAGTCCATAAAGTTCTCTGGAAGGGAATCCTATGTTGGATATGACATATTCTTCATCACTTATTGTTTCTACAATTTTTTTTATCGCATCATATCTTTTCATTTGTTACACTCCTGTTCCAGTAGCTTATGTCAAATAATAGTGCTATTGGTTCTTCCGATATTTTTGCAAGGTTCCATGCCTTTTCCACTATTTCCTGTGATTGGTTAGGGTCTTCTATCTTTTGGTATGTTAAATCTAGGCTGTCCAGTACTTTTGTTGTTGCTTTGCTCATTGGTATTTGTCCGTATACTCCTTCACCAAATGTTCCCCTGTGGCTTATTATCATCAGTATTGGGAAGTTGTATAGTTTGTTTAATGATGCCAGGACATTTACGCTGTTTCCCAGTCCCGAGTTTTGCATGAGTATTGCCGGTTTCATTCCACCCATGTATGCTCCTGCACATATTCCGAATCCTTCTTCTTCTCTTGTTACCGGTACGTGTCTGATGTCTTCGTCTTCGTCTATCAGGTTTAGTAGTTTTTTTAGGTTTGCACAGGGTACGCTTACTATGAAGTTTATTCCCGCTTTTTTTAGTCCGTTGTATATTACATCTGTACTATCCAATAGTATCACCTTGATGTATTATTATTGTTTTCATGTGTTATTATGTTTTTTTAATTTTTTTTAGAATTAGTAAAAATTATGGTTGGGGGGTGAGTGGGTAATGGTGTGTTTTTTTTATTCTTCGAAGTATGATTGGATGTCTAATCCTTTTTCTTGTGCCATTTGTGTTAGTTGTTCGTGGAGTGCTTCATCTACTGGTACACCATTTTCTAGTGTTATGTTCATGTTTTCGATTTCACGGTCTCCTGGTATTACTCCGTTTTCTTCTCTTATTTCTCTTACGAATTGGTCTACATAGAATTTGAATTGCATTGATCCTGAGAAGTGTTCAGGGTTTATTACTATGAGTAGGTCTCCTTTGGTACACATTACGTCTGGTGTTGCTGTTCCCTGTACTTGTTCTCCGCATGCTGCACTTACTAGTGGTCCTGCAAGTAGTTCAAACATGAATGCTAATGCGTATCCTTTGAATCCTCCGAATGGTAGGATGGATCCTTCAAGTCCTGCTTCTGGGTCTGTTGTTGGTTTTCCGTCCTTGTCTAGTGCTAGTCCTTCTGGGATTGGTTCTCCTTTTCTTTTGGATTCCAGTAGTTTTCCTCTTGCTGTTATACTTGTTGCCATGTCTACGCATATGTAGTTGTGGATGTCATCTGTTGGGATGCTTATTGTTATTGGGTTTGTTCCGAGGAGTGCTTTTTTTCCTCCGAATGGTGCCATTGCAGGTTCTGTGTTTGAGATTACGATTCCTATCATGTCTTGTACTGATGCGAGGTCTGCGTAGAATCCTGCAATTCCGTAGTGGTTACTGTCATGGATTCCCACTATTCCTACTCCGCATTCGCTTGCTTTTTTTACTGCTAGGTCCATTGCCTTTACTGTTACGTAGTGTCCAAATTTGTGGTTTCCGTTTATCATTGCTGTGGCGGCTGTTTCTTTTTCGATTTCGTAGTCGCCTTCGAGTTTTATTGTTCCTGCTTCGATACTTTTTATGTATTGTGGGAATCTTCCGAGTCCGTGTGTTGAGAATCCTTTTAGGTCTCCGTCTGTTATTACTTCTGCTACGATGCTTGCTTCGTTTTGTTTTACATCGTATGCTTTTAGCATTTCTTCGATTAGTTTTCTTTCGTTTTCTATACTTATCTTCATTTGTATTTCTCCTATAGTTCTATGTTTTCATTTCTGGCTGTTATTATTACTTTATTTTCAGGGTCTTCTTTTATTTCACCAATTTCGTATGTTTTATGGTATTTGTTTAGTATTTCCAGTGCTTGGGTTTTGTATTTTTTGTCTAGGATGACGCAGAATCCTATTCCCATGTTGAAGACGTGGTACATTTCTTTGCTTTCTATGCCTGTGGATTGTATTTCTTTGAATACTGGTAGTGTTTCCGGTAGTTGGTTTATGTAGTAGCTCATGTTTTTGTTTAGTCGTTTTAGGTTGCTGAATCCTCCACCGGTTATGTGTCCTAGTCCGTGTACTTCTATGTCTGTTTGTAGCAGGTCCATTATTGGGTCTACATATATTATTGTAGGTTCTAGCAGTGCTTCTCCTACTGTTGTTGTTTCGTCTGATGGTAGTTTGTCGTTTACATCGTATTGTGCTATGTCTAATAGTGCTTTTCTTGCAAGACTTAGTCCGTTACTGTGTACTCCACTGCTTTCTATTCCGATGATGATGTCTCCATCTTTTATTTCGGTTCCGGTTATTATGTTTTCTTTGTCTACTATTCCTATTCCGGTTCCTGCCAGGTCAAAGTCTTTTATTATTTTTGGGAGGGATGCTGTTTCTCCTCCTATCATTGCAATTTTTGCTTGTTGACATCCTGTTTTTAAGCCTTTTCCTATTTCGCTTGCTATTTCAGGGTTTGGTTCTTCTACTGCCAGGTAGTCGACCATTGCTATTGGTTCTGCTCCTACGCATAGTATGTCGTTTACTACCATTGCTATGCAGTCTATACCTACTGTGTCAAATTTGTTCATTAGGTTTGCTATTAATATTTTACTTCCTACTCCATCGGTACTCATGGCTATTGCTTTTGTACCAAAGTCAACAAGAGCTGCAAAGTGTCCTTTGTTTTTTATAATGTTTCTGTAGTCTAATGTTTCTGATAGTTCACTTGTCAGTGCTTTTACAGTTTTTTCTTCCAGACTTATGTCTACGCCTGCTTCAGAATATGTTACCATTATCTCACCCATAATAAATTAAGATTATTTTTTTATCTTTTTTTTCCTTTTTCTTGTTTAAGATTTTTTGGAAAAAAATTTATAGATTATTAATATATATTTTGTTTATAATTTTAATACTTTACATTAATTTTATTTTTAAAAAAAGTTGTGGTGGTGGGGGGTTATTGTAATCTTGTTGTTTCAAGATTCATTGGGGTTTTTGTTTCGATTTTGTATGAACGGTAGATGCTGCTTGCAAGATCGAGTGCTTTGTATGCATCTCCGTGGCAGACTAGTATTTTGTCCGGTTTTGGTGATAGTCTGCGTACGTATTCCATCAGCTGTTTTCTGTCGCTGTGTCCACTGAATCCGTCTATTGTTGTTACTTCGAGGTTTATGTGGTATAGGCGTGTTATTCCGTCATCATCTAATGGTGCTTCTTTGTGTCCTTTTTGTATTCTGCGTCCGAGGGATCCTTCTGATTGGTATCCTACGAATATGATGCTGTTTTTTTCGTCTTCACATAGCATTTTGAAGTATTCTACTGAGTTTCCTCCGGTTAGCATACCGGATGTTGAGAGTATGATACATGGTTCTTTGCTGTCTATTATTTTTCTTCTTTGTTCGTTGTTTGTTACTTTTTTGAATACTTCTGATGTGAACGGATTTTTGCCTACGTGGAAGATCTGGTCTCTTAGGTCGTTGCTTAAAAATTCTGGGTGTGCTGTGTGTATTGCTGTTGCTTCCCATATCATTCCGTCTATGTATACTGGTACGTCTCTTAGTATTCCGTGGTTGATGTATTCTTCGAGTACGATCATTATTTCCTGTGCACGTCCTACTGCAAATACTGGTATGAGTACTTTTCCTCCCCTGTTTAGTGTTCCGTATATGCTTTTGATTAGTTCTTTTTCTGCAGTGTTTCGTGTTGGTGTTACGTCTTCATGTCCTCCGTAGGTACTTTCCATTACCATGGATTCTATTCTTGGGAATCTTGTTACTGATGGTTCGAGTAATCTGCTTTTTTCGTTTTTGAAGTCTCCCGTGTATACGAAGTTGTGTTTTCCGTCTCCTATGTGGAGGTGTGCCATTGCGGATCCTACGATGTGTCCTGCGTTGTGTAGTGTTAGTCTTATGTCTGGTGAGATGTCTGTTACTTCTCCGTAGTCGAGGGTTATTGTTCTTTTTATGCTTTCTTTTACGTCTTTGATGTTGAATGGTAGTGGGTTGTCTTCTCTGTGGGATATGTCTATGTGGTCTTGTTGTAGTAGTGTCATCATGTCTCTTGTTGGTGTTGTACAGTATGTTGGTCCTTCGTATCCGTAGTGGTATAGGTATGGTACGAATCCTGTGTGGTCGAGGTGTGCGTGTGTTACGATTACTGCGTCTAGTGTGTTCAGGTTGAATTCCGGTACGTTCAGGTATGGGTATGCGGTTTTTTCGTCTACTCCTGCTACGTTTACTCCACAGTCCAGTATTACTTTACTGTTTGGGGTTTGTAGGAATAGGCAGGATCTTCCTACTTCTCTGAATCCTCCGAGTGAGGTTAGTCTTACCCAGTCATTGTCGAATCTTGTTTCTCTGTGTATTCTTTGTCCTAGTTCTTGTAGGAATTCTTTTCTTTCTTTACTGTTTCTTTTTAGGGTTAGTCTTATTTTCTGTACTGTTTCTGATGATACTGGGGGTGTTCTTAGTATTTTTGGTGCCCATCCTGTTTGTTTTACTATTTCACGTGAGGTGGTTCCATATTTTCCTATTACTAGTCCTGGTTTTTTGGATTCGATTATTACTTCGTTTGTTACTTCATCAAAGGAGATATCTGTTATTTCTGCTTCTTCCGGTACGATTTCTTCTATTTTTTCTATTGTTTCTGTTGGTTCAGTTAGTACTGATTTGTCTGATCGTATGATGATTCTTTTTCTGATATCTTTTGCCAAATCTCTTATTAGGCTTCCATTATCTTTGATGATTTCCGGATTTTTTGTGTAAATAACTATTTCAGGTCCTTCAAATTCAACTTTTGCTAATTTTACTTCTTCAGGCAAGCGTTTGATTATTCGTTCTTTGATTTCCTGAATCATTGTAGTCATAGTATTCCCTCTATTCTTATTTTAATTTGAAAGAATGATATTTTTTTTATTAATTTAATTGTTTTAGTGAAAATTAATTTATCATATAATTAGTTAACAACTTATTATTGTCTCTTTTTTCTATTAAGTTGTTATTTGCTC
>JAZUCJ010000011.1:0-90064 GCA_045639105.1 Methanosphaera sp.
ATTTTTAAAAATTGGTATTGTCCGTTTCCATCTATTGTATGGTTATTTCCATAAATTGATAGGTTTTTTATTACAGATGATAACATCAGATTTTTTTCAAGTGTTATGTCTGAGGTAATGTTTATAGTTACAACATCATAGTCTGTAGATGTTATTGCTTCTTCGAAAACGGCAAAAGTATTAGTATCGGCATATGTTTTACTTGCCGTTTTCACATTATTTTCATTTTTCTTAGTAATTGTCTTTTCATTTATTATATCTTTTTCTTGTATTTCTTCTATAGGAGTGTTTATGTCTTTTTGTGTTGCTTCATTTGCGTCAGCTATATTGGTGGATGTTGTTGTGGAAGTTTCCAGTGTGGCGATATCGTTTGATTCTACATCACTTGCACTGGCAACTCCTACAAGCAGTAATAGAACAATTGCAAATAGCATTACTTGTCTTATTCTCTTCAAGGCATTATCCCTCCAAATATAATTTAATATGGTATTTAATATAGGAGGATGTAGTATTTAAGATTTATATAAGTTTTATATTAAATATAATCAGCTTCCAAAAGTCTGATTTAAACTAGTTTTAATTATTTTATTCAGTTTTTATCCTATGGTTATAGTATTTCTTTTTTTTGAGTTAAAAATAAATCATTAATCAATAATGGTAAAAAAAAATAATGATAAGTGTCATGCTGTTTTTTGTGTTCATGGTAAAGTATTAATCATAATAAGTCGTTGAGTATGGGTTATGATGTATTTTGTTGTATTGTTGTTTTCATTGTTTATGTGGAGTGTTATGTCACTGATTCCTTCTTCAAAGTCACCCTAATAATTAGGATTTACAGATGTTATACTAAAAAACAGTTTAAATGAAACAGTTACACTAAGAGCAATAATGGTACAATGAATCTAAAAAGTAGGAAAGTAATATGAAGGGTCTGATTAAACAATAATCATCTATTAAAAAATGTTTCTTATGTTGATATAAAGTTATTATGCTCGATTTAGGAAAAATTAGTTAGTTTATTGATTAAAAACAGAATATGCTTTTTGCTGGTATAATAATAAGCAGTAATAATGTGTATAGTCCATAATAATTAATAAATAAAAAAGGGTTAAAGAATTAGGAGTTTATGGTAATATTTCATCTATTACTTCAACTACTTTATCCAATTCTTCTTTGGTGATTATAAGTGGAGGTACAAATCTGAGTACTGTACCGTTTGCAACGTTTATGAGAACTCCTTTTTCCTGTGCTTTAGCTACTAATTCTCCACACTCATAGTTAACTTCTACTCCTACCATGAGTCCGTGTCCTCTTACTTCTAAAATACAGTCATGTGATTCTTTAAGAGCCTCTAATTTTTCCATGAAGTATAAACCGTTTTCGTATGATTTTTTCACAAGTTCTTCTTCTTCATAGATATCTAAAACCGTGTTTCCTGCACAGCATACAAATGGTGATCCACCGAATGTTGTTGCATGACTTCCTGGGTGGAATGCATCTGCAACTTCTTTACGTGCAAGAACTGCTCCCATTGGTAGTCCTCCGGCTATTGCTTTTGCACATGTAGTTATGTCAGGTACTGTTCCCGTTATTTCTGATGCAAACATTTTTCCGGCTCTTCCAAAACCAGTTTGGACTTCATCAAAGATTAATAAAATACCTTTTTCATCACATAATTTTCTTAAGGATGGTAAATAATCCTCATCAGGTACTCTTACACCACTTTCTCCTTGAATAGGTTCTACCAGGATTGCTGCCGTATCTTCTGTTATTGCATCTTTCATCTGTTCAATATTGTTGTATTCGACATGTTTAAATCCTGCTGGTAATGGTTCAAATCCTTTCTGATATTTTGGTTGTCCTGTTGCCGTTATTGTTGCAAGAGTTCTTCCATGGAATGATTTTAAGGTTGAGATTATTTCTCCTTTTCCCGTGTATTTTCTTGCAAGTTTTATTGCACCTTCATTTGCTCCTGCTCCACTGTTTGCAAAGAATACCTTATCATGAGGTGATACTTCCACCAGTCTTTTTGCAAATGTTGCCTGTTCTTCTGTGTAGTACAGGTTGGATACATGTATCATTTTTTCTAATTGTTTTGACAGGTTTTCTGTCATTTTTTCATGTGTATGGCCAATATTATTAACGGCTATTCCTGCTACACAGTCTATGTATTCTTTTCCGTCTTTGTCATAAACTATACATCCATGTGCATGGTCTATGACCAGATCATATCTACCATATGTGTGCATTACATATGTGTCTAATGTATTTTTGATTTCTTCACTATTCACTTTTATCCTCCTCTCGAATTTTATAAGTTACATTAATTATCATAAAAATATTATAACATACCAATATCTTATTATATCTTTTATATGCTTTAAGAGTTTCTAATTTATAACATTGCAACTATAGTTAAGTATTATGTGTTGAACCTTTTTTTTTACTCGTCTGTTGTTGATGTTTTGAATGATTTTTTTCTTTCTATGATTGGGCGGTTTGTAGATATTTTTTTTGAATTTCTTTTCTTCTTTTAACTTAAATTTATGGAAAATGACTAATATATTGGTTTCTACAAAGTCGACATTAGAAAAAAATAATGTTCCATAACAATAGGTTACATATTTATTAAACAGTTCCAATAATCTATAATTAAGATGATATGTAATAGGTAGGGGAGGGTTGAGTTGTGTCATTAAATCTGGATGACTTGTTTAAAACTGAATATGTTTTTAATTATTTTGGTAGAAATAAGAAAATTTTCACAATATCCATTATACTTTTTATTCTCTTTAGTCTAATGGGTGCGTTGTTTTTAGATGTTGAAGATATTGTTGGACAAACAGAAGCCGACCAGAAAATTAACTCATTAGAAATTGAAGGTCTTGCCGTTGGTGATGATTCGTTGGAAAAGGTTTACTATGAAGATTCCTTTGATGATGAAAATTATGTCGAAGAAGAATATGAATACACAGATAGTGTAGAATATAATGATGATGTCTTTAATAGTCTTTTTTCGGATTATAATTTTGAAGGTTTTGTTAATTTATTCCTATATAATTTTTCTATCGACTTCGGATGTATTCTTGGAGGATTATTATTGTCTATACCTTCAATGATTATTACATTTATAAATGCTGGCCAGATAGGTGCTCTATTCTCCCAGGTAGACTTTATAATAATACTATTTGGAGTTCTTCCCCATGGCATATTTGAAATTCCTTCCAGCCTGTTTGCTCTGGCAGGAGCTTTAATGTTAACGTCTTTTGAATTAAAAATGATTAAAGGAATATTGGGTGGTAAAACCAGTGCTATAGAAGAGATAGACAGATCAATATACCTAGTCAAAGATGCCGTTATTAGTGTAGAAATAGTGTTTGCACTGTTAGTTACAGCAGCATTTATTGAAACATTCGTGACACCTCTTCTTCTATGGTTACTCATAATCGTGTAAGTTAATTTTAATTATTTTAAATTTTATAAATAGTAGTAGGTGAATTTTATATGAAAAAGGCAATTATTAAAACGGAAAAAGGTGACATTGAATTAGAATTATTCCCTAACGAAGCACCTGGAACAGTAGAAAACTTTGAAAAATTAGCAAAAAAAGGTTTTTATGATGGTTTAACATTCCACAGAGTAATACCTGACTTTGTAATCCAAGGTGGATGTCCTAATGGTAACGGTACTGGAGGACCAGGTTACACAATTAAATGTGAAACAGAAGGAAACCCACATAGGCATGGTACTGGCGCATTATCCATGGCTCATGCAGGTAAAGATACCGGTGGAAGCCAATTTTTCATAACACATTCCCCACAACCTCACCTTGATGGTGTACACACCGTATTTGGTCAAGTTATTGACAGTGACAGTATGGATGTGGTCTATGCTATTAGACAAGGAGATGTTATGAATACCATTGAAATTATCGATGAATAATAAATAACATATAATAATAATGAAAAACAAATAATTAATTAGAATTTATAAATATTCATTCCTCCCCTCCCAAATACATTTCTATTTTATTTATTGAATTTACTTTTTAGCTTTAAGTTTTTCTGTTAAGCCACTCAATCTAGCATAATTAAAGAGATATAATTGCACATAACCTGCATATTCTCCAAATCTATCCTGTGCAAAGTTCATTATTTGTTTATTTGTTGGTTTTTGTCCTTTAAAGTAAATATGGGATGTAATTCTGTTTATCCATACATCTACAGGGTATGCTTCATGTTTATTATATCCATACAGCAGTATGCAGTCTGCAACCTTTGGCCCTACACCCTCCAATTCCGTAATTTTATTGAAAGCCCTTGAGTATGGTAGTTTACTGATTGTCTTATGATAATTTGATTCGTTTAATATCATTTTTGTTGAATTTAGCATGTATGAACTTCTATATCCGACACCAAAACCTTTTAATCCATCATCAGTATCAGGGATTGTGATAAATACTTCTTCTTCAGGAAACAGATAATATTCTCTGTTATCGAACGTTGTTTTTTGACCATAGGTCCTTTTTATGCTTGTTATTGATTTTGTCCATCTTTTTATGGAATTATTTGCCGAACATATTGAAGAAATTATGCATTCATATGGAAATTGTGCCTTAAATAATCTTAAACCCCTATTAAACTGGTATACCTCATTTAATTCTTTGTTATCGTCAAGAAATTCATATACATTCCCGATTTCGTAGTTCAAGTCAAAGATGTGGAATATTCTATCCCTTACCTTTTCAATGTCGATTTCTTCATTTGAGCAGCATTTAACAATCAAATCATCGTTCAAATTTTCTTGTGAAATTTCCACCAGCACCTTCGAATTATCGAATTTGAATACTTCATAATACTTATCGCTATCTGAAAACCATGGCGGTTGACTTGTCTGTCCCGATTCAAAAGTCAATTTTAAGTCAAAGTCTCCAGAATAATCATCATTTTTTATAATAAACTTTTCAGATATCATATTAATCATTCATAAAAAAATAGTAAGGGGAAGGTTATATCAATTCAGAATAAGTTATTTCTTTCCTATTAATCCATTCAATCCCGTCTTTTGTTATTAGAACCACGTCTATAGGTCCGCCAACACCCTGAATGTCACCCACATCCATGCTTATGCCATCGGCAAATCTTTGTAAGGTTGACGTTGATTTTATTAAAAACACTGCTAAATCCACAGCATCCTGCAATGTTATTAGACTCCATTGAATAAAGTATTCAAGACCCCTAATTTGTGTTCTAAGTTCATCAGCCGACTTCTTTCCCATAGATTTAATTACGGGTACCTTGAATAATTTTGAATCATAACCTAAAATTAATCTGCTGATAACATCACCCTGTCCAATCCAGGTACATCCAAATTCATTGTTTCTTCTTTTGATAATCTTTTCGCCCGGAGAATTTATTTCATACGTTTCTGTTGTCCCATCGGAATTATATCCGCTTACAAGTAAATTCACAGGTTCAATATTTAAATGTCCCTCCTTAATTCTGCCCGATGGTTGTTTAATCTTAAAATCTATTGAATCCTCTTTTCTTTCCAGTGATAGGATTTTTTCACCATTTCTTTCTGCTTCAATTTCCAGTTGTTGGGCAGATATGTCCAATTGTTTCTCCCAAGGATAATGATCGTTAATGTATTCCTGTAATTTTGTAGCTATCTCATCTACCGTTAACAAATCAAGCTTATTGTCTTTCTTAAATGCTTCAATATATTCTGAAACATTCTTTCTTATTCCAGTATTATCAGCAAAGAAGGCTAATCCTGCTGTTCCAACAATTACTCTTTCATTTAATGAAAACAGCTTATTGGCCGAATTAGTGGATATTCTTGTGAATTGTTTAATGTTTCTTTCAGATTGTCTGCTATCTGAAGCCATTATAATTCCTTCGGGTGTAACTATGTTTACTATTAAGGTCATTGTCCTTTAATTCTCCGATAATTATATTCTTATAGGTATTCCTTTTTCTTTTAAGTATTTTTTAACAGTTGGTATTGGATATTCATCAAAGTGGAAAATGCTGGCTGCTAATGCCGCGTCTGCTTCACCCTTTATGAATGCATCGTATACGTGTTCCGGATTTCCAACTCCGCCCGATGCTATTACTGGGATTGACAGGTTACGACTAATTGTTTTTGTAAGGTCATGATCATAGCCTATCTTTGTTCCATCACGATCCATACTTGTCAGAAGTATTTCTCCAGCTCCTCTTTCTTCACATTCTATTGCCCATTTAACAGCATCTATTCCTGTGAACTCCCGTCCGCCATATATGCTGCAGTCAAACCAGCAGTACCCGTCATCTGTTTCAACAATGTAATGTTCATCCGATTCGCTCGGATTTTCAACATATCTTCTTTTTGCATCTATCCCTATGACACATGCCTGGCTACCAACATGTTCGGAAGCCCTATTAATAAGTGAAGGGTCCTTAATTGCAGCAGTATTCGTAGAACATTTATCAGCACCGGCCTTTAGCATGTTAACATAATCCTCAACTTCACGTATTCCGCCACCAACACATATTGGACAGAAAACATTTTCCGTTGTCTTCTTAATAACATCGGCCATGGTGGAACGTCTTTCATGAGAAGCGGTAATGTCAAGGAATACTATTTCATCAGCACCCTGCTCATAATACTTTGTTGCAAGTTCAACCGGATTTCCAGCATAACGTATCTGTTTAAATTCTACTCCCTTAACAACACGTCCTTCAGGAACTTGTAAATCACAATCTAAACATGGAATTATTCTCTTTGATAACATCATTATCACTCATAAAAAAAAATGATTGGGGAAGGTATTTTTCAACTATTTTAACATTAAATAAAGGATGGCCTTTTGTGCATGTAAACGGTTTTCTGCCTGGTCCCATATTGCTGATTGTGAACAGGTCATTACATCATCCGTTATTTCCTGGTCACGAATAGCAGGTAAACAGTGCATTACAATCGCATCATCGTTTGCTTCAGACAATAGTTGGGAATTTATCTGGTATTCCTTTAAAACTCTTTGTCTTTCCTGAGCTTCTTCTTCATCACCCATACTAACCCATACATCAGTATATAATATATCGGCATTTTCCACTGCCTTATGAACATCATTTTCAATACTTATTTTTGACCCCGTTTTCTTTGCCTCTTCCTGTGCAAGTGCATATATGTCTTCGTCGGGTTCATATCCTTTAGGACATGCAACAGTCATGTCCATACCAGTATAAGCCGCTCCTAATAGCAAGGAATTACATACATTGTTTCCATCACCAACAAAAACCAGCTTTTTGTTAAAATCGCCCAAATGCTCCCTTATTGTTAAAAGATCTGCAAATGTTTGACATGGATGTTCCTTATCCGTTAAACCGTTAATAATTGGAATATCCGAATATTTTATTAACTCCTCTACACTTTCATGACTTTTTGCACGAATCATGATGCAATCTAAAAATCTTGACAGTACCCTTGCAGTATCTGAGATGGGTTCTCCCCTTCCAATTTGTAAATCATTGCTTGATAAGTATAATGCATTTCCCCCGAGCTGCTGCATTCCTACCTCAAAAGATACTCTTGTTCTCGTGGATGATTTTTCAAAAATCATTCCCAAATATTTATCTGTTAAAGCTTTATCGCTTATTTCCCCAGATTTAAGTTTTGATGCAGTATCCAAAATATCTTGGACTTCCCCTTTTGCATCAGTCATTGACAATAAATTTTCCATGTTATCCTTCCCTAAATAATTAAATAATAAATAATATATTAGTATGTATTTTATAATTAAAAAAGTATTAGGTAACAAAAGTTAAAAAAAATGGTGCGGAATATTTTATGTAATAAAACAGAATAAAAATGTTATGATACCCTAATTTACAAAGAACAGTACTATAAGAGTTTAATAGAAAAAGAATTGAGAATGTGGAGATTAGTTATTATCTGGAATGCCCTGATAATACCACTAACCCTACTGCATGTAGATGTATTGATTATTATATAACGGTACAATATTTAACTAATATCCCCATTCATGTTTTGAATACATTTATTCACATAGGAATCGTGTACGATTTTTTCATTATATAACCTGTGATAAAGAAGTAACTCTTTTTAATCAATCGATGATTTTCTTCCTTAATCCTGATTTGGACACTTTTTTTTATCCTTTCATTTTAAAATGATGGTCTACAGAATTTAGCTCTCCGGTTATCCGTCTAATTTTTTCATCATTTTTATCGCTATTTGAACAATAGGATTAACAATCATAGCCAATGATGGAGTATATGAAAATTCCTTTTGAATAAGTTGTTCACATTTCAAGTTTTCTGTGAGTACAAATGATAATACATCTATTCTGGATGAAAGATCACTGTCCGATAGCATCTGACAACCAACGATTGTACCATCGCACTTACAAATCATCTTAATATATAACCTGTTATTTTGAGGATAATATCTTGCTTTTTGGCACGTTTCCAAGTATTCTGATACTACAGGCATACCAATCATATTTGCAAATGATTCTGTTATACCGCAAGACGCATAATTATATTTTCCAACCTTAGAAACTACTGTGTTAACTACAGGATCAAATGTTAACCTATTGCCGGTTAAGTTATTTGCCAAAATCATTGCCTGACGAACAGCAGTAGTACCTGCAGGTGAAACGGTTTGTGTACCGGTTATATGGCTTTTAACTTCTACACAGTCCCCAATGGCATATATGTCTTCAACACTTGTTTCAAGATACTCATTTACTTTAACTGCAAAATCACCAATTTCACATCCGGCCTGCCTAGCTAAAGTAGTGGCAGGAACTTTATTGCTGGATAAAATGACTACATCGGCAGTTAATGTTTTATCATTGAAATGAATTTCCTTCTTTGAATTATTGGTTGTTATACTAGTTATATTGGCGTTTGTTTCAAAATTTACTCCACTATTTAGTTCCACAAGCTTTTCAGACATTTCCGGATCTATAAATAATGGTAGTATAGCAAATGACTGTTCTAAAAAGGTTACATTATAACCTTTATTTGCTAATTCATAAGCACTTTCAATTCCGATAGAAAAATTTGAGATAAATACAACATCTTTCTTATCTTTTAGGGAATCCTGTATGATTCTTCCATCATCAATATTACTTAATGAATATACATTGTTCATATCATCTATGTTAAACTCTGGAGCAATAAGTTCATTTCCCGGAGCAAGAACTAATTTATCATATGTTAATGTTTGAGTGTTTGAATCTTTTTCAAAGGTTATGGTCTTATTGGTTGAATCTATACCAGTAACTGTTGTAAGTAAATGTATCTGTATATTCTTATCCATATAATAGGTTGCATCGTGCATTATTATATCATCAAATGATTCAATGCATCCTCCCAGAACTAGTGGGATAGCACAAGGAGAATATGCTATGTCTTCACCTTTTGTAAAAACTATTATTTCAATTTCTTCATAGTTCTTTCTTAAATTAGATGCTAATGTTAATCCTGCAGCACCAGCACCCACAATTATTACTCGCAATATATCACCTAATCATATATTTATTCTTCAAGATATTAATTTATGTTTAATGATAATAATTAAAAGATGTAGAAAATTATCTAATGTAATAAAAAATAATTTAGAGGACATAATTTCTTTAATTGCTATTTTTTGTTTAATATCAGGCATTCTTATTTTGGCTATGGGTGTTGTCAACAATTATCAACACTCTTCTGCAATGAAATTCGTTAAATTCAGACCTAAAATTGAGTTTTATGATTAAATTTCACTTCATTGCTGCTGGTGAATTTTATGTACAGTATTTTAATTAAAGAGCTGATGGATTAACAGTACCCGTTTTTTGCCCATATGTGGAGTATAATGTAGTCATGCTACCTAAAAAATGCGAACATTAGATGCTCAACCGTATGCAAGTGAAAAATGGAAAAAAAATAATTATGTGATGGAATTCCAGAATCATGAGCCTGTAAGAAAGAATTAACTTTTCAATCAACAGGACAATTAGAAACATAAAAACACTTACGCCCTGATGAAAAGATATCAAAAAAATATTTATGGAGAAAATAGAAAAAAACTCACAAAAAAGTGTGCAAAAAATGTAATATTCCTTTTAAGTCATAATCTTTTTTATTATACATTTATTATGTCTTATTTATAAAATTAATAATTATAAGAAGTGGAGTATTAGAATATGAATCCTATAAAAATTGATTATGACAAATGTACTATTTGCTTATCCTGTATTAATGATTGTCCAAATTCTTATCTTTTTTTAGAAGAAGATACCGTTAAAACACATGATAGTGGTTGTATGGAATGTGGACATTGCTATGCAATTTGTCCAACAAATGCCATACAAATGACTAACTATGAATTTGAAGACGAACCTGCTGTTAATATGACAGAAATTAATAGTGATACTCTTTTAAAAGCGATAAAAAGTAGAAGATCAATACGTAACTTTAAATCACAACCCGTCGAAGAAGATAAAATAAAGAAAATTCTTGAAGCTGGCAGATACAGTCCAACGGGAGGTAATTCACAAAACGTTTCATTTATCCTGCTCGAATCCAAACAAGCCGAAGCAGAAGAAATTTGTGTAAACTTATTTAGAAAAGGTAAAAAAATAGGTTCTCCACTAATAAATTACTTAAAAAGAATAGAAATTACGGATGATTTCTTTTTTAAAGGTGCACCATTGGTTATTGTTGTAACCAGTAAAAATAGTATAGATGCTGGTTTGTCAAGTGCATATATGGAAATTATGGCAAATAGTCTTGGATTGGGCGTGCTATATAGTGGATTTTTTGTAATGTGCTCTAAAATAAGTAGAAAACTAAAAAATCTATTACAACTGGAAAAAGGATATGAAGTGGTTTCCTGCATGGTAATAGGTTATCCAAATGTAAAATACCAGAGGATAGTTCCAAGAAACGAAATAAAATATAAAAAATTATAAAAACAGGTTTCATATATCGGTAAATGGTAATATGCCTAAAAAATCAAAGCCGTTAAATAAATAAACTGATAAATACAAAATAACAATTAAAAAAAAATAGCACCAAATACATAAAATGGAATAAACACTAAAATATTTAGATAAAACAGTAATTATATGTCCGGAACATGTATGGAATGTGTTGAAAACGTAATTTAACAATTTAGAGAGTGGTAAAATGGTACATTGTAAAATGGTTCATGAAATGATAAGAGTATATGATTTAGAACGTTCGCTTAAATTCTATGATGATGCTTTAGGTATGAAAGAATCAAGAAGGGTTGATAAACCTGAAGGCAAATTCACATTAGTATATTTAAAAGACGGCGAATCAGATTTTGAATTAGAATTAACATATAATTATGATCCTGAAAAACCTTATGATATAGGTACAGGTTATGGTCATATTGCAGTATATGTGGATGATTTAGAACTTGCTCGTGAAGAACATGAAAAAGCAGGATATACTGTAGGTCCTTTTAAAGGTTTAACTGAAGGAGTTAAAGAATATTATTTCTTAACAGATCCTGACGGATATCAGATAGAGGTAATGCAAAGAAAATAGGGGATAATCCTACCCTAACACTTTTTTAATAATTGCATCACGTTAACCTAAACTCTCCCCCATATTCTTTTTTTAAATATTATCCTCATATTATATAATAAGAATGTATTCCCGTTATGAAAAAGTAGTGGGAGGTTAGTTTTATTTTGTTATAGCTTCCCTGAAAAACTTGGGAACCAATTTTCTGTACATCTTGTTTCTTAGCAGGGTCTGTATGTTTTTATCCAGGATATATGTATCACAATGGTCGTTTTCAGCTCTCATTCCACGCCCATAAGCCTGTAGTAAAGTCATCACAGTCTTGTACGCATACCATTCAGGGTCCATATTTTTTCTTTCGTTAATCTGCTTGTCACCAAGATAAGGGTATGGAACCTTGTAGATTACCTGGAATTCACATTTTTCATATGGCAGGTCCACTCCCTCACTCATCGATGGACTGACAAGAACATACGGGTTTTTGGATTTTTCAAACTCTTCCAGGGTTTCTTCTCTTGTTTTAGGTGTGTGGGCTAGTATTCTCTGATCCTTGATATGGTCCGTTATGTACTCCTGACACTTGTAACTGTTGGTATGAACCAGTCCCTTTTCGTTTTTATGCTTGTTTAATATTTCTCTTAGTACGGGGATTGTTTTTGGTGCGGTATGCCAGAGTGCACGTTTTGACATTGGCCCTACCAGGTTCATGTGTATTGGACGAAATTCCTTCTTGAACGGACTTTCACTATAAATGTAGTAGACGTCTTCAGGATCTAGGCCCAACCATTTGCAGAATAAATCTTTATCCAATATTGTAGCACTCATAAACAGGACTTTATCAGCATATTGGAACAACGTTTTTTCGGCATAACTATCCACTTTCAATGGTTTAAATGAAACCAAATCTTCTTCTGTGGAAACAATCCAATTTTCAGGATCGTTTTTTATATTGACTGTAATCTCTTTGATTTTTCTTTTTGTATGTTCTATTCTATCGGCCTTTTGTCTGGTATACTCGTTGACTCGAAGTTCATTATATGAATCGTATATTGCTTCTAAAAATGCTATCCAATCCTTTACATCGGTATAGCCCATCATTTCCTTGGGAATAATTTCATTAATGTCCTTTTGAAGTTGTTTGTTGTAGATGTTTAATTCCAGTTTGTGCATTATTTTATCTTCAATGTTATGTGCTTCGTCGAGTATCATCAGGTTACGTTTTTGGAAGTGTTGCACATAATTTAGTTCCAGGTATGCGTAATCATAATTTAATAATGTTACGGGTTCTTCTATTGCTATTGCTTTCTGGTTCCAGTAGGGACATCTTTCTCCTGATTGGAATGAAAAAGGAGTTTTATAATATGATTCTCCATCAGCATCAGTAACATCCTTTTGTTTTGACTTTTCTATTTTTATTCCGTAGGGACAGGAAAATCCGTCGGTACTTCGTATTGTCTGGCACGTTCCCTGATCGCATGAGTTTAATCCGCCACTGTCTTTGCATGTGAAATTGTTTCTTCCCTTTACCTGTGCATATCCGAATTCATCGGCGTACTGTCTTTGAAGCTGTTTTGTCATAGTTAAGATGTATGATGGTTGCAGTATCTGGGCCAGTGTTGCTGCTATTGCAGATTTACCTGTTCCGGTACCTGCTTCTAGGATAACGTATTTTTTATCCGATTCGAGGGCGTTGAGTATTTCCGTGATAAGTTCCAGCTGGTTGTGTCTTGCCTGTTTAAATGGAAAGTTTTCTATTATTTCATCATCAATTTCGGGGTGTTGTCTCTGCAGTTCTTCCTTTTCTTCTATTGATGGTCTTTCTATTAGTGAGGGTCTTTCTTCCTCACCCTTTGAGCATACACACTTGTTTTTTATCATTCCACAATTTGGACAAAATATTGAATTCATGATATTACTTTATGTTTTTCATTCATATTCAATTTTTTTAAGGATACTTTAATGATTATTCTATTCTTTTTAAAAGTATTTGAAAAATTTATATATGTTAATAAAACTATAGAATATAGTAAGTATTTAATAGGAAAGATTACTTTTTAACATTATTTTAATCAATATTAACATTCATATAATAAGAGGAATTTTATGGAAATAGGAAAATTATACGGAATAGGAGTAGGTCCTGGTGACCCGGAATTAGTAACAATTAAAGCAGCACGTATCATTAAGGAAACTGACATTATATTTGCACCACAATCCAAAAAGGGAAGGGCAAGCGTAGCATTAAGAATCGTTCAGGGCATAATTGATGAAAGAGAGGATGAACCTGAAATATTACAGCCTTTATTTCCAATGACGGAGGATGCCGAAACACTGGACAAGTCATGGGATGAAGCTGCAAACCAGCTGTTTGAAAAGTTATCACAGGGATTGGATGTAGTGTTTGTTACGTTGGGTGATCCTACAATATTCAGTACTTTCTCCTATGTGTCAAAAAGATTACAGAAAAAAGGCGTAGAGGTAGTGCTTGTGCCTGGAATTGCCGCAATGACGGCATGCAGTACCACGGCAGGAATACAGTTAACAGAACAGGATGACATACTTGTTGTCGTACCTCAAATCGATGACAGATTGCCAAAAATTCTGCCATATGTTGACACGGTAGTGGCAATGAAAACTTCACGTCACCTTGATTTACTGGAAGATTGCATAAATCAGGATCCTAGAGAAAAGGACATAGTTTCCGTACAAAATTGTACAATGGAAGATGAAAACATTGTGCACGGCTTTGTTGATAATAAAAAATATTTCTCAACAAGCATTATTAAGTTCAAAAAAGAGTAAAAATGGTGAAGATTTAATCTTCTAACCTTTTCATTATTTTTTTACATAGAATTTTCCAGTCATATTCTTCAAATATCTTTTTTTGCATATTTTCGGGGTTTTTCTTAATGTTGTCCCAGTTGTTTATCGTCTCTTGTAAAGTATTTTCCAGTTCTTTAATGTCATGATTTATTAGTTTTCCATATCCCGTTTTTTCTATAATGTCTGGAGAACCACCAACATCCGTTGATATGATATAATTTCCATGATATGCCGCTTCAAGAGTTGATATTCCGAAACTTTCCTTTTTTGAGGTGCAACAGTAAATGCTGGATTGGGCATATTCTCTGCTTAGCTTTTCTTTATCTGAAACATAACCCTTGAAAATTATCCTACTTTTCAGGTCTTCACGTTTTTCAAAAAATTCGTCAATGAATTCTTTCATATCATCTTCAATACTGCCGACAAGTATTAGTTTCCAATCCTTCAGGTTTATGTTACTAACTGCTTGCAGAAGCATGTCTATTGATTTATTTTTCTTTTCAATATAACCCACATATAAAATTTGGTGTTTCTTGTCTTTTAAGGAAACGTTGCTTTGTCTGATGCCGTTTGGAAGGTATAGCAGTTTTTCTTGGGATATGATGTTGCTGTTTAGTAACGATTCATAATTTCGTTTTGTTTCAATACTAACTAAGTTTATAAATTTGAATAAAGTTTTCACGTATAAACGTCTTAATATCGGAAGAACACCCTTTCGTTTAAGAAGAAAATCAATATATTCATTATTTGCATCTAGTTTTAAGAATATTTTTCCATTCCTGTTATTTAATTTGTAACTAAGTATGTAGTACGGTAATAAATTGTATCTAAGATGATATAATTGCAGAATGTCAATATCTTTTGCATGCTTTTTTAGATATTTTTGAACATCCCTTTTCTCATCTCCGGAATTTTCCAAATAGTCTATTGAGAAGTTTTCGGAATATAATAATTCATTCATGTACTCAAAGTCTTCATTGGGATATGTTGTAATTTTTGTCCTGTAATTACCTGATAAGGTGTATGGAATCATTCCCACATCCTTTGTAAGAATGTAATTATATAATCCCGGAAATATGCAGTTAAATTTTTTCAATTTATTTAAAACTCCTTATTCTTTGTAACAATAAATTTCAACTTGATTTTTTATTTTATGAGTTAATTGTTTTTCGTCTAATTGTATTGGCATTTTAAGATCTTCTAACAAATCAAATTCCGTGTCAATTATTTCTTCAACACGATATAAAAACCAGCTGGTTGTTTCATCCTTTGCTTTCTTGTTAAATAGGGGATAATCAAATCCTTCAGTACTAAACCCGTTTTTTCCACTGTATTCTATGGTCATTTCATCATCGTTATGGACTATTATTTCGGCAGTGTTAATTCCATGATTTTCTTTCAAATCTTCAAAACGATAATGAAATTTTTCATAAGATGTCATTTCAATCACTTGTTTTACTTAAATAATAATTAATTATAAATATATAAATAGAAGTATTTAAGGAATGATATTATGTTAGAAAAATTTTGGTCTGAATTAACATATAGTCAAAAAAAGGAACTGGGAAAATATGCTTTAGTTTTCACTGGGGGAGTCATCACAGGATTTGTCTTAAAGAATGTTTTGGATAGCTCTATCGATGAATTTAACAAAAAAGCGTCAGATTCCAGAAGTACCGTAAATCAAATAGACATTCAGGATTGGGATGATGAAATAATATTTGATGATGATGTAGTCGAATAGGAATTAGAAAAGAAAATGGGGTTTTATTATTCAAAATAACGTGTCTATTGTCTTATTGAATTGGAATGGTGATGATGATACAATCGAATGTTTGGAATCATTAAAACTGATTGAGTACCCTAGTTTTGATGTTTATCTTGTTGACAACAATTCAGAAAAACAGTCCATAAATCATCTGATCAATTACTTGGATAACGATTCCTTTTATAACAGCTTAATTGTTAAAAAGGAGGATTTATCTAATTTTGTTAAAAAAGATGAAATTAATCTGGTTTTTATATTGAATGATAACAATGCAGGGTTTGCTGGTGGAAACAACGTTGCTCTAAATTATATTAAAGACAACATCCAATCGGGTTATGTGATGTTGTTAAATAATGATACCATAGTTTCAAGCGACTTGTTAACGGGTCTTGTTGATAAATTCAATGAATCCGGTGACAATGGATTTGTTGGAGCAAAACACTATTATTATCATGACAAAAGCAGGATGCAAACAGTTGGTGGCGGACTCATAGATTTGGTTCATGGTGAATGCAGCGCAGTAACCGATTTGGAAGCTACGGATGAATATGATTTCATAACAGGATCTTGTATACTGATGTCATGTGATGTTCTACGGGATGTTGGACTAATGGATGAAGAATACTTCATGTACTGGGAGGATGTTGACTGGTCAACACGCGCTAGAAAAAAAGGTTACAAATTAAAAATTTCAGATACTGGATATATATATCATAAAGAAGGAGCTTCAATTAAATCAATATCCAGAATTTACTATCATACACGTAACAGAATTTTATACATGAAACGTCATACTCATGGTTTAATGTATTATAAATTCTTAATTTACATAGTTTTGTATGTTCTTAAAGAATCTGCTACAAATATCTTAAAAAACAAAGAATATTCCCATACCCTACTAAGAGGTTTAAAGGATGCTTTGTTAAAAAATTAAATAAAATAAAATAGAAAGTAATACCAATAGTTAAGGAGTAAGTAAATTGAACAGAAAACAATTAAAAATAGCAGTATTTCATAACCTTCCATCAGGAGGGGCAAAAAGATCATTATACACATATGTTAACTATTTAACCCAACAAGGACATATCGTGGACGTATTCATACCCGAAACCGCAAATGAAGAGTACCTGCCATTGGATTCAGTAGCAAACAACCTAATAAAATACGATGTTAAACCAAGTTTCTTCAGGGAAAAAATATACTCCATATTCAGTTACGTTCCCGCAATTATCAAAAGAGTATCCGTAAATAATGTAATGAAAACAGAACAGAAAATCGCCGAAGATTTAAACGATTCTAGTTATGACATAGTATACTGTGAACAGGATCAATTCACAATGACTCCCATAATCTTTAAATACTTGACAAAACCGTCAATATACTACTGTCAGCAGCCAATTAGAAATGAACAGATTCTAAAGCAAATAAATAATCAGAAAACTAAGGCAGGCATATTCAACCACCCACTAATAAGACCCTTTTCAGACATGTTCGTAAATTATGTGGAAACAAGAGATTATGAAAGAGACATTGAATTTGCAGAATACTCAACAAACTTACTTGCAAACTCCTACTACTCCCATGAAAACATACTAAGACAATACGGAAAAAATGCATTAGTATCCTATATTGGAGTGGATAACAAAAAGTTCATACCATTAAACTTAAAAAGAGACAACTACGTCTTATCCGTAGGTACATGCATACCACCAAAGGGTTATGACTTCATAATCAGATCAATTTCTCACATACCGGAAGACATAAGGCCGGAATTAGTTATTGTAGGAAACAGCAGTGACGAACTGTGGGTGGACTATCTAAGAAAATTAGCCGAGGAAAAAAATGTGGACCTGGACATATTGACAATGATATCCGATGATGAACTGATACAATTATATAACAAAGCAAAACTCGTCGTATACGCACCATATCTGGAACCATTCGGGTACATACCACTAGAAGCAATGGCATGCGGAACACCAGTGGTTGGCGTAAAGGAAGGAGGACTCAGAGAATCCATATTACATAATAAGACAGGATTACTAACACAAAGAAACGAAAAAGATTTTGCAAACGCGGTAATCAAATTATTAAAAGATGAAGAACTGTGGAACAAGCTCTCAAGCACGGGAATAAAATACATAGAATCGGTATGGACACTTGAAAAAGCGGGTGAACGATTGCTAGAACACATATATAGAATACTGGAAGAAGATGAGTGATTAAGATGACAAAACCCCTGGTATCCATAATATTATTAAATTGGAACGGTTATGAAGATACGTTGGAAGCTTTAGAATCATTATACAAAATAAGTTATCCAAACTATAACGTAATAGTGGCCGATAATAACTCAACAAATGATTCAGTTGAAAAAATAAGAGAATATGCTCTTGGAAAAATAAGAATTGAAACAGAATACACGAAATATGATGAGAATAAACCTATTCAATTAACAGTTCTAAACGAAGGAGATTATACTAAGGCAGATAATACATCCACTCCAACCGAAAAAAAATTGTTACTGATACAGAACAAAGAAAATTATGGCTTTGCAAAGGGAAACAATATTGCAATAGACTATACAATAAAAACCGACAAACCTGATTACGTACTGCTGTTGAATAATGATACGATAGTGGCACCAGATTTTCTTGAAAAAATGATAAACGTTGCAGAGAATGATTCTAGTATAGGTTTACTGGGACCAAAATTCTATTACTATGACTATGATGGAAGTCATGAAACAATATGGTGTATAGGAAGCGTAGTTGATTTGGATCATTTTCCAGGACATCATAGCATAATGGAAGAGCAGGGTTACGATTTAACCCAGGATGTCATTGAATGTGACTGGGTATCAGGGGCAGGAGCATTAATAAAAACCGAAGCAATGCCTAAAGACTATTTATCCACAGAATTTTTCTTCGGATGTGAAGATGTGGATTTAGCAATATCAATCAAAGAAAAAGGATACAAAGTAGTAACAGTTATGGATTCAATAATATGGCACAAGGTTGGAATGTCAAGGCACAAAAATTCTACATTTAAAACAGAATATAATCATATTAAAACCAATTTGCAGTTTATTAAAAAACATAAATCTAACTATTATCTTTATTTACCAAAATACTATTATCAAATATTAAAACTCTATATTAAAGCCTTAATTAACAAAATATAACTTTAAAACTCTTTTTAAAATTTTTTTAAAAATATCCTACAATCAAGAATTGAATATATCTTAACCACCATAATTTAATTTTATTGTAAACAAACCAATTTATCTTAGTAATTTTTTAAAAGAATTTTCATTAATATTATTAACATTCTACTGCATACCTTATAATATTTTTAAAAATTTTTAATCATTATTTTAACAACTTTTAAATAGTATTTGAAACAATAAATTTAGTTATAATTCATTGATTAACAATGTATTATGGGAGTTGTTAACATTAAGAAAAAATATTTATTAGTGTTAATTACTGTATTATTCATTAGTTTGTCTGTTGTTTCAGCAACTAATGACACAAATGTTGAAAACGACGATTTTGACGTCATATCAGATGATACATCAACAGGCAGTACAGAATTAGTCACTAAGAAAACATCAGATAATGTTACAAAAACAAGTACGGCAAGTACTAAAACGGCTTCTAAAACATCTGTTAATGCAGTTACAACAAAATACAATACAACTGCAAAACTAAGTGCAAATATTACAAATGCTAAAACAGGTAAAAAACTCACAGAAGGAAAAGTAGTTTTTAAACTTAATGGCAATACGATAGGTTATTCAAATGTAGAAAACGGTGTGGCAACATACCTGTATAATACAGTAGATTTAACCCCGAAAAATTATACTCTCACAGTAAAATATGGTGAAAACTCAAATTACTTGAGCAGCTCATCAACTTCTACTCTAACAGTAGTAAAAGATGCAAGTAAAATTGTATTAAACAACGTGACAGTAATTTCAAAGGAAAAGGTTGCAATAACTGCAACAGTAACAAATAAAAACAATGGTAATTTTGCGACAAGCGGTAAGGTAGCATTTAAAATAAATGGGAAAACCGTCGGTTATGCTAATGTTTCAAATGGAAAAGCAGTATTGACGTATACTGCTGATCTTTCAGCAAAAACATATAAAATCAATGCAACATACGGCGGAAATACTTATTTAAACACATCGTACTCACCTAAGAGTACCTTAAACGTTACACAAAGACCTACAAAAATAAGTATGAATAAGGTATCAGGATATTCCACAACAGTTACCCTAACAGCAACTGTTGTTGATAAGTTAACTTCCAAAAGTTTAACGTCTGGAACAATAGTATTTAAACTCAACGATAAGACAATAGGAAACTCTACCATTTCAAACGGTAAAGCTTCTTTCAAATACAATTCCAGTCTTTTAACAAGGGGAACATATAAAATATCCGCACATCTTAAAGCAACATCATTTTATGCTACAAGCACTGCAACAAATAATTTAACCATTTTAGCAGAAGGATCTTTCACATACAATCAAATCAAAGATGCCGCAGTATATGTCAGAACACAGTATGAAGCAAACAATACTGTTAGTTCAGTATATATTGGCAAATCAAGAATTACACTATCTGATTTCTTAGCATTAATGATTAAATCATGTGAAAATGCATATAAAGGTAAATCAGCCAACGTTACTTATAAAAAATATAGTGAGATAACTACTCAAACCGATTCGATGCAAAAAGTGGTATTGAATATTTCACAAGTTAGAGATATTGGAAACAGAACTCTTAACTTCATGAATACAAACGGTAGACCACCTAAATATGTTTCAACAGATTATGGATTAATGGGTTATTATAACATAATCTACACATATTGTAGGGTTATGGATGTATCAGCATACAATTATCTGCCATCAACTTGTAGAGTATACAGTTGGGCAAGCATGCATCCATCAAATCCAAAATCAAGGACAATTTATCTTACAACCGACGTAATATTTAACAAACAAAAAGATTATGCATTTATGGAAAGCATAAAGGCTAAACTTACAGAAAAAGGTTATAAGGTTGTAATACAGGGTTATGGACCGAATTCACATAATACTGCAATGAGAAGTCAGACATTACCTATCAATGCAGTTCAAGTATCCATATTTGGTGGAGCAGATCCGGGTGTAATCTATGACATGTGTTCAAGAAGTTTCATGAGATTAAAAGAAAGCAGATTAATGTTTTTAGTATATTATCCTGATTATTGTAAGAATATAACTGGATTATCATATTTAAAAAGAGCTCCGGACGATAATTATAGTCCAAGCAGTTTTAAAGGTATAAGTAATCCTGATTTATATCTAAAAAATAATGGATATGATTATGTCTATTCAAAAAATTTAAATACAATAGTAAACAGTATAATTAGTTATATTAGCTAATTATACTTCTTTTTTTACTTTTTTTATAGTTTCTTTAAAAGAATTTACCATATTTGAATATTGAAATTGGGTATCTATAATTTCTTTTGATTTTAAACACATTTTATATTCTAATTCTTCATCAGCAAAGATTCTTTCAATAGCATTTTTCAGAGCATCACTATCCTTTTCGGGCACGATAAAACCATTACCATGTATCATGTCGGGAGCTGCACCTACTGCAGTGGTTGCTATTACTGGATTATAATAATACATTGCTTCATTCAGAACAAAAACCCATGGATCGCCCATTCCCTCATTTACTGATGGAACAACAACAAGATTACTTTCATTATAATATTGTTCTAGTTCTTTATTGTTTATTTTACCAGTGAATGTGACATTTTTCAGATTATTGTCTTTCACATATTCTTTTAGTTTTTCCTCTTCATCACCGGTACCTACAATAATTAGTTCGGAATTTTTGATGTTTAATTTATTGTACGCTTCCAACAGGTACATTACTCCCTTACGTTCAATTAAACGTCCTACATATAATATTTTTTTAGTGGAATGCTTTTTCTGATTCAAATCAGCATTTCCTTGAATGTTACTTACATTGGGCATTATATGTATCTTATCGGCTGGAACTTCTAAGCGGTTTTGAAAATATTGCTTATGTAATGTTCCGGGAACAAGGATGCCGTCACAGTGATTGCAAAGATACCGGATAATTATATTTAATCCTCTTTCCTTGAGTGTGTCCTCCTTCTCCCAGTCCCAATCCTCACGCCATATTATGAAGGATTCCTTTTTAATCTTGGTTATGGCAAATAGGAATATTGATTCGATTAGTTCCTGGAGAGTATCCCAACTTCCGCCAATTGTTACATCATAACGATTTCTTGCCTTAGATAACAAACCCTTTGCAAATCCATGTGAATTCGGTAAAATTGTATAGTTTACTCCTTCAAGACCCTTAATTTCTTTACTAATATTTTCATCATAAATGCTTTCTATAACATTAATGTGGGTGAAAACTAAGTCCAAGTCATATATTTGGGATATTTGCTTGAAAAAGGGTAATCTATACCACATTGCAGTGTTATGCGTAAATAATATTTTCATTAGCTTCACCATGAGTGTGTTATTCTATTATAAATTTGTGAATCACCATTATCATAAATTTTACTTGATTTGCTTATTGGTTCATCCAGTGGAAGATACTCTCCATTTCCGTATAGGAAACTCTTATGCTTAATGTTGTTTGACCTTAAAAACATGTAGCTGTGCGGCTCCATGTCCGACATATTTTTAGGGTTTGTCGTATGCATATCATTTAACCAGTAAAGCAGGATATTACTGAAGGCATCAGAGAATAACGTGTTGTTCTGTTCGTTATCATAATAGTTCTTAAACCATGCTACTCCCGCGTATTCTCCCTGACTAAATATTGGTGCATCAATGGAATTGTCTATTGGCAATGTTGATGGCTGTCCTACTTCATAATCTATCAGTCCAGTGTTCAGTATGAAAAATAACACTAGGAATATTCCTATTACCTTCATAGTGATTCCGGCACGTCTTCTTAAATCAATATTTTTAATCAAGCCTATGGCCGAATTACTAATATAATACAATCCTATGATACAAAACGGTGCAAGAACTACGAATGTAACCTCATAAATTCTTTGCAAACTCAACTGGCCCCTAAATGCTGGAATATACAGTCCACATGCCAGTATCACAAGGTTAAACAAGGCAAAGGTATTGTATTCCCTGGTGAAATGCAAATATTTTGGTCTTATAATGTTCATAATAAAACCTACCACTATGAAATACACAGAAAACAATATTACCCTTTGAGCGTTAATGCTTACAATGTCCATGTATCTAAAAGGCCACCATATGTGGAGAAACACGATAATTGTAACACCAACAAGTATTGCCTGTCTACGACGTAAGCTCATCTGCTTAATTTTCATCACATGATTTTTAATAAACGGATGTACATTTATATCCTCTACACTACGATCCTCGGATATCCTGTTAAATACCTTGTATGCTAAGACTAAAAGTATTAGGATTCCACCCAATCCGGCAAGTAAGATCATAGGATTTATCGAACCACCACTAACCATATGATTAACGTTTTTTGACACTATTCTCAGGGCATCAAATAGGGATGCAATAGGCTTACTGTCTGCGGTTAAGGAATAGTATACAACTATAAATCCTATGAAGAACAATGACAACGGCAGACTAATTGTCTGGTCCTTGACTTTGAAATATTTACCGAAGTATTTGCGTTGTGCTCCAAAGGTAATTAGTATAGTGTTTATTATGTTTCCGAAACGACTGGATAATATTGATAAAGTGACTATGGTTGCAAGTAGCATGAACATAAACAGGTATGTTACGCTATAATGTGATAATATCAGTCCAACCCCGAAGAGTAAATACAGGATTTTTCTCTTATTTTGGGCTATGCTTCTGTCTATCATTAACCAGACAAGCAGCACCAGGAATATTTCGGCAATTTGTTGTCTGGCCATTTGAACCATCCAACCATAGGAAAAACCATTATATGCAATGAAGAAAAATGCTGCTAGGAAAGCAATTTTTCCTCCGGTATGTTTTTCAAAGATTTTATACAACCCAATACTTATTAAAGAGAATAGGAATGGGTATATGAATTTTAAAATCCAGGTCAGGGTCATACCTGACAATTTGTTATATATTGGAGCATACATTACCACACTTAACATTGCATTGTATGCATGAGGCCATGTATGGTCCCATATACCATTTTTTATAACGTATGTGGCAAACTGGTATTCGAAAAAGATATCATAACCCCATATGTGGTTGGATATAAGAACACTATAATATAGGAGTGATATTGCAATGCTGAATATTGCTATATGATAATATTCACTTTTCAAATATCCCCAGGCCATTACAAGCACTAATGCACATATTAAAAGTAACAGCAGTATCTGTATTTCATTTCTTCCATAGTATTGCAGAGTATATGCTCCTATTATTGCTATTAAAGGCAGAATGCATAAACATATGAATTGATTTGATGTCAACAATTCAAAGCTTAACTTAGAACTGCTGTAATGGAAGTATTCGTTATCCCTTTTATAGGCTATGGCAAGTAGGATCATATTATAGACTGTGAATGTTATAAGTAGGGGTACCGTTTCAATTGGTCTTGAAATACCAAAATGCGGATAAACCTGATTCATAAACAATCCGACAAGCAGAACGGACAATATGCTAAGACCAACACTAAGCAGTGTGGTGAAAGTATTTCCAAGCTTATGCAACTTCATCACTCTTAGAATCAGCACTCCCGGAACCAATGCCATGTACAAGAGGGTTATTATATCATTAAAAATTGGAATATGCATCTGATTATAGGAAAAATAGCCTACAATCCACATTAATACTTGAATTAAGAGGATTGCCATTGCAAATTCCTTGAACTTCCAATCATTTAATGTAAAAATGTTTCTAAACTCCATTGTCAATTCACTACTCTACAACTTTGTTATATTCTTCAATAATTTTCTTAACCATTTCATCCATCGAATTTTTTGGTAAACTCTCATACGAGTTTACTTCAAAATTTTTTAATAATTCTTTGTCATTTATTACTTTTACAAGTTTCTCTTTTAAACTTGGGACACTGCCCGCATCAAATAATAGGCCATTATATCCATCCGTTACCAATTCGGGAATTCCTCCAATGTGGCTGCCAATAACTGGAGTTCCGGTACTGAAGCTTTCATAGATTACCAATGGTGAATTATCATAACAGATGGATGGTATTACAAGGATATTTGTCATCTGGTAATAGTTTATAATATCCCTGTTATTTACAAATCCATGAAAAACTATTCTGTCATCATCTTTGGATAAATCCTTAAATTCTTCTTCGTCATAACCCTTTCCAATAATGTGCAGTTTCAGGTTATCTCCATCAATCTCTTTAAAAGCCTTAATAAGCGTATCAACACCCTTATGCTTACCTAATGTTCCAATATATGTGATGTCGATGGAATCATATGTTTTAATGGTTTTTCTGGATTCATATTCCACTCCTAAAGGAATTTTAACACAATCTACATTGTTGAAGAAGTTATTTTCATGAAACTTGTCAATCATAAACTGTGAAGGTGAAATTAGCAAGTCAACATTATCATCCAATAATCTTCGCTGCTGTTTAACGTACTCGTTACATATGAGATTTCTATTTTCACATAAAGTGTTTTTTCCATTAATAAGATTTGCTCTGGGACAAATCAATGAAAAATCATGTGATTCATATATTACGGGTATGTTCAAATCCTTTCCAGCTTTAAAACAGGATAAAGACAAACCTTTATAATTGTTTATGTGTATAACATCCACATTTTCCTTGGCAAGAATTTCTTTTATGGCATTTAATGTTGAATTATTCCAAAGATCCAGGACGTGCCATAACGGTTTTTTGATTCCCTGGGCTTCTGTTTGCTTGTATGTTGGATATAATTTGGTGGTGTTTAATTGATAAATGGTGGTATTGTCCCTTTCAATAGTATGTCTTTTATCATCAGGGCTTGTGGTAATAATTATTGACCTGTGGCCATGTTCCTGCATGCTCAAAGCCATCTTTTCAACGATAATCTCTGCACCTCCAAGAACATTTGGCGGATAAAGGTTGGTGATAAAACAGATTTTCATAACAATTCCCCATATAATTCATGTATGGATTCAGAAATCTTCTTCCATTCATACTTCTGTTTAACTAAAGCTCTGCCCCTTTTTCCCATATCTTTGATCAGATTTTTGTCAGATAATATTTTAATAATGGATTCTTCAAGCATTTTCGTATTTTTGGGTTCTATTATAATGCCGCTTTCTGTTGCCGTAACATCATCGGATACTCCGACAATTGTGGTGCTGATAACGGGAGTTTCACAAGACAATGCTTCCAAAACCACTATGCCAAATCCTTCCTGTAAAGAAGAAATGGATGGTAAAACAAATAGCTCCGATTCCTGATAATAGGACACTACTTCCTCATCGGTTAAGAAACCTTTAAATTCAACATTATCCTTCAGTCCAAGTTCTTCGCATTTGGCTTCATAAAATTCTAATAATTCACCTTTTCCCCCAACAATTAACTTAACGTCGGGAATACTGTCTTTTACTCCAACTAATGATTCCAGAAGATAATCTAAACCCTTATATTTATGAAACTTATCCAGTACACTTAAGAAAAATATTTGATTATTTTTACGAGTATTGTCTGTAGGCTTAAATATGCTTGTATCCACACCATTAGGTATGGTCACGATTTTTTGCTTATAATTTTGTAAATGAGGCGAATTAATGTAATCATCCTGTGTTATAATAATCTTATCTGCCTTATTAAGCAGTAGCTTAAGGGTTGTTGAATTATAAATTTTTGCAATGTAATCTGCAAGTCCGTTTCCGATAATATCATTATGATAGGTAACAACAAGGGGCTTATCCTTTATTCTCGTAATTATATTGCTCCAATCACTGCTCCATGGTGTTGGAACATGAGTATGAATTATATCAAAGTCTTCATCGTAAAGTACTTTCGGAAGAGATAAGGTTACATTTGTATTGGCAATTTTACCGGTATATCCCAGTCTCTGAATACTAATGCCATCATACACTTCATGTTCAATGGTATCAGGCTCATTGGCACAGATAACCTTTACTTCACAATCATCGTATTTAACCAGTTCTTTGGAAATATAATAAACATACTTTTCAACCCCACCAATAAATGGATAGAAACGTACGGGAGTTTGAATAATCTTCAACATCAAAACCTCTTAAACAAAATAATTTATTATAATATTATTATGTCTTTTAAATAATTTATTCATTTTCAATTAACAGGCACACCATAAACAAATACCCTGCCAAAGTTACGTGTCCAATTCCCTACTGAAATAATAAAAAACATATTATAATCATTTAACAAAAACTAATATCATGGCTAGATTAACGGATAAGACAATTGATTTTTTTAAGGATGAAAGCGTATTTTCCATATCATTGATTTTAGCAATCATTTCCTGTTTTTTTGTAAGGCCAAGCATCAGTTATTTAAACTACATTAACTGGGACACCATCATATTACTTTTAGTGATTATGATTTTCGTTGAAATTTTAAAAAATCTGGCAGTTTTTGAGATATTGGTCAGAAAATTATTGACAAAAATAGGAAATACGCGTGGACTGGTTTTATCATTAGTTTTCATATGTTTCTTTAGTTCCATTTTCGTTACAAACGATATTTCTTTAATCATGTTTGTACCTTTTTCTATTTTGGCTTTAAAAAAGGTTAATCGTCCCGATTTGGTAATAGTGACAGTTTGTTTACAAACCATTGCAGCAAATGTTGGATGTATGGTTCTTCCAATAGGTGCTCCACATAATATCGTGATGTATACGGTGTCAAATATTGCCTTTGAATCGTTTTTCTTATTACTTTTACCATACGTCATTGTTTCTATGATGTTTTTATTGGTGGTGCTGTTTATTATTCCAAAGGATGATATTACAATACCTAATATGGGTGAAGTTCAAGCCAACAGGAATCATTTCTTTAAAAGGGTTTTTCTCGGTGTTGACTATTATTTACTTTTAACGTTTATGGCACTTTTTATCTTAATAGGGAATCTGGAGAACATTTCCTTTTTCAATTTATTGTTTAATAAATGGATTGTTGGTAATGAGGTTTTTTGTGGCGTAATCGTATCACAGGTTATTTCTAATGTTCCTGCTGCAATGTTACTTAGTAGTTTTAGCAATAATTATGAAGCCATTATTGTCGGAGTTAATATTGGCGGATTTGGAACTCTCATAGCGTCTATGGCTAATCTTATTTCTTATGACATTCTTATTCGCGAGTACAATGAGTTTAAACTCAGGTATTTAATAGTATTTACAGTACTGAATGTTGTTTTATTGGGTATATTGTTGGCAGTTAATGCTTTAACTTAAAAATTAGGGAAATTCTTTAATGGGGGTCTTGAGAAAGTAGATAATCATAGTAATCTACAGTATCGTTTTTATCTTAGAAGTTCCTGATAATATTTTTCGGTAAGGGATGTGATATGATTCCAATCGTATTGTTTTGCATATTCTCTGCAAACATCTCTTTGACTGTTACTGATACCCTTTTCTATGATTTGGTTAATTATTTCCGATAATTCTTCGCTATCATCTTTAACTATCCACCCATTTTCGCCGCTTATTAGATCTTTTGCAGCATTCATTTCATCATCTAATGTAATTACCGGCACTCCACAGGCGTTTGCTTCAATAACAATTATTCCAAAACCTTCCCTTTTGGATGGTAGTACAAGGGCACCCGAACTTTTTATTGTAGAGTATAGTTTTTCATGATCTTCATAGAAATCTTCAAAAATAATGTTGTTTTCAAGGTCTAAACTAGTTGTCAGAGTTTTAAGGTAGGTTTCGGTAGGACCGTTTCCTATTATTTTACATTTTACTTGTGGATGAACTTTTTTTACTTTTGAAAGGGCATTAATTATTAAATCCACATGTTTTTCGGGAATTAATCGGCCGGCAAAGACTATGTCCTGGTATTCTTCTGAAGGATTGACAAAGGTTATTTCCTGGGTATTTACACCATTAGCGATAATGGTGGAGTTGCTTGGACATGAATTTTTTAGCATGTTCTCAAATGTTAGTTGGGATACGCAGATAATGTTTTTTGTTAAATGAAATATTCCTTTTTCAATAATTTTTCCAAAGAATCCCGGCTTTCCCAGGTATTCATACCAGTAATCGTTCCATACTTCATGCACCGTTATTACAAGGTTTTTTCCGCGTTTCATTTTACTTGAGTAACAGGAGAAGTATGGAAATCCTTGACAATCAATGATGTCAAAATCTTTTAGTTTAGCATTTGTTAATATGCATCTTGCAAAGTATAATGCTTCCCTGATTGAACGGGTATTGTTTTTGGTGTATAAATCCATGGCTTTTCCAACACTATGATACGTGATGCCATGATAAGTGATCGTTTTTTTGGATGAAAATTCCTCTGTATCCATCCAATAGCCTAATGAGAAAATGTGAACGTCATGTCCCCTATTGGATAATCTGGTAGCTATTTCATAGATTCTTCTTTCTGCACCTCCGGTTACCCATGGAAATGCAGTATCATATATAAAGGCAATTTTCATAAAAAGTACTCTCCAAAAAAACAATAAAAAAAATACGATTTTAAGGTTATTTATTAAATTTTCGTATTAACATGTATTTTATGTGTCTCCATCCATCATCAAAGGAACTGAGCTTTGCTTCTCCTCCACCCCTTTTTCTATAGGAGATAGGTACTTCTTTGATATTTAAGTTCTTTTCTGCAGCTTCAATAACCATTTCGATAGCATATTCCATTCCCGGTGCTGTTAAGTTCATTTTCTCATATGCTTCTCTTGTAAATGCTCTCATACCACAGTGGGTGTCCGAATAATCTGCATGGAATAATATGTTTAACATTTTAGTTAACATGGGATTGCCTATGTACTGGTGAAGGGCGGGCATTGCTCCTTCTTCAATGCTTCCCTTAAATCTGGAACCAATTACAAATTCACATCCGTCTTCTACAATAAAATTAATAAAGTTTAATGACTGTTCGAATGGATATGTGCCGTCGGCATCTCCCATTATAAATATGTCCCCAGTAGCTTCTTTAAAACCACGTTTATATGCATTTCCATATCCACGATTTGTTTCTAAAAAAACAGTTGCACCAGCTTCACGTGCTTCTTGTTCGGTGTTGTCTGTAGAATTGTTGTTTATGACAATAATTTCTACCTCGTATCCTGCTTCTTCAATCTCTTCAGTAGGAATACTTTTAATAGTTTTTCCTACAATACCTTCTTCATTTAATGCCGGTATTACAAATGAAACCTTCATGTTTAACAAACCTTAAAATTGATTTTTTTTGAATTCTATATATTATTTTTGTTATATATTAAAATAAATATTTTCAGTTGATTAATTCATCTATTATTTCACTAAATTTTGTCATTGATGTTTTCCAAGAATAATTTTTTTCAACAAATATTCTTGCATTAAAACCTATTTCTTCTCTTAATCTCTTGTCATTAATTAGTTCAACAACATTATTCTTAAATTCTTCCGGAGTATCTGCTAATAAGTAATGAACACGGTTTTCTGAGTTTATACCACTAATTCCTGTGCTTGTAGAAACTACTGGTAACTCCATGCTCATGGCTTCCAATATTTTATTTTTTATACCCGTTCCCGAAATCATGGGAGTGATAAATATGCTTCCTTTCGTCAAATACTTTCGAACATCGTCAACGGAACCTGTTACAACAATATTGGAATCTTCCTTAAGGGTGTTGACGTAACTTGAGGGGTTACGACCTACAATGTAAAGTTTAACAGATTCTTCCTTCAGAACTCCGGGATAAATCTTGTCAACAAAATATTTAACGGCATCGTTATTGGGGGGAGTGCTCATATCTCCCAGAAATACCAGTTTAACATCCCCCTCAGTGGATGAATTGGTGAAATATCCGGTATCCACACCATTTGGTATAACTTCTAGTGGTATGTGAATGTCGTTTTCGAGTATTTTTTTATCTTTATCATTCACCAGTATACAGCAATCGAACAGGTTGTAAACTTTTTCGTATCTATGTATTTTCAGGTAATTTAAGTACCAGTATATTCTTGAAACAACACTTTCTGATTTTTTGTACATATTATAATTATAATTGCTCACGGCATCAAATGCATACACTATTTTCGGTAATTTCATGTTTTTGGCATAAAATGCCATGGGCATATCGGTTATAACCAGGTCAACGTCCTTGTTTGCTTGTTTTCTGATTAGTTTACTCATGTCCTTATGGTAATAGTAGTTTAAAAAGCTTCGGGTGGATAAATTATCCGATGACATCATATTTTTAAGAGTATAAATCAGCTGCTTTCTTATGTCAAGATATTCTGGAATCTTAATGTTCCGGTATTCTTTTAAGTAATCTTCCAGTTCTTCAATTTGGTATTTGCCGGAATCAAAGGATAATAAGGTTATTTCATGCTTTCTGCCAAGTTCTTTGATAAGATGGTATATTGGAAGTGTTGCACCAACAGTTTTTGAAGGAATATCATGACATATTAATAGAATTTTTGACATGTTCTAATTTCCTCCAATAGCTTCATTGTAAACTTTCAATATCTCTTCCGAAACACTTGTCCAGTCCAGGTTTTCTCTGATATATTTCTGGGCATTGGATACTTGTTTTTCTCTTAGTTTATCATCTTCCAGGGAGTGTATCATCTCGTTTTTGAGCGATTCAACATCCCCGTATTCTACAATGGTGCCTGCACCAATTTTTTCTACCAATTCGCCGGATTCTTTTGTTACAATTACTGGAGTGTTTGATAGTAGGGATTCAAAAACGGTTATTGAAACTCCGCCCATATACTTAACAGGATTCACAAATAATTCGGCATCATGATAGATGCTTATTTTATCTTCTTCCTTAACAAATCCGGTAAAGATAACTTTGCTTTCAATATCGTTTCTTTTAATTATTTTATCCAATTCCTTTTTGTAATCCGTTATTTTTCCTGCAATAACCAGTTTGTAGTCAGAATATTCTGGGGGCAATTGGGCGAATGCCTCGATAATATAATTGATTCCTTTTAATTCATCAATTCTACCCAAATAGAGTATGTATGGTGTTTTTATATTGTTTTTATCCTTAAATGTTCCTTTTGGGGGTAATTTTTCGAATTCTTCTATGTTCATCCCATTATATATTACTCTGACGTCTTTGGCATTCATTAATCTGTCATAGTAGGCTTCCTCTTCTGAAACAGCTATTGTTGTAGTGGCATTTTTCATTATCCTGTTTCCATAAACGAAGTCATAGGCATATTTTATGAATGATTTGGTCACGTTTTTTGGTGTTGATGCATGAGGTTGTAGAATGTATGGTATGTTATATTTTTTGGCATATTTGATGACAACGTTGTTCTGGTATGATCTTAGTTCATGTAAATGGATGATATCATATTTTTCTATATTCCCGTCTAACCATTCCTTCATTTTTGGTGAGTAAATAAATAGTGCTAGGTTGAATTTGTATTCTATGGGTACCATTGTCAGATTGGCTATGGTGTCGGTATCCTCTTTGTTATAATCAAAAGTTGTAGTTAAGATGGTTACATTATGTCCCATTCTAGTTAACTCTTTTGTAAGGTTATAGCATACGTTTACGTCACCGCCTCTGGTGAATGCAAAATATGGAATTACTTGTAGAATATTCATATTATCACTTAAAATAAAAAAAAGTAGGGGATTTATCATATGTTCTTTAATAGGATGTCAAGAACAAGATTTTCAAGAATGCTTTCAAATCTAATTGCAAGAGTGCCCCAATCATTATCTTTAACAAAGTTGTAACCTGCAAGACTAATTTTTTCAATTTCCTTTTTGTCCTTGAATTTTTCCTGAACAACATCAAGTACTTCCTCTGGAGTATTAATGTATATTATTCCGTTTTTTTCTCCGAATTCTGCAACTAAACCTGGAAGCCGTGTGGCTATAACAGGCTTTTGCATGGCCATGTATTCATATAATTTTATAGGTACAATGTCTTGCATTATTATTTCGTGTTTGTAGGCTGGGAGAATGCATGCATCACTTGCACCAATTAAATCGGGCATAATCTTATATTTCTGTCTTCCCGTAAGAATTAATTGGTCTTCCATGTTGTATCTTTTTTGTATGGCTTTTAATGCTTCGTAAGCATCTCCATCACCGGTAATTAACAGTTTTATATTGGGGTATCTTGCCTTATTTTTACCCAGTTCTATGGCTAATTCCTTAAGGCCTGCAAAATTGTATAAGAATCCCATGAAGAATAAAACAATATCCTTGGTGTTTATATTGTAGTATCTTCTTATCTTAAAACCGCTATGTTTTTTATAATTGAATTGTTTTAAATTAATTCCAGCATCAATAATGGATAATCTATGAGGATCTGCTCCTAATTCAACGGCTGTTTCACTTAGTCGACGGTTTATTGTGAGGACGTAGGACGAATTTTTAATAGTTTTTTTAGTAATATTTTTTCCTAACCTTCTAAAAGCTTTTTCAGGAATTAACTGATGTAGGACATCAATAAAATAATAAACAAAAGGAATTTTTGCTTTTTTAGCTAATTTAGAAGCAATATGTGCATTTAATATTCCAAATCCTACTATTATGTCTGGCTTAAATTCTTTTAGTTGTCTTTTAATCTCTTGTTTATGGTAATGTATTACTGAGAAGTAATTGATTACTGGAATTCTGATTAATGGTGGTCTGATTACAGTCACGTTATTTGTATTGTAAACTTTCTTATATTCCTTGAAAACCTTTCGGGGTGATTTGTATAAATCTTTTTCTTCAGCATTATCCTTCCATTCCACTTCGTAATCAATTACCCGAATTTTATGTCCCCGTAGACCTAATAATTCCATTAAATGATGTTGTTGATGAGGATTTCTTTTAATCCAATCTGACTCCTGCACAACGAGTATTCTCATTTCAATCACCATTTAAGTTATTATTTTTTTTTATTTATTGATTTAAAATTTAAATTCTGCACTTTTCTGAATGTTTTCCCAGTTTTCTACAAACCAGTCATGAGTATTTTCCAGACCCTGTTCAAATTCTACTGTAGGCTTGTATTTTAGAATTCTTTTTGCCTTATCAATGGATGATAACAATTTGTTCTTAGCATCCCAGTTTCTTCTTTCTTTAAACTCAATTCCTGCCTTGTTATCACATAATTCATTTACCTTATTGGCCATGTCTATTACTTGATGATCCTTACCGGAACCCAGGTTAATTGATTCACCTATGGCTTCATCCATAACTCCCATTTTTGTTAATCCCTGTACAATATCGTTAACATATGTCCAATCCCTGGTTTCTGTACCATTACCCGTAATTGGCAGGGCTTGTCCATTCATAGCCCAGTACATGAAGTTTGGTATAACGTTCCTATATTTTCCGGGTACTTCTCCCGGACCAAATACGTTGAAGAATCTTGCATTAACGATAGGTAAATCATACAGGTTATGATAATAATTAGTATACAATTCTCCAAGTAATTTTGTTACTTGATATGGAGTATGTAAACTTATACTAATGTCATGTTCTTCAAAAGGCATCTTTGAGTCCAGACCATAAACTCCACAACCGCTACTGGAATATACAAATCGTTTTACTCCGGTTAGCTGAGCATATTCTAAAACTTTGAGTATACCTAATCCATTAACTTTCAAATCCTTTTCCGGTTTATCAACAGAATTCTGATTTGCAAAGTGGGCTGCCAAATGGAAAATATAATCAGGTTTTTCCTTAAAAACCCATTTTAAAACCTGATCGTCACATATGTCTCCCTGAATAAATTCGATACAATCAGCTTTAGGAATATTCCATTCATACGCCGATGATAAATCATCTAAAATAATAATCTTTTTAGGATTAAATTCAGCAAGTTTTTTAGTTAAATTACTACCAACACAGCCTGCTCCACCAGTTACAAGTATGGTTTCTCCTTCATAAGCACTTCCAATATCCACCATAAAAACTCCTTACTTTTGCTTAAAAAAATTTACTAAAAACATCTTTTATTAATATCTATATATCTAATTTGTTTTATTTAAATTTTAAATTCTTTATTAGGGGGCTTGTTTAAGGAAGATATAAAAAAATATATTTTAATCCAATGAAAACTTTCATATACTGCTATACAATAGTATATGGTGCATAAATATATTATACCTTACAATATTCTATTAAAACACATTAAAACAAGTTAAATAGGTTTTATGGTAGAAAAAACATAATAATAAATATTTTTTTTAATTATCGGCATATTAATAACAATTTAATAAAAAAATTTCATTAAAGGGGGATAATTGGAAGTTTTCCATCCTGAAATCAATCAAAAATAATGATGAATAAAAAGTAGTGAAAAAATGGGGGAATAAGGTTAAATTATTCACTTATAATTGTCGTTGATGTTTTTAAGCTTTTCTATCATGCTGTCAAAAGCTTCATCAATTTCCTTTTTATTGTTGTCGTACTGACTTTTAACAAAACTCACGGTGTTATGGTCTAATGCGATGCGTGGTATGTGCATGTATTCGGGACCATAAATTAATGGCAGGTATTCTTCAACATCATTAGGACAATTAAATTCATATCCTTCAAAACTAACCTTTTTTAGCGGAAAAATGTAGTCTGTTTTATAGATTCTGTTATGAATATTGTTATGTAATCCATCAATAGCATCAGATATCTGTGCAGTTTTTTCGTTGGTAAAATGCATTTTGGAATTCTGTATCTTTAATCCTTCTTCAAATGTCCACGTGTTGTTAGCAATGTTTTCTCTAAATTCTACCTGTAGCTTTGTTTGCATTTCATTTCTTTGGCCGGTTAAACCTTCATCTTCAATATAATCTTTGGGAAATACATCAAAGTGAACGTATGGTTTCTTGAATGCGCATTGGAAAAACAGGATAAAGGTTCCCTCATTTAGAATATCCAGCACATTGCAATCTTCAGGGAAGTTTTCATGGGGTCTTGTAAGTTTTGAAATTATCAGATTTTCCTTTAGGAAATCATTCTTTTCAATTTCCATGGGAAATACTTCCACAAACTTTTCATAGTCCTCCCTTAGCATTGAAATGTCCATGTCATCATCCCATGGAACAAAGCCTCCATGGCGTACAGCACCAAGTAATGTTCCATAATCTAGCCAGTATGTTATGTCATGTTTTTTACAGATGTTATCAAATAATCTGAGTAGTTCAAGCGACAGCAATTGGATTTGTCTCATTACTCCGGTTGCTTTAATGTCACAACTGCTGAAAATCAGATCCAGCATTTGGTAATGTGATTCTAATTCTTTAAATTTGTTGTTGTTATTGAATCGTTGAACTAATTCTATGACCTTTGGATGATTTTTAATGCTTTGGGGTAACATGGCATATGCTTTTGATAAAATAAAAACCATTATATTTTTTCTCCTGAAGATTTTTATTATTTAACATTTTATTTTTTAAATTATAATAGTGTTATTAATTTGAAGATTTTCCATAAGTTTATTTTTATTAATCATTTTAAAATTTCTTTTAGTCTTATTCCATTTTTTTAGATATTAATTATTGTCATTGTCTTATTTGAAGAAAAACATTTATATTTTATTTAAAACATAGAAAATACTATGATGCCTATAAACAATTTCAATAATACTAAAATTAAGATTTTTTCTACTACTAAGGGGATTAAAATAGTAGATAGTCCTATAAAAATACAAATATTAAACATTTTAGATGGACAAATAAGTGAAGCAGATATAGTTAAACAAACTGGAAAATCAAAATCAACAATTTCAGTACATTTGAAGAATCTTATTGATGAGGGCATAATTAGCTTCAAATCCCATCCATTAGACAGGAGAAGTAAACTTTTTTATATCATAGCAGAATATATTGGAGAAATATATCCGGATAAAATCATATATAAATCCCCAGACATAGAATCCGAACTAAATACTAGAGAAGAATTATACACAGAATTGTTTAGGCAATATAAATCAATTCTATTAGTTTATGGTCTTCAATTAGAACCATTGGAAGTTGAAACGGGAAAAAATTTGGGAAAAAAAATTTACCAGTCTTTTGAATACGATACCTTCAGTGAACTTCTTGACTTAATTATAGAAAAATTCGATGAATTAGAAATAGGTAACATTAAAATAAGCAGTGAAAAACCTTTAATTATAAAAAATAATAATTGTCGGGAATGTAAAGATTTACAATACAATATTCCATTATGTAACATCACTAAAGGAATTCTAAAAGGAATATTTGAAGAATATTATGAAAAACGAGTATCCGTCGAAGAAGTTGAATGTACATCAAAATATGATGATTGCTGTACTTTCATAGTTGAAACGGCAGATGTCAATAATTCTTAAACTTTTTAACAAATCTTTGTATGAAAATGGGTACGAATGTAAACCAGTCACCCATACAGGTACGAATTAATCCCCTTCCTAAATACTTTTTTTGTAACTTGTGCAATGTATCATAATAAGTTTCACTCATGGACGCACCTTTGGATCTATGTTCTAACATTGTCGGGATTATGTAAGCCTCAAAGCCATGATCTTTTATGTCATAAACATAGTCAACCGCGTATAAGTGCCAGTCATCACATATTTCTTCGTTTAAAGTATGTTTTTCATAGACCTTAGATGGTATGATGAATAAGCATTCATCCAGTGTGCTGGCTTTCTGTGCTTCCGATATTTTAAAAGGTGAAACATCAATAGGATCTAAGCCCTGTTTAATGTTACTTCTTACAATACTGTCAACGGTTTTCCCGGCAACACCCACAATACCCACGTTTTCTAGGCTTGCAAGTTGTGCTCGCGTATTTTTTATCCAATCTTCATCAGAAAAGTAAATGTCTTGATGGGCAAAAACATAATAATCTCCATGAGCCTTTTTAGCCCCATGGTTAAGAGCTGAAGCTGCACTTTTAAACTTGTTGTTTCTATTGTCTATTAATATTAATTCATACTCCTCGCCCTGTTTTTCTAAACTTTTAATTAAGTTCTCTTCAAGGATAGTTTTGTTGTTATAAACACAGATTATGCTCATCATCATTATCACAGTTTAATTCTATTACTAATTTTTTTTGGCAACAATTCTTTAAGAATGTTTAAATCATCTTCATCAAATGTTTTTATTGCAAATATGCTGATAAAGTACACGACCATTCCAAGTATTACGCTTGTAAATAACTCCAGATTTAAGAAGTATATTACAACACCCATCACAACACTTGCTATGAACGGTTTAATAAGTATTTCATGTAATGGAACTTTATAGCCTGACTTATGCATGATATACATGTAGAAGATAACCATGCTCACTTCATTTAAAACAGTAATCATTGCAGCTCCAATACCACTAAACATGTTAATTAACACGTAATTTCCGATTGTACTGAACAATAGGCATATGAAAGTTGCCTTAATGGTTTCATGCTGTTTATTAATTGAAGCAATACTTGTTCCCAGGATGTAACTGAGGAATATTGCAGGCAATGCCCATATAATCAATTTAAGTATTGGAATGGTATTAACGTATTCTGCTCCATAAATGAAGAAGATAATCTTTTCAGATAATACAAGAGTACCCATGGATATTGGCATACTAATAATTGTAAGGTATTTCAACGATTTCTTATATGAATAGGACAACATGTCCTTACTATCCACAAAGAACTTAGCAAATATTGGTAGCACTGCCGTTGAAAATACTGTAGGAATAAATATGAGTGCCTGCATTAAATTAAAAGCTGCAGTATACTCTCCAACAACAGCACTTGTTGTCAACATATTTAAAAGAATGGTATTCATTTTAAATGATATTAGTGCAAAAATGCTGGTTATGGCTAATGGATATGCATTACTTATCAGATATTTCCAAAATTTGAAATCAAATTGGAAATGGATTAAACCATAATTTCTTGTACACATTGCAAAGTTGTAAATCAATACAAAAATTGATGCAATAACGTAGACTAAGGAAACTACAATCACTGACTGTTTTGTAAATACGCATATTAAAATACCTACAAATAATGTCACGGCATTAATTATCTCGGAGATTGACTGATACTCCATCTGTTCATATGCTCTAAAAAGGGAGGAGAATATTCCTCCAAACGCATTAATAATTACGGATGAACCTATAAGATAAACGACATAGCGTGTAACATCATCAAATGTTCCAACATTTACGAAGATTACCAGTGCTGCCATTGTAACTATGGACAATATTAGCTTAATACTTCCATGATTTCCAAGATATTTTGGTGTTCTGCTTTTATCCCTTGCTACTTCACGAATGGTTAATGTGGATAAACCTAGGTCAGTACCTATGGCAAACAATCCGGATATTGCCGTAGCAAATGAGATTATACCAAAGTTTGTTGTTCCAAGATATCTTGCCGAGTATAACGTATAAAAGAATGCAAGCACGTAACTAATTAGCTGTGATAAAAACAACACACTAGTATTTTTCACAAGAGTTCTGACAGTACTCATAATTTCACTACTACTATTTTTTTTTTAATATTCTGTTGAAAGCCCTATAAATTTCTCGGACATAAGATCCAGAACTTTTTCAACAACTTCATCCATATGCAATATTTTATATTCTGATAGCCTTCCGATAAATGTGACATTATCATATTCTTCGGATAATTCCTTATATTTTTCATGTATTTTCCTGTTTTTTTCCAGGCAGATTGGATAGAATGGTATGTTTCCTTCTTCAGAATCCACATCATATTCCGTGGGATATTCAATCTGTATTGTGGTTGTATCTAAATATTGGTCATTTAAGTATTTGAAGTCTGTTATCCGGGTAAAATGGTATTCTTCAGGATAGTATGTTACTACAATGTCCTGAAAACTGGGATTTTCAATTTTTTCGTTTATCAGTACCGAAGATCTGTATGGCAATTTGCCGTACTTATAATCAAAAAATTCATCTATCGGTCCGGTAAATATTAAATGGCCATCAAATTCTTTTTCTTCATAGAATATCTTTTTGTTTTCATGATCTATTTTAATTATATCTTTGTAATCCTTGTTTAACATTACTGTGATGTTCTGGTTGGATAGCATGTTATTGAACATGTTTGTGTAACCATCTCGCGGAATTGCCTGATAAACCTCCTTATAGAGTCTGCAATCATATGAACTTCTAAAAGGCGGTAACTCGTCAACAAATTCCATGATTTCCTCGTCACTAATTGCATATACTTTCTTCAAGTGTTTTGAAAATATTTCATATATGCTTGCACCCAATTTTTTCAGGTATTCGTTATTTGAATTCATCAACTCCCTTATACTGATTGTGGAGTTAACATCGTATTGTTCAAGTAAGGCACCTTTAATTTCTTCGGCATCAGCAGGCAATATCTTATCTATGCTGATAAAATTAAATGGAACGGGGACTAGCTGGTTTTCGTGTTTAAACAATAGTTTATGGCTATGTCTGTTCCACATAGTAAACAGTGACAAATAGTTGTAAACTATCGTGTTATTTGTATGAAAAACATGCGGTCCATACTTGTGAATGTTTGTTTGGTTTTCATTCACGTAATCATAGCAGTTGCCTCCTATATGGTCCAGCTTTTCAATTATCAACACTTTTTTGTTCATGACATTAGCAAGTTCCTCTGCCGCAGTTATTCCGGCAATTCCTGCACCAACTATTATGTAATCAAATGTCAAGTTGATCCCCCATTTTTTTCTTCAACATCAGGCAGTTTGCCTATTATTTTTATTCCCTTTCTTTGTAAAAAGACCAGCATGGCTATTGTAATGAATGTTTCAGTAATTGCAAATGATATGGCAATTCCTATTTCATTTAGTAATGTGATAAGGATTATTCCAAGAATTATGTCGATAATTCCACCCATTAACACTATCTTTGTAAAATCTTTCTTGTAATTGAATGTTAACATGGTTTGTATACCAAAGATGTTACTAAGGGATACCATGAATGGAATGATTGCTAATATTCTAAGTACTGTGATGGAACTAACATATTCCGGTCCAAACAATAGGTTAATTAATGGTTGTGCAAATACAAATACTCCAACGGAGAATATCATTCCGAGTATTGCGGCCAGTTTGGTCAGTTTCCTTATCATGAGTATATTGGAATTTTTATCTTTGTTGTTTACTGTTCTGCTGATGTACGGATATAATGCTTGTGATATCGGGTTGAACAATCCATTCACGGCATTAATTATTTTTTCGGCTATACTGTAATATCCTACTAATGTATTATTTGTCAACAATCCTAATAAAAAGGTATTTGTTGTAGTGTACATATTTATGGCAATAGTTGATAAGAACACGTGCCAACCTTCCTTTAAATGATATTTTATACTTTCCATGCTTGGAACTGATAATTCAATGTCAAATTTAGTTAATGAAATGTATATTCCAAGTATTCCCACAACAATATATCCGAAGGAATTTATTACGGGAACTAACAGGTAATCGGATGTTTGATGAATGAATATGAAGATAAATACTGTGAAAATTACTTTTCCTATTATGTTAAGTATACTTGTATATTTCATGTATTCCATGCCCTGAAATAGCCAGGTTGGAAAAAGAACATAACCTACAACTATTCCAAAAGTTAAAAGATAAACTTCGGCGTCACCATTAAACTTTGGAATAAAGGAAACTATTGCAAGTAGGACTATGAAGCTAATGATGGTTAAAACAATCTTAATAAACATAACGGTACTGAATATTTCGGAAACCTTGGCCTTATCTTCTCTTACAATTGCCAGTTCACGTGTTGCCGAAAGATTAAATCCGTAATCGGTCAACATTTGAAAATAGGTTATTAATGATATTGCATATTGTGTCAATCCGAATTTGTCAGGACCTAAAACGTAGGTCAGGTAGGGTAATGTAATCAGTGGTAGAATGTAGCTGGCAAATTGTAATCCGGTTAATGATGCTATGTTTTCAAGAATTTTCTTGTATTCTGCTTTGTTTAACATTTTTTTTATAATAGAAAACATACTCATCACTTAAAAAATAATAAAAAAGAGTCAGATAATAATCTTAGTAATTAAATTCATTTTCATAAAATTTAATGGTTTCTTTAAGTTCATTATCAAAATCATGTTCGTTCACGTAACCGAAGGCTTCTTCGGCTTTGCTTATGTCTGCAACAGAGTTTTTAATGTCTCCGTTACGTACAGGTTCAAATTTGGGATTAAAATCATATCCCATCATGTCACATATTTTTTCCAGAAGTTCCTTAATATTTATCGTACTTCCGTGGGCAATGTTATAAACTCCGGTAACATCACTTTCGGCCACTTGTACATTTGCTTCAGCAATATTTTTTACATATACAAAATCTCTTGTCTGGGTTCCGTCCCCATAGATTATAGGCTGCTGGCCTTTAAGTAATGTTGTTATAAACTTGGGAATCACGCCACAATATGCTGAATCAATGTTTTGTCTTGGACCAAAGACGTTGAAATATCTTAAACATGCGGTTGGTAGGTTATATGTTTGTGTAAACGTGTAAGAATATAATTCCATCGTTGCTTTACTGACAGCGTATGGTGACAGAGGCTGTAATGGCAATGTCTCATTATTTGGCAAGACCTTTGTTTCACCGTAAACAGCAGCTGAAGAAGCACATATAACCTTTTTAATATTGTTTTCGCATGATGCTTTAAAAATATTAAACGATCCTTCTATATTAATCTTATTAGTTTTAACAGGTTTCTGAACGCTTTCAGGTACACTTACTAGGGCTGCTTCATGGAATACGTAATCATGATCTTCAAAAATATTACCTAAATCTAGTGATGTTATGTCGCCACAAATCAATTCTATTCTATCATAGTCTAATTCTTTAAGATTTGATATGTTTCCAGTTGACATATTGTCTATGATTGTGACTTTGGATGCTCCCTGATTGAGTAATGTTTCTGCAATATGTGAACCAATAAATCCTGCTCCACCTGTTACTATGCATTTCTTGTTCTTCATTTTATTCCTCAGATTGATAATAATGATTTATGTAATATAAAATATTTAATTTTATGGGATAATTCTTGTTATACGACATTATATCTTAATAATAAAGTTCTATAAGGATTTGTATCATTATTTTTATACAATTCGAAATTAACTGTTTGATTAATGCCTATTTTAGTAGTTCTATCCATATAATACGGAAATTCAATATTTTCTTTATCTTTCAAAGATTTTGTTACGGTATATATAGTTTTATTGTCTTTTTTTATTTTTATCGTGTAATTGGTATCCTGGTGTTCCTGATTGGTAAGTCCTACATACAATTTGGCAACGGAATTTCGTGTAATATTGATTGGAAAATCAGTTGTATTATTGTTATGGTCTACAATGTAAAATTCAGTATAATCTTCACCCGGATTATGAAATACTACCAGATAAACAACTAAAATGATAGAAATTATTAAAATAGCCAGCAATATTCCCTTAATAATATTATTTATTTGGACCATAATTCACCATGAACAACTTAATATATAATAATTTAATATGTCTCTTTTAATATACATAATTATAATAAACTTTCTTAATGGAGTTTCTATTTATGAATGAAAAATTTTATGTAACTGATTGTGAAGGACCATTATCAATCAATGATAATGCATACGAAATATCAGATTATTTTATTCCGGAAGGTGGGGAATTTTTCAGCATATTAAGTAATTATGACGATATGCTCGTTGAAAAAAATACTGAAGGATATCTTGCCGGAAGTACTTTAAAGCTTATTTTACCATTTTTTAAGGCTTATGATTTAACTGAAAAAGATTTGATCGAATTTTCAGAAGATAATATTAACATGGTAAATGGGGCTTATGACATGATAAAATATGTTCAGAACATCATGCCATTTTATATAGTAAGTACCAGTTATAACCAGTACATTAAAGCTTTATGTGATAAAACGGGCTTTATTTATGAAAATACTTATTCAACACAATTGGATTTGGATAAATATGATTTAAGCAATGATGAGCAGGAATCATTACTTTCTATTAAGGACAATATCCTATTTGATTATGGATTTGATAACATTCATAGACAATTTACAGAAGTAATATCTAAGATGCAGATAAATAACCTAATCGATTCGGTTACACCAGTTGGGGGAATTGGAAAACGTAATGCAATACTTGACATTATAGATAAAAATGGTTATGATGCATCTAACTTAATGTATAGCGGAGACAGCATAACCGATTGTGAAGCATTAGAATATGCTAAAGACAATGGTGGCATAAGTATTTCTTTCAATGGTAATGTTCATTCCATTTCTTCGGCTGCAATATCCATAACATCCACCAACAACTTAATATTGGCTTTAATTGCAGAAATATTTAAAAACAAATCAACAGAAGGAGTTTATGACTTTATAAGTTCATATAATGAAAATCCCCTGGAATCTATTTTATCATATTCAAAAAATGATAACATGACTCAGGAACTGCTATTAAATAGAGCTTCCATAGACATAATCAATGAAGAAAACGTTCAACAATTAAATCAAAAGAGTAAAATCGTTCGAAATAAAGTAAGAGGACAAAAAATAGGAAATTTAGGATAGTGAATATTATGAATTTTGAAATAGAAGACACTTATTGTGAAGCATTTACGGGAACCTGTGTAAGAATGATTGTAACTGCAGAAGATAACAGAACTATTGAAAAAATAGCTTATGATGCATGTGCAACACCGGGTACAGTAATCGGCAGAACAGAATCAGGCGTTGAAAAATTTTTATCACCAGAAGAAACTCCGGATAACAGACCTGGCGTAATAATACAATTCTGGTATAATACTAAGGATTTGAATAAGTTTGACAAGGAACTATCCTTCAGAATAAGACAGGATATTCTTGTAAAACCCTTTGTAAAAATATTCGATGCATCAATAGATCCGTTTGACTACATAGATACAACCGAACATGTCGGACATTGTGGTGATGGATATGAATGGACTGAAGACTTTGATGGAAGAACCATGATAAGAGTTCCAATATGTGTCCCAGATTTTTATATTGAACAAAAACTAGGTTGTATGGAAGGAATTATGGGAGTAAACTTCTGGTATTACTGCAGCACCAAAGAAGCAGTTTTAAATGCAGGATATAAATCACTCGAAGCACTGGCTGATGTTGAGGGAATATGTACGCCATTTGACATTTGTTCAGCAGGATCCAAGGTGGAAACAAATTATCCTGAAATAGGTCCGACAACCAATCACCCATACTGTCCATCACTAAAGGAAAAGTTAGGGGATGAATCCAAAGTTGAAGATGGAGTAAATTATATTCCGGAAATAGTAATAAACGCATTAACACTGGAAAATGCTGAAGAATCATTAAAAAGGGGAATTGAAGCATTGGATGGCATTGATGGCGTAATTAAAGTGTCCGCCGGAAATTATGGCGGAAACTTGGGAAAATATAAGTTGTATCTTAAAGAAATTTTGGAATAAAAAAAATGGAATATGCCCTTTGGAGAAGTAGAATATGTCTTTAGATATTGTTGGATGGGGTGCACTAAACGTGGACAGATTATGTCAGGTTCATGAATTTGCGCCAAGTGACGGTGAAACTTTCATATACAATGAAAGCAAATCTTGTGGAGGTTCAGCATCAAACACCATTATTGGAACGTCTAAACTCGGACTACGGTCAGGATACATTGGAAAAATAGGTTCAGACTCCAATGGAAAAATGATGAAGGATTATTTAAAAACAAATAATGTTAATACTGATCATTTAATAGAAGCTGACGGTGAAACGGGGGAAGTAATAGGATTTGTTGATGATGAAGGAAACAGAAAATTGTACGTGACTCCAAAAATTAATGATAAAATTTGTAACGAGGACATTAACAGGGATTACTTGTTAAATTCAAACCTTTTACATTTAACCTCTTTTGTAGGATTATATGAGGATGATCCATCAATTGAAACACAATTTGAAATACTTGAAGAAGTATCATCAAAGATAACGGTTTCTTTTGATCCTGGAATGTTGTATGTTAACAGAGGAAAGGAATTCATGGACAGATTAATATCCTTAACGGATATTTTACTCATCAATGAAACAGAACTCTTAATAACAACCGGGGAGAAAAGCTTTGAAAAGGCCGTTGAAAAAATTGCACCCGAAGTGGATATTCTGGTGGTTAAGCGTTCAACTGAAGGTTCATTCATCAAAAAAGATGATGAAGAATATGATATAGGCATATTTAAAGTAGAAACAGTTGATACAACCGGTGCAGGTGATGCGTATAATGCAGGATTTTTATATGGATATATACGGGGGTATACCCTGGAGGAATCCGGAATCATCGGAAGTTATATAGCTGCCCAATCAACTACAAAAACAGGTGCTACAGAAGCCATACCAAACATTCAGGACATTAATGTTAAAGAAATAATACAAAGTCTTAAAAAATAACAATAACATAGTTAAGTATTATATGAAAAATCATAGGGGATACTGGGAATAATACGCTGACTAAAAAAAGAATAACCGTTACATATAAATTTTTCAAAATCATCCCCTTCTTTTATTTAAAAATCTATTCAAAATGATATTATGAGCTATAAAATTTTTGTAAATAATCTGGCAACTTCTGACAAGTTATCGGAACTTCAAACCGAACTTCCCGATGAAAACGTTTCATTAAAAGAGTTAATTGACATAATGTCTAGTGAAGGAGTTCAGGTTTTAATCATTATTTTATTGGCTCCATTCCTGATTCCCGCATCAATACCTGGAAGCAGTACGCCTTTTGGTATTTTAATAATTCTTTTAGAAATAGCTTATTTGTCAAATAAAAAACTATACATACCTGATTTTATCGGAAAATATGAATTAAGTAAAGAAAGCGTTTTAAAGTTATTTGAAATATTGGAAAAGGCATTAGGATATGTTGAAAAAATATCAAAGCCAAGGGGAAAACTGTCCTCTAAAAAATATATTTTACATCTAAATGCTGTAATAAACATTATACTGGCATTTTTTTTGTTTTTACCATTACCAATACCGTTTACCGATTTCATACCTGCAGTATCAATGTTGATGATAGCAGTAAGTACTTTGGAACATGATTCCTATTTGATGATATTGGGTTATATAGCAACAATATTTACTATAATCTACTTTTATTCTGTAGGTTATATCGGTATTGAAATAATACGTTTAACATTAAGGTATATAGGAATTCCTATCTGAAAATAAGGATGTTTAATGGAAAAGAAAATATGATAATTATTTTCTTTGTCCTTTAGGGCGTGGAATATTCTTTTTTTCATCGTTTGCTTCGGTTCTGTTTATTCTGTTTAGCTTTTCTTTCCATCCTGAACGTTTTATGTTCTCTGAGTTAAAGCTAAATCTTTCCTTGGACTCTTTTTCTGTTCTGATATGTGGAGTTTTTTCATCTTTGCGGATAATTTTTATTTCAGGTTCTTTTGGAACATTATCCTGCTGGATGCTTGTATCTTCATTAATTGTATCATGTTCTATCATGATGTCTGTTGTATCCTCATTATCTGAGTCATGATCTATAATGATGTCATTTTCGGATTCTAAACGTGATTTGTCCACGTATTCTTCTTCCGGTTTATGTTTAAAACGAATATTTAATTTATCGGCGATTCTTTTGTCCTCTTTTTTAACCTCAGGTTCTTGATAAATTTCATTTGTTTTAGGTGCTGTTTGGCTAACTTGTGCTTCTCGTGGATGGAAAGTTTTCTTAATGGTTTCTTTTAATAAGCCAAATGAACTGGTAACTCCTTCATTAAGTTTTTCTGTTTTGTTTTTAGAGTTAATGGAGTTAATTAAATCCTCTTGAATAATTTCTCTTCTTCTTTGTCTTTTGTTGGTTAATTCTTCTATTTCAGTTTCAACATCCTGGAATGGACGCTTGTTATTATGAATATATGTGTGTAACCAAGGAACTAATGGATAATCTTTAATTCTATCAAGTTTAACCCAGTTATATGTTTCATAATCTTTAGATAATAATAATTCGCCATTAAGGATACTGCCTTCCATTATAACGTGTACTTCCTTCTTATCCCTACTGGTATAATCGCCTATACCAATTATTTTTCCAGGATATACATAGTATCCTATTTCTTTTTGAACGTTTGTAATCACGGTTTCGTCGAAGCTTTGTTCTTCAGTAAAGGTTGCACCAGGTAAATCCCAACGGTTCTTGTCATCTTCTCTTTTTTCTTTTAAAAGTAGAATTTTGTCTTGTTCGTTGTATATTACGGTTCTAACGTACATATTAAACGTTTTCATTTTATTAAACATCCTATTGTTTTATTTGCTCATGAATAATTACTAATATAATAATGTTATATGTTTATAGATACTATTTATTTTATCAAAACTTATTATTAATTTTTTTCATATTTTTTTGACTGTCCCCAGAATTTTGTACTATTATTCTTGAAGTGGTTGAGTTTTAAAAAGACTGTTTTTTTGGAGAATGCAACAGTATTTTATAATTTTATTTCCTTATTGGTATTCCTTTAAAGAATCCGTTGTCTTGTTTTTGCCGGATCAATCTAATAAAAAAAAAATAATGTATGCCCTTTTTAGTTGTACGGCATACTTTTTTTGTGCTACAAATAAAAATCGTGCCACAATTTTAATAAAAATGGGAATATAATTATATATTTCTTGGAGAATCATTTTCTAAAAAAAGTAAGTTAAGGGGTTGAAGTTTGGTTTGTCGTGTTGGTAATATTTTGTGTTTGGATACGTGTTTCTCCATAAAATGGTTTTTCTAAATGTAAATCATGTAACGTCTGGTTGAAGTCAGGATTTTGTGTTAACAAAGTTTTAATATCAGTATAAACATCGTTTAATTCTTTTTGACTGTCTGTCATTTCAGCATTTGCTTTATTTATGGAAGCTTGTGCATCTTCAGCACTTTTTTCTCCTTTCACATATTGGCTAATGGAGTATAATGTTGATACGGTACCGTTTAAATTTTTTGATTCCAATTCCAAACGTTTCATTTGTAATTGTGTGTATTTTTCTTTAACATCATTACCATTGGTTTGTTTTAACGTTTCATTTAATTGTGATATTTCTTCAGCATACTTCGGTGTAATATCATTGTTTATGGTATTTATTAATGTATCAGCATCTGTACTTTCTTGCTTGTTAAATTGTTCTGTTGTAGCAATAATTTTTGTTTCAATTGCACTAGCATCCTGTAATCCTTTATCGTAGCTTTCTGATAAAACATTTTCTTGGTATGGAATATATATAAAAGAATATGCTAATACCAATATTGCAGCTATTGCAATTATTGCTGCTATAATTTTTTTATCCATTTTATCACCTAATAATTATAGTATTTATTTATTAACTAATTAATATTATTACTTGTAACTATAAAAATATTGTAAATATTTATTATGTTTGAAAGTTAAACTAATAATATATTAAATTAATATAGATTTTTAAGCTAATTATTTTGGAAAAATTATTTTTTTATTTTAAGATGATACGGTGGACTTATGAGCCTAGAAGATGAAACACCCAATTTGGAAATCAGCACTCGTAACAAAGAGTTAATTCATGAAGTTTTTGAATTAGAAGCTCTTGGTCATAAAGATGCTAGGGATCTATTTAGGGAGGAAATATTAGGGTTTTTAATTCAAACAGATGATGGTTCATTTACCCTATTGTCTGACAAGAGAGGAGAGGAATCCGAAACTTTGCACAGTACATTCGGTGCCAGAACCGAAGCCTTCCAAAAGTTTGTTATTCCATCAAAAATTCTGGAAAAAGCCGAAAACAGTCATGTAGTGAAGGTTTTGGATATTTGCAGCGGCATAGGATATAACGTTTCTGCATTGTTGGATTATCTTAAAGACGAGGATGTTCAAATAGAAGTTGACATGATAGAATCATCCTTGGAAACTTTAGCAACAACCTTGTTCATACCAGACATTTGTGAGTCACACCAATACGTAAAAAAGGCCATAGAATCCTATTTAATTGATAAGGGTCATCTGCAGTTTAACAAGGTTTTAAGTACAATTCCACCCAACATCACCATTAACATTCACATATGCGATGCTAGGGATTACATTAAAAACTGTGATGACAAAGAATATGATGCGGTATTTTTAGATCCGTTCAGTCCTGCAAAATGTCCTGAACTGTATACTGTGGATTTCTTTTCAAGATTAAAAAACTTTTTAACTCCAACAGCATTAATTTTAACGTATACTGCTGCAAGTCCTGTTAGGGCAGCATTTGTTGATGTGGGATTGCATGTGGGTGAAGGACCTAGATTCCATAGGAGTGGTGGAACTATTGCATCAAGATCTCCCGATTTGATTGACACGCCTTTATCCTTTACCGATGTTAAGGTGATAGCTCTGAGTGATGTGGGAATACCATATATTGATCCTTATCTTACAGATAATTATCAGACAATTATTGACAGAAGATTAAATCAACGTAAACTCAGCAGGGGTAAAACCACTTTTCCATCAAGCAGCAAATTGCCTAGATACTTAGGTTTGGATCCAAACGTAATTGAGGATGTTAATTTAAGAAATAAATTAGTGTCTTATGTTCAGGAAATGGGATTTGAGTCATTGGATGATGAAAGGATTATGGATGTTTTGAATATTGATCCTAACCTTACAAGTCGTGACCAGATAATAGCATTAAAGGAGAATTTACGAAAGTTATTGGGTTAAAATTAAAATAGGTTTAAAACCTACTTTAATCATGTCCACATATTTGCCACCCTATTGCTTTTAGTGTTTATAATGTTTATGGCCGTAATGTCTCCTACAACGTACAGGTTTATTGTCCAAACGGGATTACTTGTAGTGTATTCTATTTTTATTATGTTTTCTATTCGTTTTGTTAATTCGTTTTCTATATTGTCTTCTGTCTGTGAAATGCAGTAACTGTCCATGTAACAATTTATTTTAAACGTATCCTTGTAGCATAGCTTATGCCTTATTTTTCTTAAAATTACGCTGGTAATATAGTTCATGTTGTTTATTACACAGGTTACCGGGATTACACAGTATTCTTCGCTGATTTTTAATAGTTTTATTAATTCTTCGGGTTTATCATTTTCTAGAAAGTATATGAAGGGATTTTCTGATTCTTTCAGGTAGTAATTAATGTTTTCTTCTTTTAATTCCTTTTCAAATTGGTACAGCATTTCATCCAATTCCTTTGGGTTGGGCGTTTGTTTAAATTTTATTAGTATCTCCTTGTTGTATTGTTTTTTAGTTTTCATAATATTATTATTCACTCCCTGAACAATGTTTATATTTTTCATAATATATAATAATTTTTATTAAATATTTATATAATATTGTATAAAAAATAATAATTATGGATTCAAAAGGTATTTTTAGTATTGAACTGTTCATTTCATTAGCGGTATTGTTAATAATATTTTCGGCAATCATATCAATTTCAACAGAAGAATTTTTGTCAATCGAAGAAACTCAAAACAGAAAGGAAGCTAGAATAATAGTTTCGGACGTTTCAGAAATAATTATGGATGTTTATGTTAAAGGAAACGGATTTTCCAGAAAATATGAACTTCCGGATAAGATTAACAACGAAACATACATCCTACAAATAAACGGCTCCGGAGTTTATGTTAATTCACATTACCAAATAACATATTCCCGAATTTTGCCGCACACCATTCCAAAATCAAAAAAATACACTTTAAAACCGGGATATGTATATGAATTTTTAAATAATAACAATAGCATAGAAGTCATACAATAAAATTAGTTACACGATTATTTAATCAGTTTTATTATAATACACTATTATGAATAATAAAGGACAAATTACATTAGAATACATTTTAATGATAAGCATAATTATCATTATCATGATATCAGCAATTCAGGCAATAAACACGGAATCAGAAAAAAACACCATTCTAACTGCCGCACAAATAGGAGCACAAACAGGAATAGATAAAAACGCATATGCAATGTACTATAACGATACCTTCGCCAATTATGCAACAAACTACCCTAAACTAACATATCCAACAGAAATAAAAGTAATAAACATGAACATGACACAAGAGGAAGACACAATATATCTGCAGACAAAATTGTATTCAAATAACTATCTAACAAACAATCAAAAAGAAATTATTGCCCACAGAGTAAATTATTACATTAGAAAAACAGTATCAGAAACATTTAACCAAGAAAATGCGAATTTATACTATGAAAATTGCAAATCAAATAATTATAAAATAGAAACAAAAAAAGTAAAATGGGTTTGATTATATGATGGTTCCTCTAGCAAAATAAGCTACAAGAATTCCTAACAATCCAAAGATTAACCCAATAGTCCAAATAATATAAACAACCTGTTTTTCTTTCATAGGTTTTTTGAGAATGGATCTTATCAACGAATTAAAACCGGTAGCAGGTACAACAAGTTGTCCATCTTCGTTAACTTCAGTAGGTTTAAAATTTTGACGTTCCATAACACCGGCACTATAGAATTTTAAGAGTCCGTCAATAATGTTAGGTATTAACACAATAAATGCAATAATTTTAACCCTACCTATGAATGCAATAATTGCAATACAGGCTCCTATAATCAAAGTACCGACATCGCCCGGAAATACATTTGCAGGATACTTGTTATAGAATAAAAATGCAATCAGGGCACCAAGCATTGAAAATGATATTATTGCAACATCATACTTGTTCATAATAATACAAGACAACGTTAATGATGTTAATGCAATTATTCCCAATCCGGTTTCAATACCGTTTAGTCCTGCCAACATATTTGTCAAATTAGAGGCGATTGAAACAGCAACAGGAATTAACAGCATATAAACAATGCCCACATTAGGTGGAGTAACCCACATAATTGGAAGACCTGCAATCCATAACAATATTAACTTTTCTTTGGAAGATAACATTATTAAGTCATCAACCATTCCAATAATACCCGTAAGTAAAATCACTATCAGGGTAATCGTTAATTGTGACTGCCATTGCGGACATAAATATACTCCAACCATGATTGAAATGGCAAAACCGAGAAGTATTCCGATACCACCCATTTCTGCAACTTCGGGTTTGGAGAGTTTATGGATATCCTTACCCACAATTTCAGCTTTTTTAAGCCTTCTAATCAGGGTAGGCATGGTTAAAAAAGTAATTAAAAAAGCTATAAGTCCACAAAAACCGGAAATTAACAATAATTGTGACGAATTCATTTAACACATCCCCATTTTTCTAGTTTTCCTTATTTTTCTTTAGAATGTAATAAATTGTTCTAACTGGAATATTTAACTTTTCAGAAATTTTTGTTACAGGAGTCCCATTTTTCTTTAATTCCACAATCTCTTTTTTTATCTTATCGGAATATTTGGATTTGGGACCTTGCTTTAATTTATCCTTCTTCAGATAGTACACGGTTTTCGTGTCAATATTTAATCTTGAAGCAATTGTTTTAACGGACAATCCTGAACTAATCATTTCATTAATGGAATCTTTTAAATCATCATCATATTTTTTTGGACGACCTCTACTTTCAATTACATTAATGCTAACACCAAGTTCACTTAAAGCATCCAGGTATATTTCAGAAGTTCTTTCATATAAACTTAAAGGACAATTAATAACTTCAAGATCCGGATTTTCATCCAAAATTTCAATAATTAATTTGGATGATAATGGTTTATTCACATGTACTTTTGAACTCATATAAACATCTCATATTATTTATTTATTAGTTCTAAGAATTTTTTTGCCTTTTTAGTAGTAGGTTTTTCAATCTTTTTAAGATTATTCTTCTCTTTTATAGCTTCATCATGAGACACATGCAACAAATCAGCTGCTTTGTTTAATGAAATGTTACATTTATTATGTAAAGCTACGGCACCAATTGCTTCCTGATTAGGTTTTAGGTGTAAATTTTTGATTTTAGTTTCAAGTTCGGACTTGTAATGAATTGTTTCCTTCATATAATTCAGGGAAGTTATGTTCTCATCATAATCCAATAGCAAATTCACAACATCCTTGGGAAAAACATATTCAAATACTTTAATCTGATTGGAATCCAAGTTAGGCCTAAGGTTAGGAAACGGTCCCGAATAATTATTTCTTCTACTTTCGGTAGTTGTCAAATAATATTTGAAAATATCCCATAAAAGCAAGGTTTTCGGAGTTTCCATATAAAAATGCTTTTTGATGGCAACCTTCTTTTCAATGTCTTCCCTAAGCTCACGATCTAAAACCCTATCCTTATTCATTAAATTATTCTTTTTAAGTTTAATGTATTTTAATTCTTCTTCAAGCTCTAAACGTTCTTCTGCTTCCCTTGCCAATTTACTGGCATCACTTCTTGCTTCTTCCATCAATTTCTTATACAGGTTAATCTTGTCAAGATTTTTGATGTGTAAAGGTATTATCTCATCAATATTCTGGTTAACAATGTTCTCAGAATATTGCAGGTATGCTATGGCCAATGCATTCTGAACGTACTTATCATTAATGAGAGATGGCTTTTTATGGTTAAATTGAAGCAATTCAATTCTCACGTTTGAACCATATCTTTTACGCAATTCCAGTTCATAATTGGACTCATCAGCATAATCAATATTGGCCTTTTTGCTCACCCATTTTCCAGTATTCTCATCTTTAACCTTGGCAATGACAGAAACACTTTTCACCAAACCTCTTTTTTCCTGTTTCATTACCTTGATAATTGAACGATAAGCTTCAATACTGTATTTGGTAAGCTGAGAACGTTTAAGAAGATATTCTCCCCCCAACGGCAAGTATTTAATCAGTTCCAATCTACATATTCCACTATTGTTGGATTGAATTTCAAAGTCTGTAGAACCACATTCACATACAACATCTTCAACTTCGAAATCTTCATTAAATTTTAGAATTTGTTCAATGTTATTCTTTTTATAATTTTGCTTACATTTTTTACAAGTAATTGTAGCATATTCCTCTAAGTGACCTATTGCTATTTTATGTGAAGCAATAGCAGATTTAACTTGATCCAAGATATTTTTCTTATTAGATGCCTTAATACGGAAATATTGTGCGTGTCTGGATTGATCATGCACATCATCTGGAATTACTTCGGCAGTATTACTACCGCTCCCCTTTCCAAATCTTTTTAAAGCACTATAAGGAGAAGTAAAACCCCTTATTTCCATTTTATTTCTAAGATTTTGCAGGTTTTCCAAATTTTTCTTAAGATATATAAAAATTTCAATAAAACTATCAAAATCTTCGATACTTTCGGCTAAGATGGGTTTACTTTGAATCTTTTTCAGATACTTCTCGCTTTGTGTCACTAAGGTTTCACTCATTGTATATGTTCACCAACATTTCCTTCTGTAGTTAAAAGTTCAACACTATCAGTAGCTAAAAGCATACCATTGGATTCGACACCGAAGAGTTTTGCAGGCTGTAGGTTTGCAACAACAATAACTTTTCTGTCAACCAGGTCTTCAGGTTCATACTTTTCTGCAATACCTGCAACAACTTGTCTAATTTCATCACCTAAGTCAACTTGTACCTTAAGTAATTTTTTAGAACCTTCAATTTTTTCAGCTTCTTTAATTTGTCCAACAACCAGGTCTACTTTAGCAAATTCATCTATACTTATTAAATCGCTCATGTTTTCATCCTCTTCTTCATTTTCATCTAATGCATATAATTTTTCTTTTTCTTCTTCAATAATTTCATCTTCAATTTTCTTAAATAACGGTTTGGCCTTTTTAATTTCGTGTCCAACTTCTAAGAATTCTGCTGCTTCTTCCCATTTGACTTTAGGAGTTCTATCTTCAAAGTTCATGAATCCATCCACAACATCGCATGGCATACCGATTACTTCACGTATTTTCTGTGTTGTTTCAGGTATGTATGGGGTTAAAATAATTGACAATGCATGAACCAACTGGTTGGATAGGTATAAACAAGTTCTTGCACTGGATTCATCCTCTTTAACGGCTTTCCAAGGTTTTTTATCGTTGAAATATTTGTTAGCATCTTTTGTAACAGTCATTATTTCTTGTAAACCTGCCCTGAATCTGAAGTTTTCAATGCAATCGGCAACTATTTCAGGTAATTGCTTTATCTTGTTTTCAAATTCCTTATCCTCTTCGGAATATTCTCCAGGTTCCGGAATTTTACCATCAAAGAATTTGTTTGTGAAAGTAAACGTTCTGTGAATAAAGTTTCCAAGGTTGTCCGTTAATTCATTGTTAATTCTTCTCTGGAAGTCATCCCATGAAAAATCGGTGTCCTTGTTCAATGGAGCATTTATTACCATATAGTACCTTAAAAGGTCGCTATTGAATTTTTCAAGGAAATCTTTCACCCATATTACCCATCCTTTACTGGTGGACATTTTACGTCCTTCTAGTGACAGGTATCCTCCACCAATTACGGAGTAAGGCAATTTCATTTCTCTTCCCATCAGCATGCTCGGCCAGAAGATGGTATGGTGATAAATAATGTCTTTTCCAATAAAGTGCACTGTTTTATCATCCCAATAACTTTTCCAGTCAAGTCCATGTTCGGTTGCCCACGTATTTGCGGATGATTGGTATCCGATGAATGCTTCGGCCCATACGTATAATACTTTGCCTTCAGACCCTTCTATAGGAACTGGAATACCCCATGTCATGTCACGAGTCATAATCCAATCATTCAATCCTTCAGTGAGCCATTCCTTTGCAAAGTTTTTCACGTTTTTAGGTAATTTGTCATTGTTATTAATCCATTCTTTGAGTGGTTCTTCAAATTCGTGTAATTTGAAATAATACTGTTCTGATTTCTGAGCGTGTGGAGTTCCATCACAAATCAGACAGTGTGGTTCCACCAGTTCGGTTGGATTTAAGTGACGACCACAGACTTCGCACTGATCTCCCCTTGCTCCTTCACTTTCACAGTGAGGACAGGTTCCTTCAACGTATCTGTCAGGTAAACTGCGTTGACAATTATCACAATAAAGTTGGTCAATAGTTTTTTCATAAATGTATCCTTTATCATATAACTCTTTAAAGAATTCTTGTGACATTTCATAATGCAGCTTATCAGTAGTTCTTCTGAAACTGTCCAATGAAATATTACAAGCTTTTAAATCATTTCCGATTAGTTCATGGTATTTGTCAGTAATGTCTTTAGGACTAATGTTTTCCTGTTCTGCTCTAACTGCAATAGGAGTTCCATGTTCGTCAGTAGAACAAACCATCACTGTGTCCACTCCATTCATACGATTATATCTTGCATAAATGTCTGCAGGGATATATGTTGAACGAAGATGTCCTAAATGACAAGGACCATTGGCATAAGGTAATGCACATGATATAAATAACTTACTCATAGTTGTTAATTCTCCCTTTCTCGATTATTAAAAATAATTTATAATATAAAAAAATGTTAATTAGTTCTAAAATTAAGTTATTAATAATATATATTTTCTATGTTTTATTTAGTTTGCTATATTTTCTAAAAAAATTGGTAAGTAATTTTACCTTAAAATCATGGGTTCAGATTAATATTCTTTAAATATATTAGTTGTGTTTGTATAGATATTATAATATCATGATAAAAACACCATATATAAATCCATTTAGTAATGATGCTAAAGAAATTGTCAGTAGGCTGGGCCAGGTAGATACTCTAGACAAGAGAAACGAATCTTTAATGATAATAGTAAACCATACCCGTGGACAAAATTTAAACGATCCCCACACTTTACCGGAAACATTAAAGGATTTGGCCATTGCCCGTTTTGAATGGTCACTATTCAGGAAAACAACGGAAAACCAGGAAAAAAAATACGAGTACCTGTTTAATCCCGAAATATACGAGTACGATGTAGTATCCTTCTACCTTTTATGCCAGGCAGTGGCAATAAAGTATGGCCCGGACAGCCATGAAGCCAAGCTTGTACTGGATTGCGAGGAAGACATAATATCCCAACGCTTGGAAATATTGAAGTCAGAATCCAACGATTTTCAATCAAGTTTTCTAAGAAAAGCTCTTAATCAACTTATAGATACGAATAATATTTACTGGACGGATTTAAAAGATGTTTTGGACTTGGGAAAGCTGGACATAAATGAATTGTTATTGTCAAACGGCAAATTAATCCTCGAATATGAGGACTTCATCACAGAATATGGTGATTTAATACATAACAGGGATCCAAGAACAATGTACGAGGTCACCGCCGGTGTTAACATCAAATCAAAATTACTCCTGGGCCTAATCAGACTATATACTAAGCAATACATAGAAACAGTCCATGAAATGTCTAAGAGAATGGTGGAACCAAATCAGATATTGCTGGATTTGGCAGAAAATATTAAACAAATACAACAAAGGGCACAAAGCCTCAAATATACCGCTGCAGGAAGTTCTAATTATATTGATGATAAGCCTATCAGCTACGAATTCGAAGCATTTCCGCCATGTGTAAGAAAATGCATGGAAGGCATAAAAAGTGGGGGAAGAAACGATGCAATAGTACTGTTTTTAACACCATTTATCTCATATTCAAGATTATGTCCGGGCATTTTCTCAAAACAGGAACAAAACATAAAAGTATCTGATGTGGACCCTTCATTGGAAATAACATTAAACGAAATCATTCCAATGATATATGATGCCGCAGAATCATGTAGTCCTCCATTGTTCAAGGACCAGCCACAGGAAAAGATAAACATAAACTCCAAATTGGGCTTTGGATTACATTCAGAATTAAAGTTGGATAATGAGGGAGAAACGCACTGGTATACTCCGATGAGTTGTGAAAAAATTAAGTTGCATATGCCAAGCTTATGTACTCCAAACATTGACTGTAAAAAGATAGGAAATCCTTTAACATTTTATAATCGTAAAAGAAGGTTAATGAATAAGGATAACACAAACAGGCAGGTGAAAGAAGATGGAAATTGAATTAAAACCTGCATCAAATTATGAAAGAAAACTATTCTATAGGGAAGAATGGGATGTTAAGGATGTTCCCGACTTTGTAATGGAATCATTAACAAGCAGAGAATTCGGATTTGACCATTTTGGTCAAGGACCTAACGACAGATATAAGACATTTCAGGATGCTCTAAGACTAAAACGTTTCATAAAGGCCAAACAACCATTTGCATCATATTGTTCCGTTGCATATTATGATAATCCAAAGCAAAGGAAGGGCTGGCAAAAATCGGAACTGGTTTTTGATGTGGACGCTAAAGACATACCAATAAGAACATGTGAATGTGATGAAGGAGAAGTTTGTGAACAATGCTTGAATCAGGCAAAGGAAATAGTCTTAATGATTAAAGATGTACTGGATGGTGAAATGGGCCTGAAAAATATTAACATGGTTTATTCGGGAAGAGGATATCACGTAAGGGTAATTGATGAAAATGTCATGGAAGCATCCAGTGAACTGAGAGGACAGATAGTTCAATACGTTATCGGTGCAAAACTGCCCGATTTATCAAATTCACTGGGCTTTACAAATTTACAGCATTTCATCATACCATACGGGTATTCAAAAAACTTCACGAAATGGTCCAAGTACACAATTCTTCATTTAACCAAGGATTCAAAGTTAGACAACGTGAATAACAAGTTATTGAAGGACGTGCTAAAAAACAGGAATTCCTTAAAAGAAGATCAGTGGGGATTGTTCAGGGGAAATATTGGTCCAAGAAGATTTGAAAAGCTGATGAATGCGGTTGCAAGAATAAATATGAACATCACGGATACAAAGGTTTCCATAGATTTAAAGCGTATCCTAAGATTGCCGTCCACATTACATTCAAAGGTCAGCATGAAATCTACACTAATCAAAAACATTGAAACCTTCGACCCATTTGATGATGCAGTTCCAAAGTTTGTATATGAAAGAAAATAATTTTTCATCATCTAAACAGCTTATAGTCCGGATGTAGGTGCATGAAAATATTTTCCAAATCTTCCTTTTTTTCCTCTTTTATCACATTTTCAACAGTATCTAATACGTAATTGTGGGTTATTTCATCTTTAATGTTTTTTCCTAACTTTAGTATGCTCCTGTTTTCTTCTTTAACTATGTTTTCAATCATTTCCCGGACCGTTTTATATTTTCTTTCGGAAATTGCAATCCATTTGTCATTTTTTATATAGGCGTCAGGATATTTCTTTTTAAAATTAAACCCATTTTCCCTGTATTTGACGATTGGGCCGTGATGAATTTTAACATTGGAAAGTTCATCCACATCATATTCCAGTATGATATGGGCCTTATTTTCGCAGTCAATGTAAAAGTTACTTTCGATAACGTTGAAATCATATATTTCAGACACGTTGATAAGCGATTGCATAGTCTTGTTTACTTGGGGATAGATAACATCATCAGGTAATTGGGGAACGTTAAATGAGAGAACGTAACATTTGGTGTTTCTTTCACTGAATTTTATTATCAGGTCCTCTTTTGTAACGTCAATCTTTTTGTCTTCAAAATATTCTTTTTGTGGATTGTTCAAAAAGTTTCGACAGGCAACGATGAATTCTGAAAATTTCTGCATACTTAATGCTGCTGCCACGTTACGATTTTTGTCAACAGGATCAATAACTATCAGCGGATCCTTATAGTTATTAGCTGTACCATAGTTTTCCAAATCGATTTTATACCGGTTGTGCCATTTATTTGCAGCATTTTCAATAACATTTTCAAAGCTGTGATATTTCAGAATCAGCAATTCACAAAGATATCCTGAAAATCCGTTGACTTTGGAGTTTGCACCATAAGTATTTACAGAAGTCATGAATTTCTTCAATAACAGTACCTGGTTGGCTTCATCACCCGTTAAGTGGCTTTGAACGTAATCTGTGTGAAGAATTGTACGGTCTACTGCAGATTTTAGTTCACAGGCATCTTTAATGTTGTAACATGGAACAAAATCTACTTCAAATTCGTCTATAAGTCCGGTTACATAGGGGTGTGATGCATAACGTATTTCCTGTTTACCTTTTACTTCTTCAATGCAGTGCTGACCAAATTCAAGACCGTATTCTTTTAGCTTTTCTTCAGAATAAGTGAGGGGAAAGGTCATGAAAATGTCTATGTCTGCTTTGTCCATTAATGAAGTGTTCTTGGCCATTGAACCTACAAGCCTGCAGTTTACTTCAACATTCTTCTTGTCGGCATAGTCCTTAATTATTTTCATTAGTTTATTGGAGAAATTAATTACTCGTTGTCTTTCTTCAAAAGAGGGCTCTATCTGCTTTAAAATTTCGTTATAAATAATAATCACCTGAACAAAAAATAGATTTAAAAAAATGGAAGGGAAGAAATAAATATTAAATTTTTTTAGCACTAACAATGGTTATAGGGTTGAGTGCTTTCATCATAACTCCACGGTCAAGAATTGTTCCACGGGAAATGTTTACAGAAACAACTTCCGGTTCTGCACCCAGATCTTTAAGCATGTGAACAGCGTCGGTAGCAGTTTCCAGTACTATGGAGGTAATGATTATTTTTCCGCCCACAGGAAGTTTAAGATAACCCGTTTCAATTATGTTTTCAATATTTCCGTTACTGCCTCCAACCATGAGTTTTGTGAAGTCTTCTATTTCGTCTAATGCAACAAGTGCTTCTTCCTCTAACAGTTCTACTTTGTTTTGTAATCCGAATTTTTCCAGGTTACATCTTGTTGTTTGTATAGCGTCAGGATTCATGTCAACACTGTATACTTTGCGTGCTCTTTTTGCAAACTCTAATGTTAATCCACCAGTTCCACACCCTACATCTATAACAACATCTTCATCGGTTAAACTTGTTTTACTGATAACTAATGCTCTAATTTCCTCTTTTGTTGGTCCTGGTACTTTTTCTGTTTTGATAAACTCATCATCAGGTGTTATGTCGAAATACATTTTAATGTCTCCATTGTTTTTTTAGCTGATAATTATTATTATTGTTTCCATTTAGTAAATAAGTTATTATCAATATCCATAATATCCAATATTTTTCCTATAATAAAATTTATTTGGTCATCTACCGTTTGGGGCTTATGATAAAATCCCGGCATTGCAGGTAAAATTATTGCTCCTTCTCTGCTTAGGCTGGTCATGTTTTCTAAATGAGCAGTTCTTAAAGGTGTTTCTCTTGGAACAAGGATTAATGTTCTTCTTTCTTTTAATGTAACATCACCAACTCTGGAAATAACATTGTCTCCATAGGCATTACTTATTGATGACAAGGTTTTCATGCTGCAGGGAATAATTACCGAAGCATCAAACTTAAATGAACCACTGTTTACTATGGCATTCAAATCATTTTCATCATGCACGAATGAGGCAAGCTTTTCCACATCCTCTACAGAATAATCGGTTTCATATTCAATAATGTCCTTTGCTATTGCTGAAATTATTAGATGTGTTTCAACATTATTCTTATTTAATTCTTCCAGTAATCTGATTCCAAGTATGGCACCACTTGCACCACTAATTCCAACAACAACTCTCATATTTTTTTCCTCATAAATCAAATTCTTTTATATTTTTATATATTGGTCCATCAGGCGTCAATGTACTTGATTTAATAATAATCTTTTTAACTTCCATTTTGCCATGATATTTTTTGCTAAGACTTTTTAGTGTTTGGCTTAGCTTTTCTTTATCGGATATATTTTTTACCCTTCCAATAGTAATGTGGGGTGTGTAATTTTTTTCCTTCTTAAAACCAATCTTATTGAATTTTTTATCTAATTCTTCAATCAGTTTTATTGTTGTCTTGTTTTTATCCTTTATTCCCGTCCAAATTACTCTTGGATTATAAATATTTGGAAAAGCACCAATATTCACTACTTTTATAGTATATGCTTCATAATTTTTAATGCTTTGGTTAATGATGTCAATTATTTGTTCTAATTTTTCATCATCTATTTCTCCAAAGAATTTTAATGTTAAATGTATGTTCTCTTTTTCAACATATTTGATATTTGAAGATTCACTTTCCCTAATTATTTCCTGTGATTCTTCTATCTTGTTTTTAATGTAAGGTTCAATTTCTATTGCTAAGAATGATCGCATATGAAACCCGTCCTATGGTGAATAAAAAAAAGTTATTGATAAAAGGTTATCAATAAGATAAATACAATGGTAGTTAGTTTAGGTTATTTTTCTATGATTTGTTCTTCAATAGCCATTCCAAAGTGTCTGGCACCCTCGGCGAAGTAAGCCAATACTTTGTCTCCTACTTTAATGTCTGATACTGAGATAGGTTCTTTCTTATCAGAAACTAATCTGATGGTTTCGGCATTTTGAACCAGTGTCTTAATTTTCTGACCATCATTTTCTGCTTCAATCATAATTAAAGGTCTTCTTTCAATCTTTGAACGGCCAATAATTGCAGTTTTAGCTTCTCCTTTGGTGTTGATTGTTATTACTTCATCTCCGGCTTCTAGCTCTGAAAGGTATCTTGTTTTATTTCCGGGTGTCATAACGTATGCATGAACTGCTCCTGCATTTACTCTAAATGGTCTGGATGCAACGTATTCACTTTCCAATGATTCACTATGTACCATGAATAATCCTGATGCAAATGATCCTATTAGCATTCCTTCCCCTACTTCCATGATGGAACAGGTATCTACACAGACTCTGTCACCTAAACCTACACTTTCAACCCTTGTAACAGTGGCTTCTTTAAGTTCATATGTTTCTTTTGAAGTCTTTTCAATTAAGCTGCCAAGTCTTCTGATTTCGTTTGCATCATTTGATGATAACAGAACTCCGTCAGATCCATGTTCCATAGTCTCGAGAGCCAATTTTGCTTCTTCATAATTAGGAACGTCCACCATTATTTTAGAGCTGCGATTCTGTAGGCTGGCAATAATGTTTTCTAGTGGAATAACTTTCCAGTTTTTTCCTTTCAGGATAACGTAATCTGCTACGGTTCCCAGTTCTGAAACTAACAATTCATCCTCTTTATTGTTGATTTCAACATAAACTGCAACTTCCTTATCTTTTGTCCGTGCTTCTTTAACATCTTCCACTGATACTTTTGCATCGTTTCCAAGCAGTAGGATGTCAGAATTTTCCTTGTCTGATACAATCTTAACATTGCCTAGTTCATTAATGCTTTCGTTATTGTCAAAATCAATGATGTACTCGATTCCTGATTCCAGAGCACTTACTATTGCATCTTTACGATCATTCCATGTGCCGGTAGGCCTTACCCATGCGAATTTCATGTTGGTTAACTTCCTTATTCTTTTATAATTTCTAAAGCTTCATCAGGTTGCATTCTGTTATGAACAATTTCTACGAGTGCTTTTGTCATTTTGGTAGGATTTTTTGCCTGGAAAACATTTCTTCCTATTGCTATTCCTGCACCACCTACTTCTATTGCATCGTATACCATTTCTAATAATTGTTTGTCGGTTTCTACTTTAGGTCCTCCTGCAATTATTACAGGGACCGGACATCCGTCAACAACTTCTTTAAATGTGTCAGGATCACCAGTATAGTTGGTTTTAACTATATCTGCACCTAATTCTGCTCCTACTCTTGCTGCTAATTTAACTACTTCAGGGTCGTGTTCGTTATCTATTTTTGGACCTCTAGGGTACATCATTGCTAAAAGCGGCATTCCCCATTTATCACATTCTTCTGCGATTCTTCCGGTACTTTTTAGCATTTCAGGTTCTTTTTCTGAACCTATGTTGATGTGTACACTGACAGCATCTGCTCCTAATTGCAGTGCTTTTTCCACGCTTGTTACTTGTACTTTGTGGTATGGGTCTACGCTTAAATCAGTACTTGCAGATAAGTGTAGGATTAATCCAATGTCTTTTCCGTAGCCACGGTGGCCGTTTTTTACCATACCTTTGTGCATAAGCACTGCGTTTGCTCCACCACTTGCAACTGAATCAATGGTTTCTGTCATGTTTATTAATCCAGGAATTGGTCCTCCTGATATTCCATGGTCCATTGGAGCAATTACACATTTTCCTGTTTTACGATTTATTATTCTTTCAATTCTAATTTTTTTCCCTATCATTGTATCACTTTTTTTTCATTGATGATATAATTATATCATGTCTCTATATTTATCTATATTTTTCTTTCTTTAAACATTTTTTTCACTATTTTATTTTTATTGAAAATATTTCAGGTATTATTTAAGAGTACGTGTCCTTTTTTTACTTTTTTTTAAATAAACATTAAAAATGAAAGATTATAATTTTTTGGACCATATCTTCAATTCTTTTAGATTTTCCGGAACAATATCATTTGCAGATGATTCAAGAAAACCATGATCTGATTGAATGTTTTCATTAGAAGTTGAAGAGTTGATAAAGTCTATTAAACCCCTGTTTCTAATCAAACTTACTCTGGGTTTAAGAACGGATGACCAAATAAAAAATACTTTAAAAACGGTATCCGGGTGGTATCCGCCGCCCATGTCAACACATAAAACATCAATCTTTTCACAGTCTTCCACGAAATTGTACAATACCTCCTCGTTTCTAACGTCAGCATTGTAGAACTTAATATTGCCGTATTCAATTCCCAGATTATTCATGGCTTTTGAACTTTCGGGACTGTTGTCAAAGGCGTATACAATCCCGTCCTGATTTAACTTGGAAATTATCTTTGTGGAAGTACCTATATGACATCCAATTTCAACAACATTGTCAAAGGTTTTAATATTATTTATCATGTCTTCCTGATACTTTTGTCTATCGTAACTAAGATGAATCATCTAAAATCCTCTCTCTTATGCTTTTTGCCGCTAAGGCTCCTGTTGAATATGCTTGCTGTAAGTTATATCCGCCACTTATTCCACAGCCTTCGACCAGTTCTCCAACTATAAAAAGGTTTTCAACAATCTTTGATTCAAAGGTATTTGGATTGATTTCTTTTCTTTCGACACCACTGTTGGTAACAAACGCTTCCTTTTCCAGTACTTCAAGAACTGTTAATGTTAATCTTTTGAGCGTGTCCCTTATTTTCATCCGTTCTTTTTTATTTATCTGATTAAGAATTTTTGTCGAATCAACGTTAAGATAATTTAGAAATTCATAGGACATTCTTTTGGGCAGATAGTTGTGTAAATATGTTTTTATGCTTTTATTGCCGTTTTTTGAAAAGTCTTCCATTAATTTTTTATCAAGTTCATCATATGAATATTCCGGACATAAGTCAATGTTGATGATTACATTCTGGTTCTTCTGCAAATATTTGTTGATTTCCATACTGTTGTTTAATATGACCGGCCCACTTATTCCATTGTGGGTGAACATGATTGAACCTTCATCTTTTACAATGGACTTTTTATTTGATTTAATTTCTAATTTTACTTCCATGTCAATTCCTTGAAGTTTATTTATCCATGTTTCCTTAATTTTAACGGGTGCCAGTCCACCCATTTGCCGGGTAATTTTATGGCCAAGCTGCTCTGCGAATCTGTACCCGTCACCTGTAGATCCCGTTTTTGGATAGGCGTTTCCTCCGGTTGACAATATCAGATATTTGGATTTGATTACTTTTGAATCATCACATTCAACGATGAAACAGTCATTTTCCTTTTTCACGCTTTTAACGTTGGTGTTTAGTTTGATTTTTGTATTTTTTTTGTCTATTATTTTTATGAAAGTTTTCTGAACTGTTGAAGCTTGGTCGGATACTGGGAATACGCGTTCATTTTCTTCAACTTTCGTTTTACACCCGTTATCTTCCAGTAATTTGATAACGTCCTTGTTGAAGAAATATGAAAAAGCAGTTCTATAGAAGTTTCCTCCATTATAAAAGCTTTTTACGTAATTGTCTAACGTGTTGTTGTTGGTAAGATTACATCTGCCACCACCGGTAACAAGAATTTTTTTTCCTAAGCTATTGTTTTTTTCTAACAGAATACTTTTTTTATCGTTCAGGTGGATTGCAGATAGTATTCCGCTACTTCCCCCACCTACTATTATGGTATTGTAAACAGTCATCTTATCATCCCAATTAAATCAGAAATTAAAAAAAATAGTAAAAAAAATTTGTTTCAGGTAAAAAGTATTTTTGGAGAGGGTTAGTCTTCTAAATTCATTAAAGAATGGTAGATTCTTTGGAAAACGGTAATATAACTTAAAACCGTTAATAAGCCGATAGTACATATCATTATGGTATGTGAACCGCCTGCCAGTGCTGCCAGTAGTGATCCAATTGTTATGATAAGTAATCTTTCGGCACGTTCTGCTATACCTACAGAACATTTAATCCCTTCCTGTTCGGCTCTTGAACGAACATAGCTCACAGTAATTGAAGCATGTATTGCTAAAGCTCCTAATATTGGATCAACATATCCACTATAAATGATACCTATAAGTATTGCAGCATCTGCAAAACGATCACAAGTTGAATCTAAAAATCCACCAAATTTTGTTCTACGATTTTGTGAACGTGCAATGGCTCCGTCAATCATATCACAAAATCCGCTAATAATTATAAATAATGCTCCTGCAGCTAAATTACCTGATGCAAATAATACTCCAGAGAAAATACTAATAAATAAACCAATTATTGTCACAATATTAGGGTCTATCTCTATTTTTTCACCAATTTGATTAGTATATTTATTCGTTTGTGGTCGTAATTTATCATTTAGCATACTATTTTATTTATAAATTTAAATATATATAATTAATAATTGAATATTTTATAAAAATGATATAATGAATGTATTAAACTATAATTATGGGGATAATCTCGGAGAAATTGTTGATTTTTTAAAAGAGGGAAAATTAGTTGTTTATCCTACGGATACAATTTATGGTATAGGTGCAGATATAAATAATGTTTCTGCAGTAAAGAAGGTTTATGAGACTAAAAAACGTTCATTTGACAAATCAATATCGGTCTGTTTTCATGATATTAATCAATTGGAAGAATATGTTTTATTAACTGACAATATTAAACTGATTCTGGAAAAAACATTGCCCGGCCCATATACATTTTTATTGGAAAAAAGGGATAACGTCAATCCGATATTAACGGCAAATACTTCGGTTGTTGGCATAAGAATTCCTGACAATAGGGTTTCATATGAGTTAACCTATGATTTTCCAATAACAAGTACCAGTGCCAACATTTCAGATTATCCTTCCCATACAAATATAATACAGATACAAGAACAGTTGGGAGACAATATAGACGTTTATATTAGTCAGGGCGAACTTGAAAACAATCAGCCATCAACCATTATTGATTTAACAAAGAAAAAGCCTGTGATTGTAAGAAAAGGTAAGTGTGATGAAAAGATGTTGGACAGCATTCTAAAAGTTAATTTATGAGTGTTTATAAAAGATTAGTTAAGGAAGTTTTATTATGTCTGTTACGGATAAAATAGGAAATGAAATTGAAGTAGGTTCATACATTATTTATACCAGTGTTGGTACTATAGGCGAAGTTTTAGATATTAAAACAGATGAAAAGGGCGATTGGGTACTTATAGCAGTTGATGAGTTAACACGCTTATGGTACAATACAAGATATGTTGAATTAACAGATAAAAAATACGTAAAAGTTAGAGATGATGATGAGGATAAAGAAGAATTAACCGTAGATGATATCAAAGAACAATTAAAACGTTCAATTTCATCAGAAATGAGTTCGGATGCTGTAGGAGGAGGATAACTCCTACTGCATTATTCGGTTAAGAATTTTATCAATTACTTTTTCTTTTTTATAATTATATTTGTAATTTACCATATTGCTTTTATTTTCTATTTGTTTATTGAGTTTATATAATTCCACATCAAGATTATGGTATTTCTGATTAAATTTACGTTGATATTCTGAGTTGAGTTTATCCTTTGAATCAATCAGATCGTGGTAAGCATTTCCAATACTTGTTTTTGATATCATTGTTTCAATATTGAATTTCTCGCTTTTAATGGTGTCTTCAAGATTTTTCATTTCTTTTTTAAAGAGTTCTTCATGTACTTGTTCTTTTTCTTTAACTCTTTTTTCGAATATATCCTTGGTTTTTGACATAGTATCATTCCTCGGCGGGTTTTGCAATACAAATTTTACATAGTGCTTTATCATTGTTTAAATGGTATTTTTTCACTGGGCAATAGCAGATTTTACCATCGCAGTAAATACTTTCTTGTCCCGGGAATTTTGTTCCCAATGGGTGGATAGGTTCTTTTAAAAAGTATGTTGCATATATTACTATGATATTTAAAATATTATTAATAACAGTATCGTTTGGTTGTAATAGTTTGTTAATAATAGTAATATCATCCTCGTTCAAAAAGCCCTGATAAGATTTTTCATCATTTTTTAATAAGATAAATCGATTCATAGTCACATTCAAAACAGATTCTGTGTATTTTTTCTTATATTCCCTTGGTAAATAACTCTTTTCATCATTAAAAAAGAATGATAAGCCGTATAAATCTTCCAGAGTCACCTCTTTTATAGCTTGTTTAATAAGAATTTTTAAATCATTTAAACTCATTCCCAAATAAGCTTCAACCATACTAATTTTCCTCTTCTAATATCTTATAGGAGTATTTTTTATTCCAAACTTTTTATATTTTTAGATTTTTGTTATTATAAAATTCTATAATATTGTTGGCAGTAGCTTCACCTATTCCATCCACCTTCATAAGTTCACTGGCACTAACATTGCTCAAGTTGGTTCCAAAGGCATCAACCAGGCTGCGGGCTCTTTGACGGCCAAGACGTTTAATGCCTATGACTAATGGTATAAGTTCCTCTTTAACACCATAGTAGAGTCTTGAACTGAGCTTATCTATTTCATTAAGGAATTTATAATTTCCCAGAACTTCACAAATGTCATAGAAGTATTTGACAATATTTGAAGCTTCATAACTTGCACGTCTGGTTGAAGCAGCATAAACTTTAAGGTAATTTTCGATTTCGAACTCTTTATGTTCATTTATCCATTCAAGTAAACTTGCGGCCGTTGCCTCATCATTTTGCACAAAACTAACATAGACGTCGTGTCTGCTAAGAACTTCTTTAATATTGTCTTTATTTGCCTTAAATTTCGTATTGATTTTCGGCATATCATGTGTTTTGGATATTTCATATATTAATGATCCGATATTAAACACATCTCCCATCATATTTGCGTAATCTTTTAGTTTAACGGCAGTTTTAACAGCATAATTGTTTCTGGAGATTAGCGTACCAAACTGTGTTGTCTGTAATCCTGACGGTGTTATGCGTATGATTCCATTTTGTATAAGATATTCCAGTGCACTTGATATCTCATATTTTATTGATTCGTCAGAAAATCCGAAACTCATGGTATTATAAGTATGGGATATTTGGAATCCATAGAACGTTTTGTTGAAAAAATCTATTAAATCTTCAATATCTTTTGCAAAACCACTTGATACCTGGGTGATAATCTGTTTTAACACGGCATCATCATTGTCTATTAATTTTGAATTTGTTACTTCTATTTCTCCATGAACGTAATATTCCTCTAGATTAAATGCTTCATCATATGTTTTTGCCAGTAGATAGGAATGTCCCTCTGTATCAAAGCCAGGTCTTCCTGCCCTACCGGACATTTGTTCATAATCAAATACGGGGATGTTTGTCTGTCCCTGGTCTGTCCACCTGTTATAGTCTCTTATCACCACATTCTTGGATGGCAGGTTTACTCCATACATCAAACTTGGTGTTGCGGTAATCATCAGAAGGTTTCCTTTTACAAATTCTTCCTCTATTATTTCCTTTTGTCTGTCAAATAATCCTGCATGGTGGAATGCTATCCCATTTTCAATACATTCTGCAAGCTTGTAACATACTTCTGTTGGCTGCGAATTTCTTCTTCTGGGCACATCCAATATTTCTTCTGCTATGTCCTTGAATATTTCTCGCTTGCCATCAGGTATGTATCGGCCAATCTTTTTTGCCATGTTTTGGGCTAAGGATTCTGTAAATCGTCTTGTTGACACAAAGGTTAACATTTGTGAGGAATCATTTAACGTGTCGTTCAATATTTTATATACTAAACTGTTCTTGTCCTTGGTTCCGAATTCTTCGGCACATAACACTTCCTTATGTAGGGGTACTGGACGATAATCGTGTGTTACCACTTCGGCTTCTAGCCAATGTGCCATTTCATCCATATTTTGTAAGGTTGCTGATAATGCAATTATCCTAATTCCCCTGTTCTGTTCTTTTATTCTTGTAATGGCACATTCAATTGTTGGTCCCCTGGAATAATCGCCTATCATGTGGAATTCATCTATTATCACAAGATCAATTTCATGTAAGGTGTTTAAAGAAAATCTTGTTAATGCGTCAAACGATTCAAAAACCATCACGGAGATATCTGAACTTGAAGGATGTTTACCTACCTTGTATCCGAATTGTTCAAATATTTTGAATTCTTTGTATTTTTCATTTTGCAGCGAAATCAATGGTACGGCGTATACAACTTTTCCGCCGGCTAACAGTACCTTTAGCATGGCAAGTACTCCCAGCACGGTTTTACCACTGGCTGTTGGGATAGATATTATAAAGTTATCTTTCTTTTCTATGAAATCCGAATCAATCACTGCCTGTTGTGCAGGATTGTATTCTTCTATGAAGGGATAGCATTCCTTCATTATTTCTTGAATTTTTGGATCTATGTTACTCAAGAGAACATCCCCTATTTGTTTGTCTTATTATTTTAAGTATGGTATATTCATTTCAGAATATTCTTTTATAATTAATTTTCTGGCATTTTTTCCTATGTTTTCTCTTTTTTCTTTGTTTTTAACCAAATCATCTATTGCATCTTTTAATAATTGTGGATTTTTTGGAGGAATTATTATTCCATTCTCGTCATTTGTGATTATGGAGCTGATATTTCCGGTATCCGTTGATATCAATGCTTTTGCACATGACATGCTTTCTAGGGCGATTATGCTTGCGCCTTCTGATACGGATGGTAGCACCATGACGTCTGCTTCCGGAATTATCTTTTCGGGTATTTGTGTTTTGCCCATAAGGTGTGTGTCCTTTAATTTGTTTGTTCTAATGAAATTTGACAAATTATCTTTTTCGGGACCGTCACCATATATCAGCAGGGTGTATTCTGTTGTTGAAAGTTTTTTGGCTTCCAACAGATATTTTAAACCTTTCTGTTCAACCAGGTTTCCTATAAAAACTACTATCGGCTGGGAGTAATCGGTCAGCAATTTTCTTTTTCCGGCTAACGGTTTAAACTTATTGGTATTCACGGTATTTGGCGTGATTTCTGACTTTTTATTTATTTGTGGTCCACATAATATTTCAGCCTTTTGTTTTAATTTTTCACTGACAAAATATACTTCATCCGATTTATTTAGAATATATTTTATCAGAGGCCTTAAAATCTTATTGTTGGGAAGAATATTTATGTCCGAACCATGTACGGTTATAACTTTTCTTGCACCTGATTTGTTTAATACACATACCAGTCCCGGGGGAACAATATAGTTTGCATGGATAATGTCAATATCATATTCTTTAACAATCCTTCTTAAAATAAAATAACTTGAAAGAATAAACGAAATTCCCCGAAGCAAAGGAACATTTATACTGGATGCCCTGAAAACGTTGGGTGAAGGTTCAACATTCTGATGGTATGTTAGAATATAAACATTATGTCCCTCCTCAACAAGCTTATCCTCCAACTGTTTAGTGTAAGTAGCTACCCCACCCAATTGTGGCGGGTACTGCCCGATAATGCAAATATTCATAAAAACACATCTTACTTCCATTCAAATGGTATGGTATTAACTTTAGAAGGATTTAAAACTTCTCCATCCATTTTCACAATTATAACATTAAATTTGATATCGAACTTTAATTCGCAAAGTTCAATAATCTTATCGGCAATTAATTCAAAAACATCGGTTGTAATATTTTTTTTATCCAAAATTTTTATAACGTCCTCTGTTGTAATACATTCATAAATATCCTTCAGAGTATCGGTATTGGCTCCTACAAGTCCTGCATAACATGTCATGATTTCACGACGGGCATCTGCTACGCTTTGTTTCGTATTGAAAATTCCCGCAGCAATCTTAATTAATTTACCCGCATGACCAAACAACGTTATTGAATTTACTTCTCCGGTTTTTTCTGCTTCCTCCAGCATAAAGCCGACAAAGTTACTCATCTCGATAATCGCATCATCATCAATTATCAGTTTTTGCTTAGCGATACGTGTTCCAATATTTCCTGGAACAAACAATAAATCATAATAGTCATTAGCTATTGCAACATCAATTTGAACACGTAATGAATCGGTATAAGCCTTGGATGACATGGGCCTTGCAATACCGGTCGTGCCCAGTACGGAAATTCCATCAACAATACCCAACCTGCTGTTCATGGTTTTGGGAGCTAACCTTTTACCTTCAGGTATGATTATTTTTACTATTGCACCTCTGCCGGAAGGCAAATATTTTTTAACATTTTCGGAAATCATTTTACGGGGAACAGGATTGATGGCATATTCACCTACAGGTATTTGTAGACCGGGCTTAGTTACTTTTCCAACACCTTCTCCTGCAGTAATTTCAACTTCGCCATCATCATCCGTTAATGTCACTTCAGAAATAATTTTTATACCTCTTGTAACATCAGGATCATTATATGTAGGCTTAATAACACTGGCGGATGCTTTATCGGAACTGATTTTTTCTGTTTTTTCAATTTCAACAACTAATTCAGAGTTTGGAGCAGTAATTGTAACAAATTCCGGGGTCTGGCCTAGTATGGTTAATAAAGCAGCTACACTTGCAGCCGTAGAAACACTTCCCGTTGTGATTCCGGATTTTTCATTTGAATTTACATGGTGTTCTATTTTAATCCCAACCTGATAATCTTATTTTTTTCTAATTGCACATTAATGCTATATTTGTTTAAAGTAGTAAATTAGTTTTAATAATTGAATAATTTTAAAAATAGTAAAAAATTATTTACAAAAAAGTGGGGGTGTGGATAAAAATAATTATTTTTGTCTAAGTAATGCTTTTTTAATTTGTCTTGAAAGCTGTTCAGGCTCTGGAGCACCGATAGATACGGTTTTACCTTCTAAGACTACGGTAGGCACAGACATTATTTGGTATTCTCTGACTTTTTCCATATTTTCATCTACATCTAAATGCTGGTAGTCTAAATCGTCTCCAAATTCTTTTACCATTTGTTCAGCTACTTCAACAGCCATTGGACAGTAAGGGCATGAATGTGATGTGAAAACTTCTAATTTAACGCTCATGTTATTTTTCTCCTATTTTTTTAATATATATAATTATAAATACTATTATTTATATTATTTGATAGTATATTATATATATTATAGATTTTATGGAAAGATATTTTATGGTTAGTGTACGTTCACCCGCTTCGGCAACAGTTATCAATGCAATAAGTACTGGTAAGGGCTCTGCATTTGGTATTGAATTATATATCACTGCAAATGTAACAGTATTGGCTGATGATACAGAAAAAGATATATGTTGTGTATGTAAGAGTTTGGATAATCCCGACATGGATACACAACTCATGGAATTGTGTGTAAAAAAGGTTTATGAAAAATTATTGGAGTATCCGAATTTTAATTTGAAGAATATTGTGGTTAATGTTGAAACAAAGTCCGATATTCCTCCAGGTTCTGGTTTGTCAAGCAGTAGTGCTACTTCAAATTCTGTTGTATATGCTACGTTACTGGCTCTTCTTGAAAAAGCAGGCATGAATTTGGAAGATACTGACATTACGGATGAGGACATTATTAACATCGGAATTGATGCTTCCTTGGAGGCGGGGGTTACAAAAACAGGATCCTATGATGATGCTTCGGCCTCTTTTTATGGTGGATGGAAAATAACAGACAATTCTGAAAGAAAAATTTTACATGACTACCATATAAATTATCGGAAAATATTAATATATATACCAAACAAATCTTTATATACTGCACAGTCTGATGTAAAAGCTATGAAAACTTTGTCATCACTTGTGGAAATTGCATTTGAAAATGCAGTAAATAAGAATATTGAAAAAGCTCTAACCTTAAATGGCTTCTTATATTGTGCAGCATTGAATTTAGACACTCAAATTGCAATAGATGCATTGAAATTAGGAGCTAAAGCTGCAGGATTATCTGGAACAGGTTCTGCATATACTATTTTATTAGATGATTCATCAGATGTTAATGAAATAAAAAAAGCATTATCTAAATATCCTGGTAAGTTAATTGAAACAAAACCAGATAATAAGGGATCTGTAGTTATAAGGTAATTGTGTGGTAATATGGATAAATTTGAAGCAGAAAAATTATTGGATGATTCAAGAAAAAAAATTGATGAGCTTGATGATGAAATTTTAAATTTAATTCTTGAAAGAACTTCACTAGCTAAAGATATTATAACCGCAAAAAAAGTGTTAAATAAAGATCTTTATGATTCTTCAAGAGAAGAAGTTATCCACAATAAAATAAGAAATGCAGTTGCCGATAAACAAATAAATACTGATAAAGTACTGGAAATATTTGATTTATTGGCTTCAATCAGTAAAGAAGAGCAAAAAAAATATTTATAATTAAATAACGTTTATAATAATTTACTCAAAAGAAAATGGAGGTTTGATTATGGGAAACATTAGAACAACATTTGTTAAAAGAACAGCAAAAGAATTATTAGAAAAACACGGTGATAAATTCAACACCGATTTCGAAAACAACAAACAAATGGTTGCAGAATACTCAACAGTATCTACAAAACATTTAAGAAATCAGATTGCTGGTTACGCAACTCATATCCTAGAACAATAAGTTTATTCAACTTATTTTCGCACTTTTTTTTAAACTTTTATAAATTACATTATTTTTCATATTCCATTTTTAAAAATTAGCTTTTAATCTCTCTTTTAGCTGAATTATTTTTATAAATATCCATTAGTTTTATTATTATATAAATCACATATATTATTAGGAATAACTATATTATTAATTTATAAATTAAATCTATATCAATTATTAAAGGTGAATTTATGGGAATAGTTGTGGCGAAATTTGGTGGTACTTCTGTTGGAACAGGAGAAAGAATTCAGAAAGCAGCAAAATCCGTTGTTGACGAATACATGAAAGGAAATAAAGTTGTTGTAGTAGTATCTGCAATAAACAAAACTACCGATGAATCAATTAAGTTAGTTAAAGAATCCATTGGAGAAAGTGTAACTTCAAAACAATTGGCAGGAATACTTTCAATGGGTGAAATGCAAAGCGTTCGCATCATGGCGGCAACAATTGAATCTTTGGGAGTAAAATCAGAATTTGTTGATCCTTTCAGTGAAAAATGGCCTGTAATTACAGATAGTGACTATTTGAATGCTAAAATTGATAAAGAAGAAACTGAAAAACGTGTACAGGAACACATAACCAAACTAGTCAATCAGGGAATAATTCCGGTAATATGCGGATTCCTTGGAAAAGATTTGGAAGGTTCAGTAACGACCCTCGGAAGAGGAGGAAGTGACGTTTCTGCATTTTTAATCGGACATTGCATTGGTGCAGAGGAAGTAGTAATAGTTACCGACGTAAAAGGTGTAATGTCTACTGATCCAAGAAAACTGGACAATGCAGAAAAACTGGATAAGATAACGGTAGAGGAAATGATTGATCTTGCCAATTATGGTGCCCAGGTATTACATCCTAATGCTCTAAGATATAAAGATCCTAACATTAAGGCAAAAATTATAAGCTTTGAATATGGTGATTTAAGAGTTCACGGGACAGACATTATAGGTCCCAATCATCCCGAAGAAGAAGTAATATCCATTATGAAATTAAATCATAAACTGTCCGTGCTGGCCGTTGTCGGCGAAGACTTGATGAACAAACAGGGAATCATAGCAGATATTACAAAAAAGGTAAGCGATAATAATCTAAGCATATACGGCATCTCAACAGGTGAAAGTTCTATAACCCTATTCTTTAAGGAAGAAGATGCTGAAAAGGCACATAAGGTATTACACGAATTAGTTATTGGTGGAGACAGATTAAGTTCTCTTTCATTAGGACAGAAAATAGCCATGATATCCGTGGTAAGTCATGATTTTATTAACACGCCAGGCATCATTGCAAATATAACAAATCCACTAAATGAAAATAATATTAACATAGTTGAATTATCATCTAGCCAAACAGCAGTAGTGGTCTTCGTTGATTGGGAAGATGGAGATAAAGCATATGAATTAATAAGGGAGACTTTACAATGAATTTAGACGGAACACATGTCGCAATGGTAACACCATTGGACAAAGACAATAATATTAATGAAGAAGAGTATAGAAATTTAATCGATTTTCTAATAGAAGGTGGTGTTGAAGGAATTCTTGCAGCAGGAACAACAGGTGAATCTGCAACAATGTCCCATGAAGAACACCAGAAAGTAATTGATATAATGGTTGACCAGGTCAATGGTCGTGCACTCACCATAGCTGGAGCAGGTAGCAACGCAACTTCAGAGGCAATGGATTTAGTAAAATATGCAGAAAATGCCGGTGCAGACACTGCATTAGTCATAACCCCTTATTATAACAAGCCACAACAAAGTGGGTTATATGACCATTTCAAATTACTAAATGATTCAAACGATATTCCAATAATAGCATATAATGTGCCTTCAAGAACCGGTATAGATTTATCAGTAGATTCTATAATAGATATAGCAAAATTAGATAATATAGTTGCAATTAAGGAAGCAAACCCTGATTTAAATAAATTAGCTACAGTATTCAATGAATTGGAAAAAGAAGACTTGTCAAAGAATTTCACGGTTTTAAGTGGAAATGATTCATTAACATTACCTATGATTGCTCAAGGTGCACGTGGGGTAATTAGTGTAGTTGCAAACGTTCTTCCTAAAGAAACATCATTAATGGTAAGAAATGCATTGGATGGAAACTATGATGAAGCAAGAGTATTGGCCAATGATTTATTTGATTTAATGGATGTAATGTTTATAGAAGCAAGTCCGGCACCAGCAAAAAGAGCATTAAATTTAATGGGTAAAAATGTTGGCGGATTAAGAATGCCACTCAAGGAAATGAGTGAAAAAAATGATGTTATTTTACAAGAAATAATGAAAAAATACGATTTAATATAAAAGGTGAAATAATGATTCGAGTTGCAGTAACTGGTTGTGCAGGAAATATGGGTTCTAAAATTATTAGAACAGTCCAAGAACAGGATAATATGGAAGTGGTAATGGGTATTGAAATGCCTAATTCACCATTAGCAGGAAAAGATTTGGGTGAACAAATCGGTATCGGAAAAATGGGAGTAAACATAATTGGTTCACAAGATTTAAAATCAGAGTTGGAATCAGTTAAACCGGATGTATTGGTAGATTTTACCATTGCATCAGCAGCAGTTGAAACCGTCAAGACATGTGCGGATGTTGGAGTAAATGTTGTAGTTGGTACAACAGGAATTAAAGATGACCAATTGGAAGTTATGCATAATGCAATTAAAGAAAATAATATTAAAGCAGTTATTTCACCTAACATGGCTACGGGAGTAAACGTTTTCTTTGAAATAGTAGGACAGGTTGCAAAAATATTGGGTCATGAATATGATATTGAAATAGTTGAAGCACACCATCATAACAAACAGGATGCACCATCAGGAACAGCAAAAAGAGCAGCAGAAATTGTTGCAGAAAACTTGGACTTAAGTCTTGATGAAAATGCATGTTACGGTAGAGAAGGTATGGTCGGTAAACGTCCAAAAGATGAAATAGGAATTCATGCAGTACGTGGAGGAGACATTGTAGGTGATCATACAGTCATGTTCTGTGGTGACGGAGAAAGAATTGAAGTTATCCATAGGGCTTCAACAAGACAAGCATTTGTAAATGGTGTTATCAGAGCATTAAATTATTTGATGACAAAACAAGAAAAACCGATTGCAGACATGTTTGATGTATTAGGTTTATAAGTAAATATTTAAGAGTGATTATATATGGTTAGAAATGTATGTGTACTTGGTGCTACCGGAATGGTAGGACAAAGATTTATCCAGTTATTATCTCAAATTCCGGATTTTAACATAGTAAATGTGGCAGCTTCTGAAAAATCAGCTGGAAAACGTTATGAAGATGCAGTTACATGGCATCAAACAACTCCTATTCCTGAAGAAGTAAAAGATATGAAAATTGTTAACACAGACCCTTCAGAGGTTAGTGATGACGTGGACTTTGTATTTGCTTCATTACCTGCAGGTCTTGCAGAACCTGTTGAAGCAGCCTTTGCAGAAAAATTTATCGTTGCTTCAAATGCAAGCGTAAACCGTATGAAAGAAAACATACCACTAGTAATTCCAGAAGTTAACCCTGAACACCTTGAAATGATGGAAACACAAAAAGATGTTAACGGTTGGGATGGATGCATAGTAACAAATCCTAACTGTTCAACTATTGCATTAACATTGACATTAAAACCATTATTTGATAAGTATACCTTTAAAAGGGTTTCCGTAACTACCATGCAGGCAGTTAGTGGTGCAGGATATAATGGTGTACCATCAATGGGAATATTGGACAATATCATACCATTTATCGGTGGAGAGGAAGAAAAAATGCAATCCGAAACATTACATTTGCTTGGTAAAGTAAATGGCGGACTTGTTGATAAAGCAAATTTCCCATTAAGCGCATCATGTAATAGGGTTGGCGTAGTTGATGGACATACCGAATCAGTTGCAATAGAATTTGAAGAAGAAGGCATTACAGTAGAAGACATTGAGGAAGCAATGAATAACTTCAGGGGAATACCTCAAAAAGAAAAATTATCCTTTGCACCGGAACAGCCGGTCATCGTACGTAAAGAAGAGAACAGACCACAGCCTCGTATGGACAGGGATGCCGGACACGGTATGAGCGTATCTGTTGGAAGAGTTCGTGAAGACGTATTTGAAAACAGTTTTAAATACACTCTTGTAGGACATAACACTATTCGTGGAGCAGCAGGTGCTTCAATATTGAATGCTCAATTAATTTCTAAATTATATTTATAACTTCCCATCCCCATTTTTTCCTTTTTTTAGGTGGTGATTTAATGTTATCATTACTGCATCTACTGGACATTTACATTTTAGAACTAGTGAACTTATCATATCATAATGTTATATTGGATACTCTTTCATTAATGATTTCAAATATGGGCATAATCTATTTTTGGATAATAGTTTCGGTTTTACTATATTTGTTTGGAAATAAAAAAGGGAAAACTGTTGCAAAGAAGATGATTATAGTACTGGTAATTACCACAATTTTCACTCAATTAATAAAAATTATTGTCATGAGACCCCGACCTTATGTTGAATTATCTAATTTAATCCTGCTGGATTTGGGAACTGATCCTTCTTTCCCATCAGGGCATACTGCAACGTCTACGGCCATGGCATATGTGTTGTCAAAGGAATATCATAAATGGATTTTCATGATTATTCCGGTATGTGTAGCAGTTTCCAGGCTATATATTGGAGTACATTATCCATCTGATGTTTTGGGAGGATTCTTATTGGGAATTGGTATAGTATATATTACGTACTATTTTTTTGATTTTGAAAATCTTAAAAAATTGATTGATAATTAAAGAAAAACTTTAAAAGTTTGAATTAGATATATATTAAATAGTGATCACAATGGCGTTTTTAAAGGATGTTGAATCAGAAGAGTTGAGAGAACTAGTAAAATCTTGTTTTAAAGAAATTAATAGTCTCAAAGAACAATTAAGCGAAGAAACTAAAGACATTAAAACAAACGAAGTTGTTAAAAATGTTTTAATACAAAATGAAAATCAAAACACTAATTTAACAGCAAGAATAAATGAACTTACAGAAGAAGTTAACAAAAAAGAAACAGATCTTAAAGAAAAAGAACTATTATTACAAGAAAAGGACACCAAATTAAAAGAGAAAGAATTGGAAATCAGTGAGTTAACAACTAAATTAAACACACCACAAGAAACTGATGACGATTCAATTGCTGACTTCAAAAAACAGATAAGTGATTTAGAAGCAACAATTAATGATCAAAAGAAAGAAATTGATTTACTAAACAGCACTACAGACGAATCATTTTCACAAACCGAAAAAGAACTCAAATTGGAAATTTCAAGACTCAAAGAACAAAATGAAGAACTAAAAAGTCATTCTTCAACCACTGAAATTAACCAGTTACGTTCAGTAATAGACAGACAAACAGAAGAACTAAAGGAAATTCCTGTTTTAAAAAATCAGTTAACAATAGAAGTAACCGGAAGAGATCAAAAAATTAAAAAATACGAAGAAGAAATAGAATCTCTTAAAAATCAACTTGAAACTACAGAAAATCCAGAATCCGAGCAATTACAGGCTAAAGACTCAGAAATATCCGAACTTAAGGAAAAAATTACTGAACTGGAAAAAGTTAACGATGAATTAAAATCTTCAAAAGATGAAACTGCATCAGATGATTATGCAAAACAAATTGAAGAATTAAACAAAAAAATATCATCATTGGAATCAGAAAATAAGGACTTAAAAGAATCTCAAGATCTGGAAATAATTCCTACTACGGATAACATGAATTCTTTAATAGAGGAATTCTCAGAAAAATCAAATGAATTAATAAACGTTCAATCTGAATTACAAAGAGTTCAAGATTTAAATAAAATCAATGAATTTAAATTAGTTGAGTTAGAAAATGAAAACGCCAAACTAAAAAGCTCAATTGATGAAATTAATAATGCTTCATCCGATGATTCAGAATTAACAATAGAACTTGATTCATTAAAACAACAATTATCTGAAAAAGATGCTGAAATTCTAGATAAAGATACACAAATTTCCGATTTAACAGCAAAACTCGAATCCAATATCGAAATTGACGATGAAAAAGTAAACAAACTAGAACATGATCTTCTTAATAAGACACAGGAATATGATGCTTTAGAATTGGATTTACTTGAAAAAGATGCTACAATCGAATCATTCAAACAGCAATACGAGAAAAAAGCTGAAGAATACGAACAACTGGAATCCAAATTAAAGGAATTGGAACAATCTAACAAGGATATTGTTGGCGAATTATCTTCATTAAAAGAAAAAACTAATGAAAAGGATATGGAAATTAATTCTTTAACATTAGATGATGAATCAAATGTCGATAAAATCAATGAATTGGAAAAAATATTATCCGAAAAAGATGAAGAAATTGCATCATTAAAAGTTAAATTAGATGAAGTAGCTATAGATTTAACGGCTGAAGACAATTCTGATGAATTAGTTAATGAATTAAAGGAAACTAAAAAAGCATTATATGAAAAAGATGCAGAATTTGATAAGCTTAAATTAGATTTTAATCAGTTACGTAAATCTACCACAAAACAGATAACAGAATTAAACGAGAGTATAACTGAATTTTCCAACAGTAATGAAAAATTAAGAACAGAAAACGAATATCTGGAAAAAACATTAAATGATAAAAACATTTTAATAAACAAGCTACAACAGGACAAAAATTCCTTTGATTTAATAATTAAGGAAAAAGACACTAACTATGATAAGCTTAAAGAAGAATCATTTAACGTTAAAAAAATCAATGAAACTCAAATAAACAAACTTAAACAGGAAGTTCAAGACAAATCCGATAAAATCTCTGCATTACCTCAAAAACTTGAATTAAAGGACATTGAAATTTCTCAATTAAATAAACTGCTTAAAACCAGAGAAAATGAATCAGCATCAAAAACTGAAACTATTAAAGAATTGAGAAACACTATTCAGCTGTCTCAAGAGGAAATCAAACAGCTTAAAGATCAGTTGGCTAGAGAATCCCTATTGGGTGATGACAGAATAAAATCTAAGGATGATGAAATATTCAAGTTAAACGAAAGCTATTCAAAAGAATCCGAAGAAAAAGATCAGGAAATAGCTAAATTAACTTCACTATTAAATCAAAGAAAGTACAAAATTGATGAATTGAATGCTACCATAGATTCATTAAATAAGGATATTGGAATATTAAACAATCAACTTAGGGACGATTCTGATAAATTTGTTCAATCCGAATCTATTATTAAGGCTAAAGATGACACTATTAATAAACAGGATGAATTATTAACAGAATTAAACAATCAAATCAATAGGTTTGAGAACAAAATCAAACTTAAAGATGATGATATTGATGAATTAAATGTTCAAATGTCTCAAAAAGAAACTGTCATTGAAAACCTTAAGACAGAAGTTTTAGATTCTAACAATAAGTTAGAACAAATGAATGATTTAAAGAATCAGTTATCCGAACAAAACAATAAAATAGAACAAATCAACATACAGTTGGATGAAAAGGATAAGGAATTAAAGGAAATCAATGACAATCTATTGACGAGTACTGCAAGAATTCAAGAGCTTAAAGAAATTGTTGATAGGAAAAACAAGGATATTGATGATCATAAACAATTGTTATATGATAAAAACGAGGAATTGGATAAACTTAAAAATTTACAACCTCGTATCAGAACTTTAGAACTTGAAAAAGCAGATTTGAAATCAGATTATGAAAAACAGATTGCTTCATTAAAGGCTGATTTGGAAAAAGCAGAAGTATTAAAAACGAACAATGAAAAGTTAGACCAGGAAATTTCACGTTTGAATGAAGTTGTTGATGATAAAAACATGCAATTAAATGATATGGCTAAGTTTAAGGATTACTTCTCCGCAATGATTTCAAAACCGTTGCCTGGTTTGACCAGTTTCCAATCTCAAATTTATCATCTTCTTCCGGATGCAAAAAGTGCCAGTGAATTGTATGATTACTTGATGGAATTGGGTTTCACTGAATTGGAAAAAGAAAGTTTTGCTAAAACGCTTAAAGCATTAGAAAAACGTGAATATTGTCAACGTGCAAGAGATGGTGACAGAATTATATGGGTTAAAAAACCCGTAGAAATTGAGGAATAACCTCCCTTACTCTTTTTTATATTCTTTTTTGAATTTAATCTCATAATCATTTTCAAATTTTCTTTATTTTTTTTTCTGTATTTTGTACAGAAAAATATAGTAAAGTATTTATATAAAGTCAAACCCATTATGATTATAGACTGATTATAAAAAAATTTTTAATGAAATATTTAAACTAAAAACATATACAAATATAATAAAATTAAAATATTTAGAGGTAATAAAATGGCACAACAACAACAACCATTAATCATCTTACCTGAAGGAACATCCAGAGCTTTAGGAAGAGATGCACAAAGAAATAATATATTAGCTGGTAAAGTATTAGCAGAAACAGTAAGAACAACATTAGGTCCAAAAGGTATGGACAAAATGCTTGTAGACGGAATCGGAGACATCGTTGTAACAAACGACGGAGTAACCATCCTCAAAGAAATGGATATTGAACACCCTGCAGCAAAAATGTTAGTAGAAGTTGCAAAAACACAAGAAGATGAAGTAGGTGACGGAACAACAACCGCAGTAATCATCGCTGGAGAATTACTCAAAAGATCCGAAGAATTATTAGATAAAGAAATTCACCCAACCATCATTGCATTAGGATACAGACAAGCAGCACAAAAAGCACAAGAAATCCTAGAATCAATCTCATTAGACACTTCCGATAAAGAAACTTTAATGCAAGTAGCTATGACAGCAATGACAGGTAAAGGAACAGAAAAAGCAAGAGAACCTTTAGCAGAACTCATTGTTGGCGCAGTAAACCAAGTTGAAGAAGACGGTAAAGTAGATATTGAACAAATCAAAATCGAATCCAAAGATGGTGCAGCAATAGAAGACTCCGAATTAGTAGGTGGAGTAATCATTGACAAAGAAAGAGTACACCCTGGAATGCCAACTTCAATCGAAAACGCAAAAATCGCATTAGTAAACAGTGCAATAGAAGTTAAAGAAACAGAAGTAGATGCAGAAATCAGAATTACCGACCCAGCACAAATGCAAGCTTTCATCGAACAAGAAGAAGCTATGATTAAAGAAATGGTTGACGGATTAGAAGAAGCAGGAGCAAACGTATTATTCTGTCAAAAAGGTATTGATGACTTAGCACAACACTACTTAGCTAAAGCAGGAATTTTAGCAACAAGAAGAGTTAAAAAATCCGACATGGAAAAATTAGCTAAAGCAACCGGTGGAAAAATTGTTACCAACATCCAAGACTTAACATCTGAAGACTTAGGAGAAGCAGGTTCAGTAGTAGAAGACAAAGTATCCGGTGACGATATGATCTTCGTAAAAGAATGTAAAGACCCTAAAGCAGTAACCTTATTATTAAGAGGTTCAACTAGCCACGTAGTAGATGAAATCGAAAGAGCAGTTGAAGACGCAATAGGAGTAGTAGCTTCTACAGTTGAAGACGGTAAAGTAGTAGTTGGTGGAGGAGCACCTGAAATAGCTATTGCAAAAGGATTAAAAGACTACGCAGAAACCATCAGCGGAAGAGAACAATTAGCTGTAATGGCATTTGCAGAAGCATTAGAAGTAGTACCAAGAACCTTAGCAGAAAACGCAGGTTTAGACAGTATAGACTCCTTAGTAGACTTAAGAGCAGCTCACGAAGATTCAATATACATGGGATTAAATGTATTTGAAGGCGGAGTAGCAGACATGAAAGAAGCTGGAGTAATCGAACCTCAAAGAGTTAAAAAACAAGCAATTCAATCTGCAGCAGAAGCAGCTGAAATGATATTAAGAATTGATGATGTAATCGCATCATCCAGCCAAGGAGATGTAGCAGCAGCTCAAGGTATGGATGGAATGGGCGGAATGCCTGGAATGTAAGATTAAATAATCTTAACGTGTTAAATTACCTATAAATTAAACTATTAGGATATAATCTAAAGTATTAATTGTATTAGGGGAAAATCCATGATACTTAATCATGGATTACTTTTTTTTTCAATTTTTATAATAAATATTTTATTTCTTTTTAAACAAAATTAGATACATAAACAATATTGAGTGTTTTTATGGAAAAAATTTTAGATTTCAATGAATTATTCTTTGGAGACATATCAGAATATAAAAAATTAATCATCGGCTTATTAGAATCTTTAAAAAATGTTACTCCTGCATCATACTGGAGTATGGATACGGAAGTGGAAAAAGGATTATCAACAACAATAGCTATGGAAATAATAAATCTAATACTGGACTCATTAGACAAAGTATCAGACAATTTATATTCAAACGATATAATAACGCACGAATATCCTTTCTTTGTAGAAATCAAGGAAATGATTGAATGTCTATTATTGGATCCTATCTATGAAACAGATACATATATCAACTTGGCAATAACACTATTTTCTGATTTTTTCACTTTATTGGAAGTCAAACTATTATTATTTGATGGATGTTCAGTAGAAATAGAAGCACCTAACGAGGTACTTGAAGAATACGATAAGGAACTGGATCAATATTTAATACGTTTAGACAAGTATCGTGACGAATTTATGGAGTTACACGGCTCATAAAAAAAGATAATAAAAAAGAGTAATCAATTCAAGATTTCCAAAATATTAACAAGTAAATCATAGGTTCTGTCCGTTGATTCTTGTTCTGTAATATTTTCGGGTATTTCATAAACTAAGGTTGGATAACCATGATCTGCCAAAGGTTTTGACACCAGATCAATAGAAGTACTTTCATATGAAGTAACATTCGTATCAGTTTTATAGTAATTGAAATCAATTCCACTATTTTTAATGCCTTCAGCTATTCTGACAGATGCAGCGTCCATCGCAGGAGTAGCCAGATAAAAACCTTCCCCATAACCTTCAATATGTGAATGACTTATTATAACAGCATCCGCATTGGATTGATATATGTCCGGTAAAACAAACTCGGATACTAAGTGTTCACCATTATATCTGCTATTTTTATAATCTTCAGAATCTTTTGTAACAGTAACGTTATAATTAATTAAAACAGCATTTTGTGTCAGAGCAAATCTTTTTGCAGATTCTATTTCAGGATTTATTGCCAATTTTTCTCTTGGATGTATTCCAGTAATTAAAATAATTGTTTTTTCTGCATTATAATGATTATAAATATCTTTTGTCACATAACCCATATCATTTGACCCAATTTCTTCGTGTGAATGCCATTCATATATTAAGTAGGGTACAGTAAACACAATCAGCAAAAACATAATTATCGTTACTATCTTCTTGGCTAAACTCATATTATCAATCCCTATAGTATAGAGTATTTATTTATGAATTTAAATAGTTTATTTAAAAAAAAGTATTTGGAGGGAGGTTAAATGAAAGTTTTATTGGTTTCTTGATAAAATGTGTACAGCAACGGTACCTCCGGTTCCACCAATATTTTGTGTAAGACCGATTTCAGCACCATCAACTTGTCTTTTATCTGCATCTCCTCTTAATTGCCAGGTTACTTCTGCAGCTTGGGCAATTCCGGTTGCTCCTAATGGATGACCTCTTGCTTTAAGTCCACCGGATGTGTTGACTGCTACTTGTCCATCTCTTTCTATAAGGCCGTCTTCTATAGCTTGTCCACCTTCACCTTTCTTAAAGAATCCTAAATCTTCAATTGCTAATAATCCGTTAATACTGAAACAGTCGTGTACTTCTGCTATATCAACATCTTTAGCTTCGATGCCTGCAATGTCATATGCTTTTCTTGAAGCATTGATTGTTGACTGAATTGTTGTTAAACTTTTTCTGCTATGTAATGCTATTGTATCGGAAGCTTGGGTTGAAGCTTTAACATATACTGGAGTGTCCGTATATTTTTTAGCATCTTCTGCAGGACAGACTATAACTGCAGATCCACCATCTGATACTGGTGAACAGTCCAATATATTTAATGGTGCAGCTACTTTTGTTGAATTAAGAACTGCATCTACGCTAATTTCTCTTTGGAATTGTGCTTTTGGGTTTAATGCACCATTCTTATGTCCGAGTACTGCAAAACCTGCAATTTGTTCACGGGTTGTACCATATTCGTACATGTGTCTTCTTGCCATCATTGCATATAATGATGGGAATGTAACTCCTTGCTGGGATTCCCATTCCTGATCGGCTGCTGCTGCAATTGCTGGTGTAGCATCCACTACATCGGTCATTTTCTCTACACCTGCAGCCATTACGTTATCATAGTATCCTGAGGCTACGGCCATGATTGCTTGTCTTAAGGCTAATCCTCCTGATGCACATGCTGCTTCTACTCTTGTTGCAGGTATTGGAGCTAATCCTGAATGTTCGGCAATCAATGCACCGATGTGTTCTTGTCCAACAAATAATCCTCCAGACATGTTACCTATGTACATTGCATCAATATCTTCTCCAGTCATATTAGCATCATGAATTGCTTCTACTCCTGCTTCTACAACTAAATCTCTAAATGATTTGTCCCATAATTCTCCAAATTTGGTTTGGGATACTCCTACTATTGCTACATCTCTCATGTTTTCACCTTTTTATGTTTTAATGAGTTTAATCCATTTTAATTTTTCCTTTAAATTTAGCGTAAGTAGCATAATCTACATAAGTTAAATTTTTCTGAATTTCTTCAAGTGTTTTAGCGTTGTTTCTTACTTCTTCGATTCTGTCATTAACGGTTATGGTAAATGCGTCACTACCTGCACCAGAACCATATGATACTGCAAATATTTTGTCTCCAGGTTTGGCAATGTCTAATATTGAAGCTAATCCTAGTGGAGTTGCTCCTGAATATGTGTTTCCTATGTTAGGTGTAAGTAATCCTTGTTTGTATTGTTCTTCACTAAATCCTAATTTTCTTGCAGCTCTTATGTAAAATTTTCCATTTGGTTGGTGGAATACTGCATAATCATAATCTGCTGCTGTTGTTCCGGTTTTTTCCAACATTCTGTTTGCTGCACCAAGAACGTGTTTGAAGTATGCTGGTTCTCCAGTGAATCTTCCACCGTGGGATGGATAAGTTTCTCCTTCTCTTCTGTAGAAGTCGGGAGTATCGGTTGTATAACTGCATGTTTCTTCAAAGTCGGCAACTGTATTGTTTTCTCCTATAATATATGCTGCTCCTCCTGCACTTGCAGTATATTCCAGAGCATCGCCCGGAGCTCCTTGTGATGTGTCGGCTCCTATTGCTAAACCATATTTTATTATTCCTGATTTAACAAGTCCGATTGCTGCCTGAATACCGGCTGTTCCGGCTTTACATGCAAATTCTAAATCTGCTGCAGTTAAATTAGGTGATGCTTGAATTGCATCAGCAACTATTGTTGCAGTTGGTTTTACTGCGTAAGGATGGGATTCTGATCCCACATATATTGCACCTATATCTTGTGGATTTATTTCTGCACGAGCTAATGCTCTTCTTGCTGCTTCTACAGCGATTGTAACTGTATCTTCATCCGGTCCAGGTACTGATTTTTCATTAACGACTAATCCTTTTGAAATAGAGTTTGGGTCATCTCCCCATACTTTAGCGATTTCTTCAACTTTAATTCTGTAAGAGGGGATATGAGCTCCATATCCAACAATTCCTGTCATTTTATCACCCTTGGTGTATAATTATTTTTTTTATTTTTCTGCATTGCAGATAATTTGTATTTTTTTAAATATTATAATTTAAGAAAGATATTTAGTCTATATTAATTAAAGTTTAGTTAATACATCTTAATATATTTTGTTTTAATTT
>JAZUCJ010000012.1:0-3281 GCA_045639105.1 Methanosphaera sp.
ATCACTATTAATCTGTCATTATTATTCATAACATTTTTATTGTATCAATAATAAATTAATATTCAGATATAATTTTTTTATGATACTTGAATAAATACATTAATCTTATCAATTGCTTTTTATAGGTGATCAATTTGTTAACTTCAGTTCAAAAAGAGATATTGCAAAGTTTAATTAATTTATACAGAAAATCGAAGTGTACTTCTGTAAAATGTGAAAGTATAGCAGAATTGATGGGACGTAATTCTGGAACAATCAGAAATCAAATGCAATCACTACGTAGTTTGGGTTTAGTTCAGGGAGTTCCAGGACCTAGGGGAGGATATAAACCTACTCTTGAAGCATACCATACATTGAATATAGAAAACGATCCCTGTGAAATACATGTGCCGGTTCATGTTAACGGTGAACTTATATCCGACGTTTCAGTAAATAAGATTGAATTCACGAATATCATTAAACCGGGCGCTTGTGAAGCAACAATAACTGTTTTGGGAGATATAAAACAATTGGATTTGGATAATCAGATAAAAATAGGTCCTACACCCGTAAACAATTTAACGGTTGTTGGAACAATTATCGGAAGGGATGATGTTGACAACGCTTTATTACTGAAAACAGAAGGTATTTTCAGCGTTCCTACACAAAAGATTAAGGAATTATCCCAGCCAATTTCTTGTTCTGTAGATTATGATGTATCTCTTGAAGAAGTTTGTAAGATAATGGTCGAAAAAGATATTCAAGGTGTACCTGTTATACTAGATGGTGAAATAAAAGGTATTGTAAAATATTCTGATGTTATAAAAATGATTGCTGAAGGAAATTTCAATGCAAAGGTTTCAGAGTTCATGGATACTCATGTAGCAATAGCTAAAGAAACAAATTCATTAATTCATAGTATAGATACATTATATCATAAAAAAGGAACTATTTTAATATTATTGGATGAAAATGATGAAATTTCTGGTATGGTTACTATCATAGACATATTACGTAGATTAGTTAGTTTTACCAGCAATTAATTATTTTTATTATTATTTTTTTTAACGGAAACTTATTTTTTTGAGGAATTTTATGAAAGTTAAACATTTAAAAATTACTAACGGCATGTCTATCGCCGATTTCATGAAACAATTGGAGGAATCAGGAGTATTGGGTGCAGGAAGAATTTCACATGCAACTAACCTGTTGGCAGATTCAATAAATGATCCGGATTCAAAAGTATTTTTAAGCTTGGCCGGCCCAATGATACCTGGGGGATTAAGAAAAATTGTACGCGATTTGGTATATAACGGTTACGTTGATTTAATAATATCAAGTGGAGCAAATTTAACACACGATTTGGTTGAATCTTTTGGTGGTAGACATTATATCAGTACGGGAGCCGATGATGAAACTTTACAAGATAATGGTATGGGAAGAATTGCGGATATTTATACTAAAGCAAACGATTTTGAAGTCTTTGAAGAGGAAATCCATAAAATATTTGAAAAAATTAATGAAAAGTACGATTCAATTTCAATACAAAAATTTATTTATGAAATCGGTATGTTAATTGATGATGAAGAATCATTTATTGCCACAGCAGCTAGAAAAAATGTTCCCATTTTTGCTCCTGGTTTAATAGATTGTATGATAGGACTTCAATTATGGATTTACTGTCAGGATCATGATTTTACCATCAGTGCTGTAGAGGACATGTCCTATTTATCAGATTTCGTCTATTCCTCTAAAAAAGTCACCGCATGCATGTTGGGTGGAGGACTACCAAAACATTATACATTAGCCAGCAGCATATTGACGGGTGGAATTGATGCAGGTATACAAATTACTCTTGATCGTAGTGAAGGCGGAAGTTTAAGTGGAGCACCACTTGAAGAGGCAAAATCATGGGCAAAAGCTAAAAAAGGTTCTAACTTAGTTACCGTGGTAGGTGATGCCACAGTATTATTCCCATTAATTGTTGCCGGAGCATTGGATAAAATTAAGTAGGAGGTTCTATGATAATTGATGCATTATGTTTTGCTTTGTCAGGATATTTTATGAAAGCGTCTGATGAATACAAGGATAATGAGGATAATCTGTATTATGCTATAATTACTGGGGTATTGTGCGTAATTTTTACTTTATGGGTTTCTATAAATAATGGGGATGCGGCATGTATATTCATAAGTATACTGGTTGGAACTGCGTTGGCATATAAAGTTGACACTTTTAATCATATACTCTCCGCAGTATTGTTTATTCTTTTATTATTAATATTTGGATTTCCACATTTCAGTTGGCTTTGCCTGATATTATGTACGATAGCAGCATATCTTGATGAAAAGGGAAACGATTTAATTGATGAAAAAGAGAAAAGTGGTGAAGATTTAACAATAATTGATAAATTACTTAAATATCGTTACGTTATGAAAATAACGGTTTTCATATTATCATTATTAACTTTAATTAAAATATTGATTCCAGGTACATTTTTGGATGGGTTGTTATTTTTTCAGCCAATAACAATTGTGTACTTTTATTTGTTTGATTTATGTTACGAATTTTATGAAGATTTAAGCGATAGATTTAATGATATCTTCCAAAGCTTTTTGGGGAGCTTCTGAATTATAAATACTTCTTCCAATAATCGCAGCATTAGCGTAGTTTAGTGTTTCTTTTGCTTCTCCTCCTTGGAATCCAACACCTGGGGAAATTATGAAAGCGTCTTTTCCAACAATTTCTCTAATTTTTTTTAGCCGATCGATTTTGGTGGCTGGAGCAACATAGTTTGTGATTCCCAGTTCAACTCCCATCTTGGCAATATCTAGGGATACCGGTTTAAGGAATCGGTCTGCTCCGGGATGTGACATTTCGGTTAATAAAAAAATATTTTTTCCTAATGTTTCTGCAGCTATCTTACAGGCAGTAACACTATCTTCTCCCGTAAATCCGTGGACAATTATTGAATCCGCTCCATAATTTAAGGTGTTTCTTACTATTTTTTCATTTGTAGCATCAATATCTGCAACTTTAAAATCAGCTATTATTTTTACATTAAAGTTTTCTTTAATTTCTGTAATAATTTTCGGGCCTAAAGCTAATGTTATAGGATAACCAATTTTTATGGTATCCAGATATTCTGATGTTTCTTCTAGAATTGAGAACGCTTTATTTTTTTCTTCGACATCTAATGCTAAAATAATTTGATTTTTGACTTTCATAATTATATTCTGTTTTTTGTTGTTTATTATTGTATTTGTTGATTTCTTATTGGGATTATCTGTTGGATTTTTTTT
>JAZUCJ010000013.1:0-3534 GCA_045639105.1 Methanosphaera sp.
GTATTAATTTATTAACCTAATTATTAAATAATGTATATGAAAATTAGAAAAATGTTAAACAATGTATAAAAATAAAATTTATTTTTTAGGGGGTTATGAAAAGAAAAAAATGAAGTGAAATTAGTTAAAATGTTTTAAAACAATTTCTACATCATCAGGTTGAATAGTTTTTCTGCCTGCGTGTTTTGCAACGTCAATAACAGCTGCTGCTAATTTTGCAGTGTATGCTTCTACTGCTTCAACAATTTTTTCTTCTGCGTCTTTACTAATTCTTTCTGCACCTGCACTTTTAACAATTCTTGTAACTGGTGCTTTTGGTATTTCAGTCATCTTTTTTCATCTCCTTAATTATACTATATTAGTTTAGGGAGTATTTAAGTATTTTTATAAAAATGTAAAAAATTTAAAAAAAATAGGGGTAAAATGAAATTTGTATAAAATTTCAATTCAATTTTTTTTGATTTTGTCGGCAAAAATATTTTAAAATTCAAGCTCGGAAATTCTTTCCATAGCTTCAACAGTTTTTTCATAAGTGTTGAAAGCAGTTAATCTAATATATCCTTCACCGCTAGGACCAAATCCTGCACCAGGAGTACTTACAACATGTGCTTGGTCCAATAAAATGTCAAAGAAAGTCCATGAATCAATATTGTTCGGTGTTTTAAACCAAATGTACGGTGAATCAATTCCACCATAAACTTCCAGACCAATTTTTTCTAAACTTTCTCTGATAACTTTAGCATTCTTCATATAATAATCTAAGTTTTCCTGAATTTCTTTTCTGCCTTCAGGAGTATAAATTGCTTGAGCAGCCCTCTGAACAGGATAAGAAACACCATTGAATTTGGTTGACTGTCTTCTATTCCATAAAGGATTAAGTTGTACACATTCACCAGCTTCATTTTTAACATATACCTCTTCAGGCACTACACAATAACCACACCGGGTACCAGTAAATCCAGCTACTTTGGAATAACTTCTAAATTCAACTGCAACTTCTTTTGCCCCTTCAATTTCATAAATGGAATGTGGAACATTATCGGTTGAAATAAATGCTTCGTATGCTGCATCAAATAATATTAAAGCATCATTTTCTTTTGCATAATCCACCCATACTTTAAGTTGATCTTTGGTTAATGTTGTTCCTGTAGGATTGTTTGGGAAACATAAATAGATAATGTCAACATCTTCTTCAGGAAGAGCCGGTACAAAATTGTTTTCAGATGTACAAGGTAAGTAAACAATCTTTTCATAGAAACCATCATCACATGCTTTTCCGCTACGGCCAGCCATAACATTACTGTCTACATATACTGGATATACAGGGTCTGTAACGGCAATGATGTTGTCTTGTGAAAACAGTTCCTGGAAATTACCAGTATCACATTTTGCTCCATCACTAATAAATACTTCAGAATTTTTAAGTTCAATGCCTAAAGGTTCAAAATCATTTTTAATAACATCTTCAATTAAAAAGTCATAACCCTGTTCAGGACCATATCCACGGAATGTGTCAGCTTCACCCATTTCATCCACGGCATCATGGAAAGCCTTTATAACACTTTTGGTTAAAGGTCTTGTAACATCCCCAATTCCCATTTTAATTAAATCAGCATCAGGATTTTCTTCCTGATATTTTTCTACACGTCTTGCTATCTCAACAAACAAATAATTGTTCTGTATATTTCCATAATTTTCATTTACATTTACTACCATTTCTTCACGTCCTTTAATTATGTGTATAATAGAATGTTATTCCATCCTTTGTAATGTTATCTACTCTTGCAAATCCAAATCTTTCAAGTTGTACCATGTCATCTACCTGAACATCTTTTGCTGCAGGTTCAATGTAACCATGTACCCTTGTGTTATCAGGCATAACTACACATGCCTTGACAGAACCGTCAACCGGTGCCCATTGTATGATTGAGGCATGTTTGCTCTGTGCATCTTCCAATGATTCACTATCATAGCTACAGGATTCCTCACTAACATTTACATTTATCAAATCCATTAATCGTAATGGCTTATTGTTATTTGCGGCTTTTTCAAAGTCATCTTTAGGAATGTATGCTGAACCATTGAAATTCAATGTTCTAAAACCTTTTTCAGGTTCATTGTAATGTAATTCACGTTCAAGAGTCAATTCTCTTTTATCGTTTGGTAAATCATTTACAACAATTTTCACAGCTTCCGGAATAAAGAAGTACCTGTTGGTTTCTTTTTCCATGATGTTACGGTTTAATCCGTAAATCTTTTTCCAACTGATGGTAGCATCGGCTTGTTTTGTACCAATTTCTTCAATCAGTTCATATAATACTTCTTTTTTTATTCCACGTCTTGCAATAGCTTTAATTGTTCCCAGTCTTGGATCGTCCCATCCGGTGTATGTACCATCCTCAATTCCTTCACGGGCTTTGGAAGTACTTAACTCAACGTCATCCATTTTCAGTCTACCATAATGGATAAATTCAGGTATTTCCCAGTTGAAATGTTTGTATAGGTAGGATTGTTTTTCACTGTTTGCAAGATGGTCTTTTCCACGTAAAACGTGTGTAATGCCCATCAGGTGGTCATCCACAGTCACTGAAAAGTTCATCATCGGATAAATTTTATATTTGTTTCCAATTCTTGGATGTTCTTGTGTAACAATTCTCATAGCCACCCAGTCACGAATTGCAGGGTTTTTATGTTTAATGTCAGTTTTCACACGTAAAACAGCTTCCCCTTCCTCCATTTCAGGGAACCTTTTCCATAGTTCAAGGTTTTCTTCCACACTATTGTCTCTGCATGGACATGCTTCACAGTTGTCTTTAAGTTTTTTAAAGTCTCCACCATCACATGTACACATGTATGCTGCACCACATTCAATTGCTTTTTCTGCATACTCATAGTAGATATCCAACCTGTCGCTTTGAATATATGCTTCATCTGCTTCAATTCCCAGCCATGCAAGGTCTTCCGGGATTGCTTGGTAAGCATCAGGTTCTACTCTTTTAGGGTCGGTATCTTCTATTCTTAAAACAAGTTTTCCATCATATTTTTTCTGGTATAATAGGTTAAGAATAGCTGCACGTGCATGACCAATATGTAATGGACCTGAAGGATTTGGTGCAAATCTTAGTTTAACATTTCCATCTTTAATGTTTTCTAGTTCTGGTAATCCCTTAGGTTTTTCAGGTGCTCTTTTATGTTCTTCAAGACCGCCGAGTTTATCAAGTTCTTGTTGTTGTTCTTCAGGACTTAAGGCATTTACTTTTGCAACAAATTGTCCTGCAAGTTGACTAACTGTCTTAGGATCTTTTCTCATTTCGGGATGTTTACTCATGACCATTCCTATTACTGATCCTGTTTGACAGTTATTTCCATGCTCAACAGCATTACTTAGAGCATATTTATAAATAGTTTCTTCAATATCCATTTATATCCTCCAATATTTTAATAAAAAATGAATTAATTAAAAGTAAAATAATAATTACCTAATAAAATTTTTTTATTATAATATAAATTATGTTTAAAAAGCTATAAAAAAAT
>JAZUCJ010000014.1:0-57248 GCA_045639105.1 Methanosphaera sp.
TAATATGACACAAAAGTCATACACCACAAATGATTAAAAATAACCATTCTACACTTCGCGTTAACATACATCAAACTAAATCGTCAATATAGACTTTACTTTAGCTCTCATAATCATCATTTTATAGCTACAATTGGAAATGCAACCATCATAACATTGAACATAAATTCACTTGTTCAGGTCATCACCGTTATGTGTTGTAGCACATATTATTCTCATCAAATCATCTTAATCAACTTAAATAGAAAATATTGCAATAAGTCATTTGCATTAACTAGAATACAACTAAATACTAATAAGAATAAAATTACTTATTAAGTATCTATGAATTAATATTTTTTAGAAAAAAGTATTTTTAAGTGTTTAAATGAAAGGTATAAAGATTATTAAAAAAGAAGCTAATAAATTGCGTAAAATATTGATTAATGAAAAACAGCTTTGTACTGAATATAAAGTTCGAAGTGATGATGATTATGTTTACTTCCCACTTATAATCGATTATGACACTACATTAATTGATAAACTTGAAAAGGAATTTGATGTTAAAGTTGAGAACTTTTCTTTTGAAGAAGCACAGTATAGGGCTAAAAATTTTATGGATTATCTGGATGATAAGATTTCTGAAAATGAAATTGAGGAGATTAGAAAATCCTTTGATGTGATAGGAGATATTGTCATACTTGAAATTCCTCCGGAATTAGAGGATAAAAAGAAGATTATTGGTGAAGCTGTTCTTAATTTCACTAAAAGAAAAAGCGTTTATTATAAAAAAAGTAAGGTTCAGGGTGTTACGCGTACTAGACAACTGGAATATCTTGCTGGTGTTGATAATTTAGAGACTATTCATAAAGAATTTGGTATTCGTTTCAAACTTAATCCTTCAACAGTATACTTTAGTCCAAGGTTAGCTACTGAAAGATCACGTATTGTCAATGAAGTGCAGGATAATGAAACTATTATTGATTTTTTTGCAGGTATTGGTTCGTTTCCTATAAGTATTGCACATGTGAAAAATGCTTTGATTTATAGTGTGGATATTAATCCTGAAGCTTTCAAGTATGTTAATGAAAACATTAGATTAAATAGGTTAGTTGGTAAAGTTATTCCAATCGAAGGTGATGTTAGGGAGGTTATTAAAGAGTTGCCCTTGGCTGATAGAATTTTAATGAATCTGCCGGGAACTGCTAAGGATTTCCTGGATATTGCCGTTAATCATCTGAAACCCGGTGGTATTCTGAATTATTATGAGTTTTCATCGGATTATGAGAGTGTTTTGGATAGGGTTGAGACAATTGCTTCTCCTAGAAAAACTGAGGTTTTGGATATTAGAAAGGTTAAATCTCAAAGTCCTGGAGTATGGCATATTGGGCTAAGTATAAAAATAGAATAAGGAGGTTATAATGCTTTCTTTATACCTTCTTCTGTTATGATTCCTGTTATTAGATCTGATTCAACTATGTCAAATGCAGGATTTTCCACTTTTGTATCTTCTTTTGATATGTATTTTCCGTTTATTTTCAGTACTTCATCAGAATCTCTTTGTTCTATTGTTGTATCAAATATGTTGTTTTCAAAGTCGAATGTACTTATTGGTGCTGCCACATAAAATGGTACATCATATCTTTTTGCTGCCAGCGCTACCATTAATGAACCGATTTTATTTGCTACCCCTCCTTTGGCTACTCTGTCAGCTCCTATTATTACCTTATCTATTTCTCCTTTCTGCATCATGTGTCCTGCTGCACCATCTACTATTAATCTTACCGGAATGTTTTCCTGTTGCATTTCAAAGACGCTTAATCTTGCTCCCTGTAGTACTGGTCTTGTTTCGTCACAGATTACGTTTATGTTTTTGTTGTTTTCATGTGCTGCTCTTATTACTCCGAGTGCTGTTCCGTATCCTGCACATGCCAGGGCACCTGCATTGCAGTGGGTTAGTATGGTGTCGTTTTTGTCTATGACTTCGTTTCCATATTGTCCTATTTTCCTGTTTATTTCTATGTCGTCTTTTTCCATTTGAATTGCTGTTGTTATTGCATCGTTTCCTTGTTCGAGATTTTTTAATACTTGGTCTACTGCCCAGAATAAGTTTATTGCTGTTGGTCTTGCCTGTTTAATTTCTGTTGCTGCAACGTTTAGGTCTGCTTTTTCAAGTTCGGCTAATGCCATTGCATATGCTGCGGTAACACCTATTGCCGGTGCTCCTCTTACGACCATGGTTTTTATTGCTTCAATTGCTTCCTTGTATGTTTTACATTCAACGTATTCTATTGTATGTGGTAGCTTTCTTTGATCTAACAGGTGTAATGTATCATTTTTCCAGTACAATGTTTCTATCATAATTTTATTCTCCATTAGTGTTATTAATTTGTTTTAAAAAAAATTATATAAAAAAAAGTAAGGTTTAGTAGTGACTGTTCGGCACTATGTTTAGTGAATGGTCTTCACCATGTTTTCCGGGAATACCGAATGCGTCAGCCCTACATTGTGTGCAAGCTCTGAATACTGGAAGATATTCTTCTACTTGCTGTCTGACATCGCTTAGGACTCCACATCCAGGTCGTGGAATATCTTTAAATTTATTTAGTGGTATTAGTGGCAGTACGTTCATAATTGAGGCTCCCTTACTTTTTACTACCTTTGCTATTTCTACGATGTGTTCATCATTTATTCCCGGAATGAGAACACTGTTGACTTTTATTATTATTCCACGTTCTGATAGTAGTTCAATTCCTTTGAGTTGATTTTCGAGAAGTATTTTAAATCCTTCTTTGCCGTGATATGTTTTTCCATGATATTCTATATCATCATATATTTTTGCACCAATATCTATGTCAACTGCATTAATTGTTATTGTGACCGTTTTTACTCCTGCTTCCTTAATTTCATCAGCATAGTCGGGCACTAATAATCCATTGGTGCTCATGCATAATATTAAATCCGGAAATTCGTCTCGTACTTTTCTAAACAATTTTAGTGTGTCCGGATTTTCCAGAGAATCGCCGGGTCCTGCTACACCAACTACGTTGATTGGCATTTTTTCCACGGTTGTTCTTATATGATCCATTGCTTGGTCAATGGTCATTATGCATGATGCTACTCCGGGCCTGTCTTCTTTTTCATCTATTTTTCTTGTACAGAATCCACATTGTATATTACACTTTGGTGCTATGGGAATATGGATTCTTCCTACCTTATCATGTATTTTTTCATTAAAACATGGGTGTGCTTGAGTTACATGAGCAAAATGTTTCATGTCATGTTTTGTCATGATATCCCCCATTAATTAGATTTATTGATTTCTAACTTCTTCTATTACTTCATTAAATTTCTCATTCCATTTTTCGTCAATGATTTCATCACTGCTCATGATACATATCATGTTATCATAACTTGCATTTTTTGTCATACGGAATCCTTCAGGCATTACCCTGAATAATGCGTCGTATACTTTTCTTTTAAGTTCTTTTGATGGATCTATTACCACTAACTCTTTTGGATTGATGGTTGGATTGGTTATTTCTATTTTGTAACGGTCTGGTTGGGCTACGTTTGTTCGACCTTCCTTAATCCACAGTACCCTTAATAAATCTGGAAGATAATTCTCGTTTTCTATTAAAATTTTTAGTATTCCGTTGTCCATTTTGTAGCTTGCCATATCATCAAGGTATATTGGTTGTGATGTTTTCTCCAGTTTTACAACGCCAATGAATAAGGCTTCTCTAGGATCTATGAATATTTTAATAGCTGTTATTGCTCTTGCTAATTTTAAGTCTTGAAGTGTATGTCTGAGTAATGTGTCATATACTTGTGCACCTACTTCATCGTAACACTCTACATACATATACTACTACCTCCAAGATTTTTATTTAAATCTTTTACTGTCGTCAATATCCGTATCTTTAAGTCCGGATACTAACATTGCTGCTCCTACTGCACCAATATATTGTGAATGTTCCGGAACTATTACGTCTATTCCACCAAGGATATCATGTACTGCATCAACGAGTCCTGCAATTAGTGAAGTTCCACCTACCTGTATCAATGGTTCACGTACGTCAATTTCCTGTAATTGTTGTTCGTATACTTGTTCGGCCACTGAATGACAGGCTGCACTTGCCGCATCTGCTTTTGATGCTCCACCGGCCAATGTTGTTACCAGGTCCTGTATACCGAATACGATACAGTAACTGTTTAGTATTGCATTTCTGTAATTTCCTTGTTGGGCAAGTGGTCCCAGTTCGGTTATGTCCACTCCCAGACGATTACTGGTCATGTCGAGGAAACGGCCTGATGCTCCTGCACAGATACCTCCCATGGTAAAGTTGTCAGGTATACCATTATTTATGGTTATTACCTTGTTATCCATTCCACCTATATCAAGAACTGTTGCTTCACCTTTTTGTGCATCTGCCAGGTATACTGCTCCTTTACTGTTTACTGATATTTCCTCTTGTATGAGTTTTGCTCCCATTGCCTTTCCAATTGTTATACGTCCGTAACCAGTTGTTCCTATTGCTTCCACGTCGTCCAGTTTGTAGTCTGTGTTTTCTAAAGCCTGTTCTATTGCATCATTAGCACATCCGATAATGTCTCCCGTTTTTACCCAACCGGTACCTATTATCTTATCGTTTTCCATTAGTGCTACCTTGGTTGTTGTTGAACCACTGTCTATACCTAAGGTTAATCCTTCCTGTTTTTCACGTGCCAGAATACTTTTTCTTGATACGACTGTGGTTAAAGCTTCCATACGGATGAAAAGTTCTGATGCTTTGGTTTTTTCTGTGAAGGAATATGTTACTACAGGCAGGTCCGTGTAGTTTTGTATTAGTCTACGTACTTCATTTCTTGCAATTGCTGCTTCTGCACATCTGAAACAGGTACATATAAATACTGCGTCTGCCTCGTTTTTTCCTTCCACTAATGACATTGCTCTTGCTATCATTAGTTTAAGGCTGGAACTTGCACAGCTTAATCCAAATTTTTCATAAGCTTCATCGATATCATCCAAATTTACGTCGGGCATTACCATTTGTGCACCGAATGTTTCTGCTGCTTTTTCAATTTCCTTTTGTACACCACTGTATTCTGTACCACAAGATAATTGTGCTATTCTAATCATCGGATTCATCCTCCACTTCTTCTTTCAAATTGTCTAAAAAGGTATTGATTTTGTATACCATTTCTACTGTATCGTCACGACTAGTAGGATAATCCAATTCCAGTACTGGAATGTCTTTTCTTCTTAGTGAAAACACTGTTAATTCTGATGATCTGGCACATCCGACACATCCAAATCCGTATGGTGCTTCATTCATGATTATTGCTGCTTCGGCTTCTTCAATGATTGGACCGAACAATGACATTCGGCCACGTACTCCTGATGGAACTTCTATTGCAGCATATTTTAATCCGTTTATGGGATCGTCTTCTGTCATGTTGAATGGTGGTGCATCAAGTTCGGGAGATGTTACCTTCTGTTTCATCTCGTTTTGAACCACTAATGGTTCATGTCCACTTCTAACTATCATATCAGCCAGTATCATGGAGTTAGGTGGAAATATTGCTACTTTCATAATATAACCTCATTTTTATTATTTCTTCATTATTTTTTTCCTTAAATTCTTTAAGCGTAACTTTTGTCTAGATAACTTAATCAACTGTTAAAGGTGATTATTTTTTTGATTCGATTTCCTTAACAATTTCTGTAAATTCATCTACTGGAATTTTCTTAGGAGGTGTTAAATCAACGTGTTTTGGATGTTCCAGAGCATAACTGACTTCCGGCAATAGCTTATATTCTGCTTCGATTTGGTGGAATCCTTCCCTTGCTCCACCCCTTTTTGCTCGACATCTCCTAGGATCTCCCGGTGGAAAACCCCTAAATTTAATGAAAATATGAGTAGGATCTAATTCTCTTACACGTTTAACTGCCTGCATTACACAGTCAGGTTCACCGTTTAAATTTGCCCCATAACATGTTAAACGAATGTTAATCGGTAATTCCAATAAATGTAAGAAATTGAATAATTCTTTTGAACTTACTGAACAACCCGGACCTAAAATAACCATACGGGTAATTTTATTTTTTTGGTCGGAATCCCTATAAGTACCGTCACCCATTGGAATATGACAAAATTCAGTATCAATGTCCTCATTTTTCTTTGACATAGACTGTATCTCCTTCTTTAAATGATTTTAGATTATCAAATCCACTTACGACTTTACCAATAATATTTGTGCTGCCAAAGGCTTCTCCTGTAGGTCCAAATTCTTTGTTATCAACAAATCTTATACCAATATTACCTATATGTTTACAGGCCATGTTACTTACACAGATATCCCATGCATGCACCATTTCCTTAGGTGTTTTTTCAGGAATTAAACCTTTTGCTTCCTTTTTAACTGCATTAAACATTAGAATGTCCATTTCCTTTATTGCCATGTCGACTCTTAAATGGCCTACATCACCATCCAATAGTCCGGTGATTTTTCTAAAGTACCATACCGTACTTGGACTTTCATCCTCGTATAATTCTATTTCAACAAATTCTTGTGGTGGAACACCTAATGTTTTGATGGCATTTTCTTTACTGATTTGTAAAGTATAATTTGGTTCTTGGGCAACTATGACAGCATCGTCATCGGTTACTCCATCTCTTTCGTGTTCAATACCTAAATTGCTTAAATATTCGTCTGCCTGTTTTTGTGTAAGTGCAACTGTAGATATTTTCTGAGGGTTTGTTAATACTGTTATTTTCTCGTTTTCGTTGACAATATCCAATACCTGTATACCCTTTGTCACATAACCAATGATATTATGTGTAGGAACTGAAACCCTATCTTCCCGGTATATGTATACTCTACCTACACCATTACCTTGGTTTCGTAACGTTACTGCACCACGTTTTCTTTTTTCTATTATTTCGGAATCCTTTTCCAATCCCTTTAAATGATTATTTCCAATGAAAGTTTCTGATTCATAGTTGACCTTGAAAGTTCCATCTTCAATAATTTTTAGGAAGTGTTCAAATGACATTGGAGCTTCAGGATTTGCTTCAACTTCAATATAAGTGTATAATTCATTTCCTTCCTTGAGTTGTGTGGTAAAATCTGTTACTGAAGCACTGTTTATAACACTTTTTCTTTCAATAATTGGTTCGACATTAATGACTTCATCAGTATTTTTCAGTTTTGCAATGTTTCTTTTTCCACCAACTACTGTAGCTAAAATACCCTTGTTATGGTCGGGTACCCCATAAACAGCTTTATGTTTAGCTTTTGAAAAAATGATGTGCGTAGCTTCGTTTGAAAAACCAGATAAACTGATTATTACGTCCCATCTATTGTACATGTACTCGTCCTGGGTAGGTTCTAAATTTGATACAATAGATCCCATAGCTACTTCATGTGATGTTGTCCATCTAATTGCTGTACCGATAAACTTTTTATAATTATTCTTCCAGAAATCGGTTAAGATTTCGGCATCTTCAACCAATTCAATAATTATACTTCCTTGGGTGGTCACGATTTTATACTTGTTTACATGACTTTCCAATTCTTGTCTACCTTCAATTAAGGCAATAGCAGAACCTTCAATGTAAGGTGCATTAGATAGTTTAATAACATCTTCAACAGTTGAACCAGCATCAACATCTATTTCAACATCATTGACTTTAACTTGCATTTTTTCGCCTCAATCAAGAAGCAATACCTGTAATGTTATTGCTTCTTATTTTTTTTAGAAATTTATGAAGTATTTCTATAAGTTTTATTTATGAGTTTAATAGTATTAATAGATTTAAAAAAATTAGATTATATCAATTAAGTATTTAAAAAAAGATTTAAAAAGGGAGGTTATACCAATAATTATATGTCCTCAGAAAAACCCATAATTATCTCTGAATTAAAATCAAATACTGTTTTTGTATCGTTTTTGTATGACATTGTTAATTTATGATTATCTGTCACTTTTCCGATTGCGTTTGCATTAATGTGTTGCTTATTTAACATGCTGATTATTTCATCTGTGTTTTCATCGCTTGCGGTTAAAACAAATGCGCTTCCCGGATACATTTTTAGCCAGCTAATCCAGTCCATTGCTTCAGGTTTTGGAATGGATTCCAGTTCTATGTTTGCACCCTTATTTGATGCTTCCAGTAACATTCCCAGTGTTCCCACTACGCCGGGATTGCTTATATCCTTACAGGCATGCACCACATGTTTTTTAGCTATTGTGTTCATGAGTTTTATCTGGTCTTGAACGTATTTTGGTGATTTGTCACTGGTTGTGTCCCAGTTTATTTCTGTTCCGGGATATACGCTTCCATCCAAATCGATTGCTACTATGATGTTATCATCAACTTTTGCACCACAGCTTGGCAGAACGTCATCTTTTCCAACAATTCCGCTTATTGCAACATCCAATGCTTCATAAGGCGTGTCAGGGTGTGTGTGTCCTCCAACCATTGGAACACCGAATTTTTTTACCCCTTCATTAATTCCGTCCATTATTTGTTCGGTAATTTCGGAATCTGAAGAAGACAATACGTTGGTCATTCCCATTGGAATTCCACCCATGGCTGCAATATCATTTACATTAACCAATACTGAACAATAACCTGACCACCATGGATTTATATCCATCAGGGATCCCCATATCCCATCTGTAGCCATCAGCATCAACAAATCGTTCCCAATATCTATTGCAGCAGCATCATCCCCAAATGCTAGGTGAACATTACCTGAAATGTTGTACGTATCTTTAAGTTTTTCTCTCACATCAGCAATAGAACTTTTACGAGTGACTCCTTTAAAAGTTCTTATCGAATCGACAATTTCATTAATATCCAAAAAAATTCCTTCTTAAAAAATGATTTAAAATAACATATATAATATTTCTTAAAGTAAATTATTATAATTGTTTATCTACGATTGTATATTTTAATCCTGAATCATCCACCAATTTAAGTATTTCTTCCCTAATTTGTTGAATACTTTCGATTTTTCTTGATTCCTTGTTTTTAAAAATTTTTTCCTGAATCAGGTTACCTATTATGTCATCATATCCTGATTGAAGTTGAATTATAATGGATTCATCTAATTTAAATCCTTCCAATACTACTTTATCCAAATCTCCATCAGTAATTCCTATTATTGGAATGTTAAATCTGTATAATATGTCTGATGATAAAAGGGTTGTATCATCACCTACTGAAACCAGGACATCAACGTTATTGAATTTATAAATATCCTCGGCGGCATGATTAAGAAATGCCGCTACCAACTGATTGTTTGGAAGATGTTCTATGGATCGTGGCTTAATGTTTTTCGTGGTTCTAAGCAATCCCGTTTTAATTATTGCCTTTGTTAAATCGACCTGGCCCAACTTTTCTATTCCATGTTCCTTTATCTGTCCGCCAATCATTTCAACAATATTATTGTTTTGGGCGATAATCGTTAAGTTGTCATCCGTTACTTTACCTATGATTATTCCATTCATCATAATGTTTTCGCCGGGTGAAACTCCTGCAACCTTACGCTTAACAATGTTTTCATCCTTATCAAAACCCGTTAGATTCTCTACAAGTTCGGTTGCTTCAGCTGATGAAATAATTTCTAGAGATAATCTTTCAGATAATTTGTCCAGTAACTCCCCATTATCAAAATCATTCCATTGTATTATTACTCCATCATCTTCAGCAGGTCTTTCAATTTGAACAAGGTTTATTTGTTTGCCTGCATTGTTTAAAACCTTATAACCGAAGGTGTGTCCAGTAATATTGGATTTTCCATAATTTAATAAAAAAAGTATGTCATTAGTCTCTGATAACAGTTTTATGGATTGGCTTGGCAGCAATTTATCCTTAATGTTTATTATGTTTTCCATGTGAGCATCCATAACTGCAGTTCGGCCCATTGTTCCGCCTAACCTGCAGGTTACTGTTCCATAATCCTCCAGGATGCCTATGATTTTCTTTGCACATCCCGAATCTATGATTCTGGGACCGTGTACTATAACGCCGATTTTTAATGATTTCATGATAATGACCTTTTAAAAGTTACTATGGGCATTCATACGTTTTCTTATGATTGGAGAACCACAGACATCACATTCTTCCAAAGCCGTATCTGACGGATACTCTTTTCTACAACCCTTACATACCTTTTTCCATTGGATTGTCTTCTTAATTCCCTTTGTTCTGACGGATTTAAACTTTAAATTTAAGAGTTTCAAGGTATTTTGCATGGAATAATCATCCGTTACAGTTATGACATCGTCCCCCTCGCGCTTATGTTTTAATGCAAGTGCCACGATATCCTTATCGGTATCGGATAATCTTGTGAAGTCTCCACTATCCAGCAGAACTTCCCTTATTTGTTCATCCCGAGAATAATCAACATCTTCAATTTTTATAAAGCCCTCTTCAATACAATTTTCCAATAATATTTCAGTATTAATGTCTTTTATTTCATTAACTGTTGAAGAAGTCATTAGATTTAATGAATCCTTTGAATAAAAGCCATTGATTAAACCAGAAGCATCTAATATGTATATTTTCATTTTTTTAAATCCTACCATAATGATAATATTATATATGTTGTAAACAACAATATAATTTAAAATAAATTTATATATTATTTTCAATTAGAATTATTATATGAAGTGATTAATATGCGTTTGTTAAATGATATTATCGGTAAAGAAATATTGGATAGTTCAGCAAATATTTTGGGAAAAGTCAAAGACATTGAAATTGACGCTTCTTCAAATAGGATAAATTCGATAATCATAACCAAGGGTGGATCAACTAGAAAATTTAGGTCAACAAACGAGGAAGAAAAAATACCCTTTGAATTGATTAGTCATATCGGTGACAAAATCGTGCTAAAAAAGGATATTAAAGATATTGTCAATGAAATAATTAACATATAAGGTGTGAAGAGATTTGGTAAATTATAAGGACATATTATTAAAACTATTAAAAGAAAATGATGTAATAAAATTTGGTGATTTCACTTTATCTTCAGGTAAGAAGAGTGATTATTATGTTGATATGAAAAAAGCAATCACCATGCCCGAAATTCTTGAAGCCGTAGCTTATCTGATTACGGAAAAGATAGATGATGAAAATATTGATAAGATTGCAGGACCTGCCTTGGGTGCTGTTCCTATTGCAACGGCAACATCATTAATTTCTAAAAAGCCTATGCTGATGATAAGAAAAGAAAAAAAATCTTATGGAACCAGCAAACAAATAGAAGGAGAACTTCTTGAAAACGACAATGTTGTTATTGTTGAAGATGTAACAACAACTGGTGGATCATTATTAAAAGCCATAAAGGTTATTAATGAAAATGGTGGAAAAATAACTGAAGCTTTCGTGATAGTTGACAGAGAAGAAGGTGCAAAGGAAACATTTGAAGAAAACAATATTAAATTTACGCCATTACTTACAATTACAGAATTTAAGGAATATTTAAACTCAAACTAATACAAAATTTTAATAATAATCAAAAATATAAAAGTATTTAGGAAATAACTAATTGGAGATAAAACATGAACGCTAAAGATTTACTAGGAAAAAAAATTATTGATAAAAAAGCAAGAGACCTTGCAAAATTAGCAGAAATAGAACTAGATATGAAATCATTCACAATCTCAAAAGTATACGGTTCAATCGGAAATCCTATTAGTAAAAAATATTATGAAATAACTGCCGACAATATTCTTGCTGTGGGAGACTATGTTCAAGTATCAAATACTATTGAAGAACTAGAGGAACAATTATTAGATAAAATCCCTGAATCTGCAGAAAAAAATGTTAAAATAAACAAATTAATCGGAAAAACCGCATTGGATTCCGAAGGAAACATTGCTGGAAAAGTCAGTAACATTGATCTTGACCTGGAAAAATTTGAAATCATAGGATTTAATATTTCAGGACAATCTTCTTCATTTGGAAAATCTAAAAAAGAAAATGCAATTACAAAGGATGACATTACAAGTATTGGGGATTACATAATAATCAATAAAGTATTTACAGAAGAAAAAGAAGAAAAAGAATCTGAAGATTCTGAAGAGTCTGTAAATATTGATATCGAATAGGTAAATATCATTTACCTTCTCTTTCTACTATTTTTTTAATTTCTGACAAGTTTTTTTCAATAAATTCTGCTGCTTTTGGATCAGCCAATTGCTTATACTGTTTTTTACCTGATTTTTCATATGCTTCTTTAAATAATTCCTGAAGCTCAGAAACATCAGAATTAAGTATTATGTTAAAATGCTTTTGTTGAGTTTCGTTTAAACTATCTAATTTTGAAACAATCGTTGGTTCAAATTTAGATACCAAATTTGACTTTCTTCTTATCATAGTTCCCAGTAATAATGATGGAACTTTAGAAAAAACAAAATCATATCTTTCAATATCTTCATAAGTTAGTTTTTCTTCGGACATATATTCACCTAATAATTAGTTTTATCATAAATAAGTTATAATATTTATTATTTTCAACAATAATTCATTTATCAAACCATGCAAATATTTTAGCCAGATATCAATTTATTTTTCTATCATCTACAAAAATTAATAAGATATGTTTTATAAAAATTAATATTAATCACAACTATAGGAAGTAAATAAATAATGTTTTGGGATGAAAAAATTGAATGCATGTCTAAAGAAGACATGGAAGAATTACAATTAAAGAGATTACAAGATGTTGTAAAAACAGCATTTGATAAAGTACCTTATTATCACAAACGATACACTGAAGAAGAAGTCTATCCTGAAGATATAGAAACTCTTGCAGATATTGAAAAGTTACCTTTTACTACAAAAACTGATTTAAGAGCTTCATATCCCTTTGGCCTCTTTGCTGTTCCACAAAAAGATATCATAGAAATTCACACTTCCAGTGGTACAACAGGAAAACCTACTGTTTCAGGTTATACTAAGGAAGACTTGGACATTTGGGGAGAATTAATTGCCAGAGGTTTTACCATGATGGGCGTGGATGATAGTGACATTATCCAAAACACTCACGGTTATGGTTTATTCACGGGCGGATTTGGAGTACATTATGGTGGCCAGAAAATAGGTGCAACGGTAGTGCCTATATCAACCGGACAAACGTTAAGACAGATTGAATTGCTCCAGGATTTCCAGAGTACTATGCTAATATTTACACCATCATACGGATTACATATTGCAGAAGAATTAAAGGCTATGGGCATAACACCTGATGATTTAAATCTTAAAGTTATTGGTTTTGGTTCCGAAAGTTGGACGGATGAAATGAGAAAACAGATAGAAGAAAAGTTCCAAACACCGGCATATAACATATATGGTCTAACTGAAGTTATGGGGCCTGGTGTAGCAATGGAATGCTGTGAACAAAATGGATTACACTTAAATGAGGACCATTTTTACCCTGAAATTATTGATCCTGTCACCATGAAACAACTTCCTGAAAATCAATCAGGGGAATTGGTTCTTACTACTTTAACAAGGGTTGGTATGCCTTTAATAAGATTTAGAACAAGGGATGTTACAAAAATTCATCATGAAAAATGTGGTTGTGGCAGAACATTAGTTAAGATGGATAAAATTTCCGGTAGAACAGATGATATGCTTAAAATTAAAGGTGTAAGTGTATTCCCATCACAAATTGAAAAGGCTTTACTTTCAATTGAAGGAACTGAACCTCATTATCAAATTATATTAACAAGACCTGATGTTCTTGACCAAATAGAAGTTAGAGTTGAAGCATCACCTGAAATTTTCTTTGATAACGTGAAGGAATTAATAGGTATTAAAGAAAAGTTAGCAAATGCAATTCATAATGAAATAGGTTTAAGAGTAAACGTATCATTAGTTGAACCAAAAAGTATTGACAGAGTAGAATCTGGTAAAGCAGTAAGAGTGATTGATAACAGAAATAAATAGGAAGTGACAATATGAGTGAAAAATATGTCGACCAATTATCCATTTTTTTAGAAAACAAAGAAGGACGATTGTTAAATACTTTAGATATTATTGAAAAACTAAACATAAATATTCGGGCCTTATCCGTGGCAGATACTTCCGATTTTGGTATTCTTAGACTGATAGTAAGTGACCCGTTAAAAGTTAAAGAACAGTTAGAAGAACGTGATTTTACCGTTAAAATCACTAAAGTTATTGCCGTAGCAATTGCAGATGAACCGGGAGGATTAAATAAGGTATTAAGAATTCTGGATGAAAAGAATATCAATATTGAATATTTATATGCTTTTGTTAAACCAAAAAGTACGAATGCAATACTGATGTTAAAACTAGAAGATGATGAGGAAGATTATTATAAAATATTGGAAGAAGGAAATGTGGAAATTTTATCTCCTGAAGAGATTTATTCCATATAACCTCCAATAACTCTTTTTTTATAGACAGGAATTGTATCCTTCCTCAAATGCTATTAGATTTATTTCAATAGATTTTGGTGGAAGATGATTTTTCATCATTTCGATTACTTCTTCTTTTTCTAGTGGGAATGTGGAGATTGCTGTTGCTGCACCCAACATTGCCATGTTCATTGACAATGGATGTCCTGCATTGTTTGCTATTTCATTAGCATCTATTGCATAGACTTTCTCTACTTTTGACTCCAATTCCTTAATAATGTCTTCCACATCAGGATAATCCACATCTTGCTGATTAATTGTGGATGGCAATACCGGTGAAATGTTTGTTACGATTATTGAATTTTTGTTTGATTTAGGCAATGCCCTTAATGCTTCTACCGGTTCGAATGAAAGTATTAAGTCTGCTCCTCCTTCCTGGATTATTGGACTTTGGTCTTCACCGATTTTTAGTTCTGTTGACACTACTCCTCCTCTTTGGCTCATTCCATGAATTTCACTCATAACAACGTTCATATCCTTAGACAGTGCTGTTTCACCTATTACTATTGAGGTTTTAATGATTCCTTGTCCACCAATTCCACAAATATAAATATTATATACCATTTTACCTACTCCTTCTTAGATATTGCTTTTGTCGGACATACCTGAGTACAAACACCACATTTATTACATACCTGATCTATTGTAATTTTTCCATCTATTTCATTAATGCTTGGACATGCTAACTTATCTACACATATGTTACAATGTACACATTTATCCTCATTGACAACTATTTTATACTTTCTTTCCCTGATTTGTTTCTTGTTTATTAGGTTACATGGATATTTTGCAATGATTACGGAAACTCCATCATAACTTAAAGCCTTCTTGTATACTTCAATCATTTCATTAACATCTAATGGGTTGACTTTTTTCACAAAGCCTATTCCTATTGATTTAACTAATGCTTCAATGGATATTGCAGGTGCATCATCACCCATACCATCCACAGGTATTCCAGGATTGGTTTGACCACCAGTCATAGCCGTAATTCTGTTATCCAGGATTACTAACGTAAATTTGTTTTTATTATGAACCGCATTTATTAATGGTGGTATACCTGCATGGAAAAATGTTGAATCTCCAATGAAACTTATGATAGGCTGGTCTTCGGTGGATTTGCTGAATCCACAGCTTGTTCCTACACTTGCTCCCATTGACATCAGGTAATTTGCCATTTTATATGGAGGTGCTATTCCTAATGTGTAACATCCGATATCTGAAGGATGTATGCTTTCAATGTCTAAATTCAAGCTGTTGATTGCTTCTCTTGCAGCATAATATGATGCTCTGTGTGGACATCCTGAACATAATGTTGCAGGTCTTTTAGGCAATTCAATAGATGATTCTTCATTTGCTTTGTTACGTTTATCTTCAAATGAGGTTAATTTCTGAAGTGCATCAAATATTATGTCAGGATTATATTCAAAGGTTTCAGGTAAAGTTAAATCCTTTTTACCGTGAATTGTTGTGTTGATGTTATATCTTCCGGCAATTGCCAGTGTTTCTATTTCATTAATAGGATCCACTTCTTCAACTACTAAAACTTCCTTGTTGTCTTCCAGGAATTGTTTTACCAGTTTTTCAGGGTATGGGTGTGAAAAACCAATTTTTAGCACGTTTACCTTTAAATTGTTTTGTTTTATTACGTCTGCAACATAATTATATGCTCCACCAGAAGCTATGATACCGACATCTGCTCCATTGTCTATTATCTTATTTAAAGGACTTTCATTAGATATTTCACGAATTTGGTTGATTTTTTCAACGAGATTATTATGCATTACTCTGGCTGCTTCCGGAACGGGTACGTGCAGTCCATTGTCCTTAAATTCACCGGCAGTCCTTGTATTTTTTGTGTATTCATCAGTTTCAACTATTCCTCTCATATGTGATACACGGGTAGTTGTTCTTAATATTACCGGAATATTGAATTCATCTGATATTCCATATGCGTAATGGATAAAATCTTTAATTTCCTGTGGATTGGATGGTTCAAACAATGGTATGTTTGCTTGTCTTGCAAAGTGTCGTGTGTCCTGTTCGTTTTGTGAAGAGAATGTTGATGGATCATCTGCAACTAATACCAGTAAACTACCTTCAACACCAATGTATGCTGAAGTCATAAAAGAATCTGCTGCGACATTTACTCCCACATGTTTCATAAATGAAAATGTTCTTAAACCTGTACTTGCTGCTGAGGCAGCCACTTCAATTGCAACTTTTTCATTTGATGAAAATTCAAAATAAACATTTGCATCTTTAGCAATTTTAAATAATATGTCACCTATTTCTGAAGAGGGAGTTCCGGGATACGTTGCTGCCAATGAAACACCAGCCTCCAAAACACCTCTTACAGCCGCTTCATTTCCTAACATGAAACGTTTTTTTCCTTTTTCAGAATTTAATAACTCTTTTATTTTCATGATAATGCTCCTTAAAATAATTAAAGATGAGATAATAATTTAATTAGAAAAAAATCTATTACTAATTATTAAAGAATATATATATTTATATTAAATCAAGTATAAGTTTTTTATTAACAAATTTTAAAAGAAAAGAAATAAAAATATTAACTTAAGATAGAATACTAATTGAGTTTATTATTAAAAATGGTGAAATAATCAATTATTTACCTTAAGGATATTTGGGAGATTAATATGATTACTGTTAATATTAAAAGATATGATCCTGTGAAAGATGAACATTACACTGAATCTTATGAGATTGAAGAAACTGAAAAGATGAAAATCTTAGACGCTTTAGCTCAGATAAATAAAAAATATGATGCCAATATTGCTTACCGATACTCATGTAGAGCCGGCCAATGTGGTTCCTGTGCAATAAAAGTTAATGGAAAAGCAAAGTTAGCATGTAAGGCAGAAATAGGTGATAATGATATCTTAGAACCATTAGACCTTCCAGTAATTAAAGATTTAATTGTTGATAGAACAGAATTAAACGATAAAATTAAAGATTTGAACATGTATATGGCTTCTGAAGACCTTGAAATTGAAAAAAATAAGCCCGAAATAATTAAACCTGAAGACTATGCCAGGTGTGATCAATTAAGAGGTTGTATTGATTGTTTCTCATGTATTTCAATGTGTCCTGTTATTAAAAAAACCGATGCATATGTTGGACCTTACTTTATGAGAGGCTTCTCCAATATTGAGTTTGATCCAAGAGAAGATGAATCTCTTTCAGAAAAGTCTGTTGAGAACGGAATTTATTACTGTACTTCATGTGGTGAATGTAGTAAAACCTGTCCTAAAGAGATTGACATTTATGGAAAGGCCATTGAGAAGTTAAGGGCACAGATATTTTCTGAAAAAGAAGGTCCTCTCAAACCTCATAAATTAATTAGAAAATCCGTGCTTAACACTGGAAGAAGCGTACAGCCATTAGAAGATAGTGATTATCCTGAAGGCTTTGTAAAGGAATATAATAAAAACCATGCGTCTGAGAAGAAAAATAAGATTGCTTTCTTTACGGGTTGTATGATTGACAATAGATTACCTTGGATAGCAGAGTACCTTATAAAGGTTCTTGAAAAGCTCGGATATGAAGTGGATGTTCCGGAATCACAAGTCTGTTGCGGTTCACCATTATTTAGAACCGGTCAAATAGACATTATCCCTGACTTGGTTAAAAAGAATTATGAAACGTTCAAAGATTATGACACCATACTGACGGTATGTGCTGGTTGTGGATCAACCTTAAAAAACAATTACCCGGAATATGGTGTTGAGTTGAATGTTATGGACATCAGTGAATTTTTAGACGGAAAACTTAACCCTGAAGAAATGAACGAAGTCAACGTTAAAGTAACATATCATGATCCATGCCACCTTCTTAGAGGTCAGGGTATCAGCGAACAACCAAGAAATATCCTTAAAAATATCAAAGGCGTAGAATTTGTTGAAATGGACAAACCTGACCAATGTTGTGGAGCTGGTGGTGGAGTTAAATCAGGTAAACCTGAAATAGCTGAAGCCCTTGCAGACGATAAAGTGGACATGATTGACGAATTGGATGTTGATTATGTCGTAACGATATGTCCATTCTGTGAATTTAACATAAACGATTCTTTAAAAAAGAAAAATTCAAAAACAAGTGTGATAAACATTATGGAATTACTTAATAAGGCATATGAATAGGATATTAAATATCCATTCATTCTCATCTTTTTTTATTCTATTAAAACTGCAGTACCATTAACACTTACCAGAATAGTGTTTCCCATTGTACCGCCCAAGTTACTGTATTTTATTCTGACATTTAAAATAGCGTTTGCTCCTAAGTCCTTAGCTTTATCTGCAATACTCTTTACTGCTAATTCTCTGGCTTTTTTTAATTCCTCTTCATAAGTTGAAGTTCTTCCACCTACAACATCTCGTACACCTGAAAAAATATCCTTATAAACATTTGAACCTATTAAACCTTCACCGTTAACTATACCGAAATATTTTTTAACCGTTTTTCCTTCAATGTCCGGTGTTGTAACCATTAGCATAAAAAGCCTCCCAACAATTTTTAAAATGAAATTAATTATATTAAATTATTCGTTTATTATTAACGAAGTATTAACATACACTTTTATATTTAATGACAGTCATTATCTCTAAATATTCATGTACTATTATGTTATTCTTAATTAATAATTATTTTTTAAATAATAGTAGTATGAACAAGTATTTAAATATATCATGGTATAAAGGAAGGTTTCAAAAAAAAATTAGAGAAATTTATTTTAAAATAATTATACAGAGTAATATATAGTGATTATATTTGAAAATTTATAGCGTATTTGTAGAAGCAAAAACTCCCGGAAATATAGGATTTTTAGCAAGGACTATGAAAAATTTTGGATTTAAAAATCTTGTTTTAATAAATCCCTGTGAATTTGACAATAGTGCTTACTATCAGGCAAGTCATGCAAGAGATGTGGTTCAGGATGCTAAAATATATGATTCCATAACAGAGTTCATAGAAGATAATGAAATCACGACAATTGTAGGAACAACTGGTACGGCTGGGGGAAGCTATAATATCCCACGTATTCCAATAACACCAGATGAACTTGGAAAAAATATGCATGTTGATGGAAATATTGCAATACTCTTTGGAAGAGAAGGAGACGGTTTAAGTAATGAAGAACTAGAATTATGCGATATTCTAGTTACAATTCCAACCAACGAGGAATACCCTATAATGAACATTAGTCATGCAGCTGCAATCGTATTCTATGAAATTTATAAAAATCAAAAGGATTATCCTGTTGAAAACATGGAAATCGCTAGTTTTGAAGATAAAAAAATAATCACAAAACTTTGTAATGATATTATTTCTAAACTGGATTATCCGGATCATAAGAGAAAAAATGTAGAAATAATTACTAAACGAATCATTGGACGTGCATTTATTGCAGGTCGCGAATCAAAAATGTTACGTGGAACACTAAAACGTGTAAATGTTAGAATCAAACCAGAAGAGGAATAAGTTATGGCAATACTTAGTGACATAGATATAAAAAAATATTTGGATGAAGGAAAAATAGAAATTGATCCAATTACTGATGAAAAACAAATTCAACCATCATCCGTAGACTTAAGAATAGGTAATGAATTCAAGGGATTTAAAATTATTACAAAACCGTTCATTGACCCATTTGACAATACGGATTTGGAATCATACATGGAAACAATTGAAATAACGGAAGGTGAACCTTTTATCATACATCCTGGAGAATTTACATTAGCAACAACTTTTGAAACCGTGAAAATACCTGCTGATTTGGTTGCTCGTGTAGAAGGTCGTTCATCTATCGGTAGACTTGGTATAACAATGCACGTTACTGCCGGATTCATAGATCCCGGTTTTGAAGGTAAAATTACGTTAGAAATTTCAAATATAGGAAAAATGCCTGTTGCATTATATCCTGGCCAAAGAGTATGTCAGATAGTTTTTGAAACCATGACCACACCTTCTGAAAAACCGTATGGCCATGAAGAAAGAGACAGCAAATATATGGGTCAGACAGGACCACAAGTAAGTAAAATCAAAGAAGATTTTGATATTAATGAGGGAAAATAATGAGTAATGAAAAAGTTATGAGCATATCAAAGAAAAGGGGAATAATTTATCCATCATTCGAAATATATTCCGGAGTAGCCGGATTTTATGATTATGGACCGTTAGGAGGATTATTGAAGAACAATATTATGAATCTTTGGAGAAAATACTATGTTTTCCAGGAAGGATTCTACGAAATAGAAGCACCTACGGTAATGCCTAAAAACACTCTCAAGGCTTCAGGACACGTTGACAACTTTACCGATCCGATGACCCAGTGTAGTGAATGTAAGGAAATATACAGGGCAGATCATATTATAGAAGATGTTATAGATGATGATGTAGAAGGTTTACCAGATGAAAGACTTACAGAAATCATTGCAGAAAATAACATTGTATGTCCAGAATGTGAAGGTAAACTGGATGATGTTCAAAGCTATAATCTGATGTTTAAAACCCAGATAGGAGCTAGTGGAAAACAGGTTGGATTTATGAGGCCTGAAACTGCTCAAGGAATTTTCATTGCATTTAAGAGAATCAGCAGATTCTATAAGGACAAATTACCTTTTGGAATTGTTCAGTTAGGAAAATCTTATAGGAACGAATTGTCTCCAAGACAGGGAGTTATCAGGTTAAGAGAATTCACACAAGCAGAAGCTGAAATATTTGTCGACCCATGTGATAAAAGTCATAAAAACTATAAGAACATTGAAGATTGTGAACTGAAACTATACAGTCAGAATGAACAGTTAAATAAGAAGGAACCAATTAATATTAAAGTTAAAGAAGCCATAGATTCAGGAATTGTTTCTAGTGAAATGTTAATATACCAGATAGTATTGGCAAGTAAGTTTCTTAGCGATATTGGAATTCCAAAGGAAGCTATTAGATTTAGACAACACTTACCTGATGAAATGGCTCATTATGCCATTGACTGTTGGGATGCTGAAGTAAACACTGACCAGTTTGGCTGGGTTGAAATTATTGGAATAGCCGACAGAACAGATTTCGACTTAAAATCACACATTGCACACAGCAAAGAGGATTTATCCGTATTTAAAGAATATGATGAAATAAGAACCGTTACCGTAACCAAGCCTTCATTCAATATGAAAAAATTTGGGCCAACATTTAAAGGTGATTCTCCTAAGGCAAAGGAAATACTTGAAAATGTCAACCCTGATGACATTAAGGAAAAATTTGAAACCGAAGGAGTTTACAAATTTGCCATTGACGATAATGAGTATGAAATAGATGATAGCTTTGTTACATTTGATACTGTTGAAGAACAAATTAAAGGAGAAAGATTTGTTCCTCACGTAATAGAACCATCATATGGAATTGATCGTATAATCTATTCTACATTGCTACATTCATTCACAGAGGATGTAAGTGAAGAAGGAGAAACTAGATCCTACTTTAAACTACCTGCAAAAATAGCTCCTATTAAGGTTGCTGTTTTACCATTGGTCAATAAAGAACCGTTAACAGAAATTGCCCAAAACATAGAAACCACACTTAGAGAAAATTCTTTCATCACTTCATACGATACAAGTGGTACCATTGGAAGAAGATATGCCAGAGCAGATGAAATTGGTGTTCCTTTTGCAGTAACCGTTGATTATGATTCCATCGAGGACAATAAAGTTACAATACGTGATAGGGATACTTTCAAACAAAAAAGAGTTGCCATTAACAGATTGCCATTAATCATCAACCAATTGATAGAAGAATATATTCTCTTTGAAGACATAGAAGAATGAGGCTAGGTACATGATAATTGATGCACATTTACATGCAGACTGCAGACCTGTTGAAGACTTTAAGAATATGAGGATTGCCGGAGTTAATGCTATTGTTTCCTGTGCATATGATCCATTAGACATGAATAAGTCCAATGTTTCATTTGAACATTTTAACAGGATTGTTCACAGAGAATCAAAACGTGTTACAAATGAAGGAATAAAATTATATTGTGCTGTAGGTGTGCATCCAAGAGCAATCCCATCAGATTATGAGAAGGTTATTGAAAAACTACCAGAGTACATGGAAAAGGATAACGTTATTGCCGTTGGAGAAATTGGACTAGAAAGTTTAGATGAGACACAACGGGAAGTTTTTGTGAAACAATTAAAATTAGCCGATGAAAACGGGTATAATGTTATTGTCCATACACCCCGTACCAATAAGGCTGAAGTAACCGGAAAAATTGTTGAATTGCTGGATGAAAACATCCGCCCTGAATTAGTCCAACTGGACCATATTGATTTTTCTATTGTTGATGGTGTGGTTGATAAAAAATACACTCTTGGAATAACTGTTCAACCATTAAAAATGTCAACAGAAGATACCGTTAAAATGCTAGATGAATATGGTTATGATAAGTTTGTATTGGATAGTGACATTAGTTATGCTCCCTCTAATCCAATGTCGTTACCTGAAACTAAACATGAACTCGAGAAAATGGGCGTTAACAAAAATAGTATCGATAAGGTTATGTTTAAAAATGTGTTAAGATTCCATAATCTTAAATTATAAAACTTTTTTTCTTTTAATTTTCTTATTAAAATAAATATAAAAATAGAGAAGTGAAGATTAAGTTTATTCTTTTAATAATCTAATATCTTCAGGAGCAACTACTATCACATTTTTTGTAGATCCTAATAAAACTACGTTTGCGTTGGTTGCTGATTTGTAAGCTTTTAATGTTGAACCTAATTTTTTATATTCTGCAGCTCTTCTTTCTTGAATATATTTTAAGTCTATGATTGCTGGAACACCGGTTTTATTCACGTTTTCTAATTCTTTTGATAATTCGTTGATTGTTTTTACTTTTATTAGACGAATCATGTCTACACTTGCAGTTTCTGGTTCGATTAGAGAAATATCGTCATCAGCATCAACAACTATGTCATATTCTTCATCTTCATATGAATCTTCTATTGAAGAGATAACATTATCATTTAATACTTTTTGGCTTTCATCGTAATTTGGTTCCATGTTAGATTCACCATCATACTCTCTATCAATTGACTTTTTAACGTTTACTGTAAAATCTTTAAATGTGCTCATTCCTTTTCCCCCACATAATTTAATACTGTTTCAATTAATCTTTTTAAACCACCATTTGAATCTGTATGAATGTCAACAGTTGGTAAATTAAATTCTTTTTCAACTTCTTCTAATGAATATTCGGAATCATTTCTCCTATTTATTGATAATGCTATAACTTTAGTTGGTTCTACAGCTTCTATTGCACTTAATTCTGCTTCAATTCCTATTGGTTCCCTGAATGGATGGTTTGGTCTGTGACATAACACTACTGCATCAGGCATTGCTCCGAATAAAATTGATGCTGACAATCCTTTAGGGTGTGGATTTCCCGTTTCGGTTAAACTGGATTGACCTTCTACAAATATTATGTCCGGATCTTCATTTTCTTCCATGTATTTTATTGTTCCCATTACAGCTGCCGGTACGTCCATTACGGATAAACTACCTGCTCTGAAGTTAATATCGGTAGGTTTTTCAAATCCCATTTCATCAGTTGAAAATATTATTGCTTTCAATCCCATTTCTTTTGCGATTTGACCTAATTTTCTTGTTGTGGTTCTTTTACCACATTCCTGAGAAGTTCCACCAACAAATATTACTGGTTTTTTATGAATATACATTATTTTAGGTAATATTTCAGTAACCTTTTCTGGAGCTATTCCCATAACTTTTTCTACATTGTCTAATCTAGAACTTATTTGTTTTACTTTAACATTTTTTTGATTTGCAAATTTTAAAATTGCAGGATTTTCTTCTAACGGTAATGATCTGAAAGATGTTACAACGTTTAAACCTAAATCTATTGCTTGAACTGCATATTTTAATGCGGCTCCTTCAGCACCTATAGGTAACATGATTGCAACTGATTTGGCATTAGTTTCTTCTACTAATGTTTTTAAATCGGATTTTACAATATGTCCAAGGAAATCTTTACCTTGTTTATCCTTAGAATCATCTAAAAAACCTGCTGTTTCTACGCCGTTAAAATTAGAGAATTTTTCTCCTCCCCCACCAGCACCTATGATGATAAAGGGACTTAATTCTTCAAGATCCTCACTAGACTTAATTGAATACAAAAAATCACTTCTCCAACATTTTATAATTTAAAAAATTTTTCAATATTTTATCTATATATATTTATGTAAACTATACAATTTAAATTTAGTGAATAATTAATAATTAAAAATAGATTGTAATAAAAATTATATTTAAAAAAAGAAAAAATGAAAAGTTAGTATCTGACTTTACCAATATGTCTGGTACTGCCAGGATCTTCCCCATTAAATATTGATAAATGATAAATAAACCATTCTAATGGAACTATTAATGTAAATGGAGTTAATAAAACATCCAAATCAGAATAATCTTCGGAATCAAATATTATGGTGTTCACACCTATATTTTGACAAAAGTCAATTGCCCTAAGCGTTACCTTATCATAATTATCCCCTGATTTAATGAAAACTACGGTTTCTCCTTTTTCAACCCGTTCAATCAATCCGTGTCTAAACTCTCCAGCATAAACAGGACAGGCATGTTTTAGAGAACCTTCCATAAACATGGTCATGGCTAACTTATAAGCCAATCCGAAATTGACTCCTCCACCCATACAATAGAATAGTTTAACATCCTTATTGTCTTGAGCCATTTTTTTACTATCTTCTTCTGTAGTTTTCAATAATTTTTCTATTAAATCAGGAACTGTATATAACTGTTCTAATATTTTTTCTGCTCTTTCTGATTCAATCATGTTGAAAAAGATTGCATATAGTGAAAATAATTGAGTAACATATGTTTTTGTTCCCAAAATCGCTTTTTCTTCCCCACATAATGTTACAATACTTTCATCTGCTTCCTTTGCCATAGAACTTTCTGAATTGTTGGTAATGGATACTGTTCTGATTCCACATTTTTTTGCTTTACGTAAAGCTTCCAATGTATCTGAAGTTTCACCGGATTGTGAAGTAAGAATAACACCCATATTAGCATTTTCTTCAAGATATTGATGTTCTACAAATTCGTAACCGGTTTGAACATCAACTTCAATAGTGGAAATAGATTTTACAACATCTCTTATAGTATAACAAGTAGAAATTGAGCTTCCACATCCGATTAAAAATATTTTATCGAATTTTTTAAATTCTTCGGAAATCCTTTCATAATGTTCTTTTTCTGAATCGATAGTTCGCCTTAAAGAAATGGGTTGATCCATAATTTCCTGATACATTCCATATTCCATAGTATTCTCACCAAGTTAGATTATTTATCAATATTAATCAACATATATATTATTATATATTTTGTAAATGTTTTTATTTAATAGTTTCTTAAATATCAGATAAAATATAATTTAAAAAAATAATATGAATAATAACGTTTTATACTATTTTTACAAACCATCAAGATGATAAAATGAAAATTTCTAATTTAAAAAAGGTTAAATATGTGTCCAGACCAAACAGATTTACAATTGAATTTAAAAATGAAAATGAAAAGATAGAATTAGCCCATTTACATGACCCTGGACGATTAAAAGAATTATTAATTGAAGATACTGATATTTTAATCAAATACGTTCCAACCTATAAAACAAGGGGTAGAAAAACAAAATACGATGTTGTTGCAATAAAATATATGAATGAATGGGTGCTGTTAAACAGTTCATATCATAATAAACTTGTTGAGGAGCTAATTAATGAAAAAAAGATTGGGGATTTGGAACACTTCAGCATATACAAACCTGAATATAGCTATGGAAATAGTAGGCTGGATTTTTTACTAAAAGACCAGGACAACACAGATCTATTTCTGGAAGTCAAGGGATGTACCCTGGTAATTGATAAGATTGCAAAATTTCCTGATGCTCCCACCAAAAGAGGAAAAAAACATGTCGAGGAACTGATAGAAATTACTAAGAAATCCATGCAAAGTGCAATAATTATTTTAATCTTACAAAATAATGCTGATATCTTTTCTCCAAACTATGAAACTGATAAAGAATTTAGTGATACATTAAAAGAAGCATATGAAAGCAACGTTAAAATCTTTCCAGTACATATCATTACCAGATTAAATAATGATACTCTGAGTTTAAGATATAACAAAATTTTACCCTTATCTTTTAAAAAAACATAAAAAGCATATTTAATGAAAATCAAATATTAATATATTATTAAAAGATACAAATTATGATAAAATAATTGATTAATTGATATAATGGCAGATAGAATTTCAGAGGGTTATAAGTTATACAAAAATGATGACGTCTTTGTAGAACATTATGAACCCAGTCATATTATATTCAAAGTTAAAAATAAAGATGATTACTATATCGTGTCTATGATTTATGGATATTGGAACTGCGATTGTGCAGATTACACATATAGAAATCAGAGACAACCGGGAAGTTTTTATTGTAAACATTTACAAGCAGCACAATTTAAACTTCTTGATTTACTTAATAATACACCGAAGGGATAAAAAATGAAAATAGAAGAGTTACTAAAACCATGCCCCCAATGTGGTTCTAAAGATAAAACGCAGCATAGAGATTTTGAAAGAGAATTTCTTGCTTATGGCCATAATGGTGAACTGAAATGTACTAACTGTGGTTATATTTTCATAACAAGAGATGAAGCTATAGACAATAGAAGAGCAGAAGAGGAAAAAGAAGAATAAATGAGGGAGTTATTATGATTATCCAAGAATATTGTATGTATTGTGGAGCTTGTGCAGGTGTTTGTGTTGCTGATGCAATAGATGTTCAAGAATTAAAAATTGTAGTAGATGATGAAAAATGTACTAAATGTGGATTATGTGTCAAAGCATGTCCTGTTGCAGCATTATCATTAGAATAAGGTGAAAAAATGGAATATGAAACTGATATTTTAGTTGTAGGTGCCGGACCTTCAGGCTCTCTAGCAGCAAGAGAAGCAGCCTTACATGGAGCAGATGTTATATTAATAGATCTTAAATCCGAAATAGGTTCACCAAAAAGATGTGCTGAAGGAGTATCTAAACAAGGATTAATAGATTTGGGAATTCAGCCTGATCCAAGATGGATTGCCAGAAAATCAAATGGAGTCAGATTAGTATCCCCTGATCAAACAAGTGTATGGTTAAGTGAGGATACGATTGACTTACCTGAATCAGGATACGTTCTTGAAAGAAAAGTATTCGATAAACATATGGCAATGGATGCGGCACGTGCCGGTGCAAAAATTATGATAAAAACACGTGCAACATCCTTGGAAAGAGTGGACGATGGAATAATTGTAACTGCAGACAAGATGGGTGAAGAAATCAAAATACATGCCCATATTGTTATTGCAGCAGATGGTCCTGGTTCACGTATTGGCAGATGGGCAGGTTTAGATTGTAACACTAAATTTAACAACATGGAATCCTGTGTTCAATATGAAATGGCAGGACTTGAAATGGAAAACAATAATGTTATCCAATTATACTTTGGAAGTGTTGCACCTGGAGGATATACCTGGATTTTCCCTAAAGGAGAAGACATGGCAAACGTTGGAATTGGTGTCTTAAAAACCCATACCGACAAAACTGCAATAGAACACTTAGACGAATTTATTAAAAACTGTCCCGAAACACAGCATGCCCAGGCAGTGGAAATTAATGTAGGTGGAGATCCTGTTGGTGGATTAATTAAAGAACGTGTTGGAGACAACATATTGGTTGTAGGAGATGCTGCAGGATTTGTAAACCCTTTAACTGGTGGAGGAATAAATTCCGCATTAGAATCAGGAGCATATGCAGGAATTGTAGCAGCACATGCAATTAGTGATAAGGATTACAGTAAAAAGAATCTGAAAGAATACGTTAATTTAACTGAAGAAAACATCGGAAAAAACTATGATAAGTACAAAAAAGCTAAAGAGTACTTATTATCATTAGATGATGATGAATTAAATAAAATTGCACATGAATTTGTTAAAGTTGACGTGGATGAAATCAGTCCTAAAACTTTAATAAAATTATTAATTAAAGTATCCCCTAAAGCTCTTCTTAAATTAGGAAAATTATTCTAGTATTTTCCTTTTTTATACTAATTTTTTTTGGAAAGATATTATGAAAAATAGTAAAATACCTTGCATATCCGAGCTTTCTTTAAACAGGCCTGAAGTCGTAAGATGGCAGGAAAGAATGACTTTATTAGAACCTTTCAGTGATACGATTGTTGTTTTGCCATGCAGTATGAAAAAACCATACTCTCAATCAAAATCACATACATTATTCAGAAAGTACACTAAGGGTCTACAGGAAGTAATTTTAACATCCCCCTTTGGTATATGTCCTAGGGAAATGGAAAAGACTTATCCCATACATTCCTATGATGCATCTACAACTGGTGACTGGTCGGATGAAGAAATTAAAATGGCCGGAAAATGTTTGAAGGAATATGTTAAAGACTATAAAGTAATTGCACACGTTTCCGGTGGTTATCGACAAGCTTGTGAGGAAGTTCTGGACAATGTAGTTTATACTTGTGATGATGGGAATACTCGTTCACAGGATTCTTTAACTAATTTAAAGGATGAAGTTAAAAAAGCGGATAAGATAAACTTTAAGGAACATAAAATCCATGACTTAAGGTCAATTGCAAGATACCAATTTAATTCAAAAAGAGCGGACAATTTAATTCCCGATGATACGCAAACCCATGGAAAATTTAATACAAGAATAATGTCTAACAAACAACAGATTGCTACTCTTCATTTTGAAACCGGATTGTATACGTTAAATTTGGCTGGTGGAGAAATATTAAAAGATGAAGAAATTAATAGGGTCTTCATTAATTTTGATTTAAAAACCAGTACCCTATTTACGCCGGGTATTGATGATGCCGATAAAAATATCATCCCAAACGATGAGGTTGTGGTTATTAAGGATGATGAAGTTGTTGGTGTTGGAAAATCAATGATGAATGGGGAAGAATTGGTTAAAGCGGATAAGGGAATCGGTGTAAAAATCAGACATCAAATTAAGTAGAGTGTAAATCAAATTTTCTTACATAAAGTATATTAAATAAAATCTTATATATATAATATAAAATAATGGAGAGATAAAATGGCAGAAGCAGAAATTAAACAAATGATTAATGATAAATTAGCAGGTATTGCAGATCCACATATGGGAATCAGTATTGTTGATATGGGACTTATCCAAAATATAGAAGTTGACGAAGCAAATAAAAAAGCAATTATCACAATTAAACCTACAAACCCTATGTGTATGAGTGTAGCTAACATTGCTATGGCAGCTAGATTAGAAGCTGAAAAACTTGAAGAAATTGACAAGGCTGAAGTAAACATCATTGAACACATGATGGCAAACGAAGTCAATGAAATGGTTAACAAAGATGAATAAATAATTTATTTATTTTTGTTTCTTTTTGTTTGAAACTTACCAAAAGTATATATATTAAGAGAATATAATATAGTAATAGGTGCTTAGTTAGCACATGATTATTTTTGTTAGGGCGCGTGGCTCAGCTTGGTTAGCGCGCACGGCTGATAACCGTGAGGTCCTGGGTTCGAATCCCAGCGTGCCCATTTACTTAAACTATTTTTAACTAAAATTTTAAGATTATTATTTATTTTATCATATTTAGTCTTTGTAGAAAAGCTATAATACTACACGCCTTTAGAAAACTTTTTAATATTATAATATCTTATTTTTTAAAATTAAGGCAAAATAGCATTTATTAAAAGTAGAAAAAAAGTTATTTATAAGGGAATTAATTAAAAAAAAGAGTGTTAGAGAATTTATTCATCTTCTAATTCTTGAAGTAAATCATTCCAGGTGTCTATTGTTTCTTTTGCTGCTTCTTCAGTTAATACTTCTATTGCATAACCTGAATGAATTAAAACGTAATTTCCGATATCTGCTTCAACCAGATCTAATTTAGCTTCTTGTTTAACTCCACCAAAATCACAAGTAGCTACGTTATTGTTAATTTCTAATATTTTTGCAGGTGCTGCTATACACATATTGTATCCTCCATTAAATTAAAAATATAATATTTCATAAGTATATCTTTTATTTTTTTATTCTTATTAAGTGATTTATTCATAATATTATTTATATATGAGGCTAATTTTTTAATACATTGAAACTTTAGTTACACCATCTATTTTCAACAATAAAGGAATAATGTTTCCATCAACATTTTTATCGGTAATTATGGTCATATAAGGTGTGGTGTATAAGTCAGGATCGGTTGCATATGCCTGTCTAATACTGATATTTTCGTCAGCCAGAAGTTCCGTCACTTGTTTTAATATACCTGTTTTTTGTGCATCTCCCTCAATTTCAATTACTCCAAGGCCTAATTCTTGGGAAATATTTGATAATACAGTGCCTGCAGATTTGATGTTTGTGAAGATTTGTTTTAATTCATCATCTGATAGTATGTTTTCCACGGTTGATGAAACTACACGTCTATCTGTATCTATGGATTTTGCTAAAGAAGTTATGTTTACTTCTACATCGTTACAGTATATTTTCTTATTTTCGTCTACTTTAAGTCCTAATTGGAGTAGTTTTTTTACGACTTTTTTTTGTGATGGATAGTTATCGAATTTTTTAAATATTTTTTTCCACATATTCCTTCTCCTTATATATCTATAATTATATTATGCAATGTAGAATATATATTTTTAATGTATAAATATATACACTAAAGATTTATATAGTACATTGATGTAATTATTATATAGAAGAAAAAGGTGAAAAAAAATGAACAAAAGTGAGTGTTTTTGGCAAAATAAAAGAACGAATTAAAAAACCCAAAACAATAGAAATAAACGTAGACAATCCATTCAAACTATTTAAAAATTTATACTATAACTATAAAGACGTTTTTCTACTAGAATCAATGGAATCAGACAACGGACTATCCCGATATTCCATAATAGGATTTAATCCAATAGCTAAAATATTAGCTCATGATAACGAAGTAAAAATAATAACAGATACCCAAACAATTAGTTATCATTCAGAAAATCCATTCCAAGAATTAAAACAATTCATAAACAAAGACTATCAACAAAAAGGATTTCGTGGCGGATTAGTAGGATACGTATCCTATGAAAGCATAAAATACATAGAAAAAATCCCAACAAACAAAAGTCTTTACCCAGACTTTGAATTTGGATTATTCCTAGATTGTATCATATATGACAACATCAATAAAAAATGTGAATACACAACATTGAATGAAGATAGACGAGAATTAATATATAGAATCTACAATCAAGAACATTCAAATGGAATAATGGAATATAAAATGATTGATGAAGATCTTAGTCAAAAAGAATATGAAGAAAACATCGTCCAAACAAAAAAATTAATAGAAGATGGAGAAATATTCCAGGCAGTTATTTCAAATGCAGAAAATTTAGTCATAAAGGGCAGCAAACTACCATTATATGAACATCTCAGAAAAATTAATCCGTCACCCTACATGTATCATATAAAACTTGGTGAAAGAGAAATTATCGGTTCAAGCCCTGAAATGCTGATGAGACTAGAAAAAGGAAAAGTGGAATCATACCCTATAGCAGGAACAAGACCACGAGGAAAAGATGAACAAGAGGACAAAGCATTAGCAGAATCATTACTGAATGATGAAAAAGAGTTAGCCGAACATCTGATGCTTGTAGACTTAGCACGAAACGACATTGGAAAAATCAGCCAATTAAATAGTGTTAAAGTTGAAGAATTTTACGATATTAAAAAATTTTCTCATGTTCAACACTTGGTTAGTCATGTAACGGGAAATATCAACACAAAACTAGATGCCATAGATGCATTTACATCCCTATTTCCTGCTGGAACTCTAAGTGGAGCACCAAAAATAAGAGCTATGGAAATAATAAATCAAAAAGAAAAATATGCCCGTGGACCATACGGAGGTTCGGTAGGTTACTTTTCATTAAATGGAAATGCAGATTTTGCAATAACAATAAGAACCCTAACCACATACGGACAAAGAGCAGAAATACAAGCAGGAGCAGGAATTGTCTTTGATTCAGATCCTACTTCAGAATACAATGAATGTAAACATAAAAGACAAGCCCTAGTTCAAGCTCTTAAAGAGTCCGGTACAGAGGTGATGGAATGATATTAATTATAGATAACTATGATTCCTTTACATATAACCTGTACCAGCAAGTGGGAAAATATACTGATGACATAACAGTTGCAAGAAATGATAAAATTACAATCAAAGAAATAGAAAAACTGAATCCAAGCCACATAATCTTATCACCAGGCCCTGGAAATCCACTGATTGAACGTGACTTTGGAATATGTAACGAAATTATTCAAAAGTTCAAACACGTTCCAATATTAGGAGTCTGTTTAGGACATCAGGGAATTTACGTAGAATATGGTGGAAAAATTATTAAAAGCTTACCTGTACATGGAAAAAAAGATACGATAAATCATGAAAATTCAAGATTATTTACGGACATACCAGAAAAGTTTGAAATAATCAGATACCATTCATTGATTTGCGATTCCAGCACAGTTCCTAAAGAGCTTAAAGTAACAAGTTTAACAGATGACAACATAATCATGGCAATCGAACATAAAGAATATCCTACATTCGGAATCCAATTTCATCCGGAATCAATAGGTAGTTCATACGGTGATATTATAATGAAAAATTTCCTAGACATCCAAGGTTAACTGATAATATGAATGTTATAGAAAAAATTGTTGAAAATAAAAAACAAAGCCTGACCAAGAATAAAAAAAATAAACCATTACATGAAATTAAAAGAGAAGCAAAGGATTTTATTTCAACAAAAACAAAAAAATTCAGATTTCAAGAAAAATTAAAAGATAAGAAAACAACCAAATTAATAGCCGAATATAAACCGGCAAGTCCTTCAAAAGGAAATATCAGTCCACTAAAAGTTGAAGATGTAATTGAAATCTATGAAAAATATCCTGTAGACATGATTTCAGTATTGACAGAGGAATTATACTTTAACAGTAATATTGAAAATTTTATAAAAGCAAATGAAATGACATCAAAACCATTACTGAGAAAAGATTTTGTCATCGATGAATACATGATATACGAATCTGCATTAAACAATGCAAGCTGTATCCTACTAATAAATGGAGTATGTCCAGACATAGAAGAATACATTAACATTTCAGAGGATTTGGGATTGGATAGCATAATAGAATGCCATAACCTTGATGACATTAATCAAGTAATTGACTTGAATCCTAAAATAATCGGAATCAACAACAGAAATTTATCTAATTTAACCGTTAATTTAGAAACAACAAAAAAACTTAAAAAATATGTTCCAAACTATTTAATTTCTGAAAGCGGTGTTGAAAATATAGAAGATGCCAAACTACTAAAAAGTTATGGTGCCGATGCCATTTTAATTGGAACCAGCATATTAAAGGATAAAAATCAGAAAGAAATTGGAAATTACATCAATCAGCTAAGTTCAACATTAAAAAAATAAGGGAGGTATTGAAATGGCCATTAAAGTAAAAGTATGTGGAATTACTAATGAAAACGAAATGAAAAAGATAGAAAAACTAAATGTAGACCGCATAGGTTTTATAAATATTGAAAGATCAAAAAGAAATGTTTCAATTAATCAAATTAACTATCTTGGAAAAAGATTAAACAACAAACATTTAGGAACTTTAGTCCTAGAACCGGATAACGCATATAAAACAATTGAAACAGTTAACAGAACCCAAATATTTAATGTACAGTTACACTCACTAAACAATTACGATCTCCGATACATACAATGGTTAAATCAATACCATAACTGTAATCATCTGAATATCACTAAGGTAATCGGATTACAAAATAGCATAAATGAAGACAAAATCAGTGAAATCAAACAATATAGTAAAATCAGTGAAAACATCCTATTAGATTACGTTAACGATGGATTGACTGGTGGAACAAACAAACAAATACCAATCGAAACTGCAATAAAGGCAAGTAAAATCATTAAATCAATCAACAATAACATTAATGTAATATTGGCCGGAGGATTAAACTTGGAGTATCTTGAACAAATACAAGACAAATTACAATATTTTGACATGATTGATTTAAACAGTGGTGTAGAAAACAGTCCCGGAAGAAAAAACATTTTACAAATAAAAAGAATTCTTAAAATGACTAAGGAAATATGATACTATGAAATATGATGGAAAATTTGGAAAATATGGCGGTATTTTTGTACCAGAACTATTGATACCCGCAATAGAAGAATTGGAAGAAGCATTTTATAAATATAAAGATGATGAAGAATTTATAAGTGAATTGAATTTTTATTTAAAAGAATTTGCCGGCAGACCTACCGGATTATATTATGCTGAAAACTTATCAAAACAATTGGGTTGTAAAATCTACCTGAAAAGGGAAGACATGCTACATACCGGTGCTCATAAAATAAACAATGCCATCGGTCAAGGATTACTGGCCAAGTACATGGGAAAAACCCAACTTATTGCAGAAACTGGAGCAGGACAGCATGGAATTGCAACAGCAGTTATAGGTGCAAAGTTAGGTTTGGATGTGAAAGTTTTCATGGGATCAACTGACGTGGAAAGACAAAAATTAAATGTCTTCCGTATGGAATTATCCGGAGCAGAAGTAATTCCCGTGGATATGGGTTCAAAGACCTTGAAAGATTCCATTAATGAGGCTTTCAGGTACTGGATTTCAAACCTGGATACAACACACTACCTTATCGGAACTACTATGGGCCCACATCCATATCCTAGCATGGTCAAATATTTCCAAAGTGTTATCGGAAAAGAAGCCAGAAAACAGATTTTAGAACTTGAAGGTAAACTTCCAGACACGGTCATAGCTTGTGTTGGTGGTGGAAGTAATGCTATGGGAATTTTTAGTGGATTTGTAGATGACAAGCAAGTGGACTTGATAGGAGTTGAAGCAGGTGGAGAAGGAATAGATGGCATAGAACATGGAGCTACCCTTACAAAGGGTACAGAAGGAATATTACATGGTTCATTATCAGTTATTTTACAAACTGATGAAGGACAAATAAGTGAAACAAGCAGTGTATCCGCCGGATTAGATTATCCCGGAGTAGGACCGGAACATGCTTATTTAAAAAGTATTAACAGAGCACGTTACGTTCCAATAAACAATGATGAAGCACTGGATGCTTTGAAAGTATTATGTGAAAGCGAAGGCATAATTCCTGCATTAGAAAGTTCACATGCAATAGCCTATGCAATCAAATATGCACAAAAAGAAGAAAATAAAGGAAAAACTATAATAGTGAACTTATCCGGAAGGGGAGATAAGGATATGTTTACGGTTGCAAAAGAATTAGGGGTGGAAATATGAAAAAACAGGAATATGCTGAAATATTTGAGAAATCCAAAAAGTCAGGTCAGGGCATTTTTATTCCGTTTATCGTGGCTGGTGATCCCGACTATGATACATCACTAGAAATAGCTAAGACATTGGTTGATAATGGGGCGGACGCATTGGAAATTGGTTTTCCTTTTTCAGACCCTGTCGCAGATGGAGCAAGTGTTCAAAACGCTGACATACGTGCATTTGATGGTGGAATGACCATAAATAAATGTTTCAAATTTTTAGAACAGCTACGCGAGTATACTGATAAACCAATAGGTCTTCTATTATATTATAATCTGGTTTATAAGCATGGAATCGAGAAATTTTATAAACGATTAAGTGATGTTGGAGTAAATGCTGTTTTAATTGCCGATTTGCCACCGGAAGAAGCTGATGATGCGATTTGCGCTGCAAATAAATATGATTTAGAACAAATTTTCATAGTTTCACAAGCAACTACAAATGAAAGATTAAAAGATATTACAAAAATTATTGGAGGATTTATTTATCTTGCATCAGTAATGGGAACAACAGGTGCAAGAAAAGAGGTAGAACACAATACTACCGAATTGATTAAGAGAATTAAAGAACATACCGATATACCTATTTGTGTAGGATTTGGTATATCAAAACCGGAACATGTTAAAGAAGTATTGGATGCCGGTGCTGATGGTGCTATAGTAGGTAGTGCCTTAATAAATATTATAGCAGATAATTTGGACGATTATGATGAGATGTTTTCAAGGATAGCTGATTATATCAGCACGATGAAGGAAGCTACAAAGAGGGGTTTATTATGATTAGAGAAGTTTTTGATGATGTTTTAGATAAACAAAGAAATTTAACAAGAAATGAAGCTTATGAATGTATGAATGATTTAATAAGTGGGGAATATCCTGATACATTAATATCAGCATTCCTTATTGCCTTAAGGATGAAACATGAAAGTATTGAAGAAATAACAGGATTAACAGAAAGTATGAAAGACCATGCTATTCAAATCAACTATGATCCTGGAGAATATTTGGTTGAAAGTTGCGGTACAGGTGGAGACACCCTTAAAACATTTAATGTAAGTACTACCGCATCCATTATTGCAAGTGCATGTGGTGCAAAAATATCCAAACATGGAAACAGAAGTGTAAGCAGTAAATTTGGTGGTGCGGATGCATTAGAAGCTCTGGGAGTTAATATAGAATTATCTCCTGCACAAGTTATTAATTCTATTGAAGGATGTAACTTTGCCTTCATATTTGCACCAAAATATCATGTTGCAACAAAAAATGTTATGAAAATCAGAAAAGATTTGAAAACCAGGACCATCTTCAATTTGATTGGTCCAATTACTTGTCCAAGCAATGTAACTGCAAGAATGACTGGAGTTTATGATCCTGAACTTGTTGAAGTTGTTGCCGAAGTTTCAAAAAATTTAGGCGTAAAAAGAGGTATGATTGTTCATGGATTTGATGAAAAAGGAAACACCGCCATGGATGAAATATCAAATATCGGTAAAACCAAAGTTGCATTCATTGAAAACGATGAAATATATACGAAATATATTACTCCTGAAGATTTTGGATTAGAATATTCAAATCCTAAGGATATTGTTGCTCCGGATACTGCAGAAGAACACTTGAATATTATTTATAATGTTATAAATAATGTAACCGAGACAAAAGCTGATGTTGCTAGGATGAATTTATCATTAATGAATTCTGCCAGCATATTATATGTTGCAGATAAGGTTAAAACTCTGGAAGAAGGTGTTGAATGTTCCAGAAAAGCTATTGAAAACGGTCTTGTAAAAGAACAATTGTCTAAAATTATTAAATTCAGTCACATGTAAAGTGCATCTATTGGGTGGACTAATTAAAAATCGAAAAAAATGTTATGTTTTTATTACAAAAATATTATTAAATATAATAATTTGTGTGATAAAATGAAAATCGTAATTATTGGGGCAGGACCGGCAGGACGATTTGCTGCAATGTATGCTGCTGAAAAAGGAAATGATGTGACATTAATCGAAAACAAACATATTGGTGGAAAATGTTTAAATCAGGCATGTATGGTAGTTTGTGCTTTAAGTGATGTTTCTAGACATATACGGGATGCTGAAAACTTTGATAAACTTGGAATCTTGGATTATAAACCTACAGTAAATTATGAGCAAATTACTAATGGTATTAAGGAAACTCAAAAGAAGATTCGTAAAAATATTACCTATGAAACTGTTAATACTGGCGTGGAATTTGTTCATGGAACTGCTACAGTTAATGCTGATGAAAAAATTGTTATTGTTAATGAAGATGATGAATATTCTTATGATAAATTATTAATTTGTACAGGATCTTCTCCGTATGTACCTCCGATTAAAGGTGCCGAAAAAGCATTGACTTATAGGGATACCCTGAAAATTAGGGAAGTTCCTGAAAAATTGGTAATTGTTGGGGGCGGTTCCACTGCTGCAGAATATGCCGGAATTTATTCTTCCATGGGCAGTCAAGTGGACATATTATGCAGAACACAGTTCCTTAAAATACTAAGGGATAGTGAATCCGAAGAGTATATTGTATCTAAATTACTTAAAAACACAATGGTACATGAAAATGTTGACATTAAGGAAATTACAGATACATCAGTCATCACAAATTATGGTGAAATAGAGGGTACTGTTTTGCTTGCAACGGGAGTAAAAGCAAATTCCGAAATCGTTAAGGATATTGTCGAAACAGATGAAAAAGGAAACATAATAGTTGACGAATACATGCAAACATCAAATGAGGACATATATGCTGCAGGAGATGTTATTGGCGGTATTTTATCCACCCCCGTTTCAAGAATGGAAGGTATGGCCGCAATAAAAAACATTATGGGAAACAAGATTAAACCGGACTACTCCCTAATACCAATGACCGTAACATTACCATATGATGTCAGCTATTTACTTGGAACTGACGTTTCAGAGGATGGAACGGATATTAAATTACCTGGTTCTGCCGGACCTGCATCTTTCTGGTACATTCTTGATGGTAACAGTGGATTTACTAAAGAAAATATTAATCTTGATACAAATGAAATTAACAATATTATAGCAATTTCACCATCATCCAACATAGCATTACCATATATGATAAAAGCAATAAAAGATGGTAAAAAGGCTGATGATTTTGATAATTTCCTAGAAATTCATCCATCAACAGACGGAATCTTTAAACTAACAGAATACTATAAAAGGTATTTGAATTAAAAAAAAAGAGGGAATGAAATTATTTTTTGGATAAATGATTTATTACAAACTCCGTTAAATCATTTGTCCCATTTATTATATCGTTTGAGTAAAGTTTTGTAGCCTCATACATATTTTCATAGTCATCAAGGGCATAATTCACTTTTTCTGATATGTTATCAACGTTGCTTTCCAAGACCGCACCGTCAAAAATTTTGGATAATCCATGATAACGTCCATATTTAACGCCCAAAACAACCACTACCGGTATTTCACAAGCCAAGGTTTCGTGTAATGTTAATCCGTCATCCGTAATCACTGCCAAATCAATCAGATCATACAAATCCTTCATATAATTGATGTAACCAAGATTCATGATATTCGGATGGTTTATAATATCTTCTAACTCTTCCTTTAATGGAGCTCCGATAACAAAAATGTTTATATTGTCGTTTTCTTCAGCATATCTTCTGGCTGCTTTTGCCATGTCATCAAATAATGTAGAACCTGATGAGAATAATACCGTTTTCCTGTTTGGATCATATTCGGACGGTAATTTTGATAAAATATTTTCTTTATTTCCTTCAATTACATCAGATTTTATTGGAGAATACTGTTTTTTAGTGTCGTATTTTGATTCAATGTTATCCTTAGTAAAATCTGGTGATTCCGGTAAAATCAATGTAGGATTTATTTTTAATGATATTTTTGTATCGGTAGGCGTTGCAACTATACCAATAGAAGGAACTCCGGCAAGTTTAGCTGATAAACAACCAATGACCACTCCACCACCAATAACTCCAAGTACCCCATCTGCATTTTCTTTTTTAATTAATCTGGAACCTGAAAAAATAGCTTTTATTGATTTTAATCCTGCTTTAATTAATCTTGATTTTGATGATGCATGTCCTCCAGCTGCAGGAATTGGAGATTTTAACCATTCTATGTTACGTTTTTTAAAATAATATCCTGGAGCTGATGGATCCAAGACAATTTTACTGTCTATATTTTTTTCATTTAATGCTTGGAAAATATTATAAGCGGTAACTGCATCTCCCCCAGTTCCTCTTCCAGTAACAAAAATTAATAATTTCATTAAAATTACAACCTTAGATTTATTAAATAATAAATTCAATGATTTAATATTTATTGCCAATATTTAATAAAATCATTGCAAAAAAAATTATTTTAAAAAATAGTCCATAAAATATTAAGAAAAAAATGTTTGAAAAAGATGGATTTACTTCTTCAAAAAAATATTGTAAAAAAAATTATGCTGGGTTTCCTTCATCATCATAAACTTCGATGCATTCACCAGTACAATTATCTGATGCTTCTTTATATATTTCAATATCATCGGTTTCTAATTCATCGACGTCACCGTCTCTGCTGGAACCGACGATAGTTGCTCTATCATCATCATCAAAAGTAAATAAAGTTTCATCTAATTCAACACAATTTCCACACATTGTGCAATCTTCACGTTCTAAAACTACTTCATACATTTTACATATCTCCCTAAACTATGTTTAACACAGATAAATATAATATGTAATATATATAAATGTTTTGATTTTTAGGCTGAAAAAAAATAATAAAAAATAGTGGGTTAAATAAGACTAATCCTCTTGAGATAAATCAGTCTTACTTAAAGATTGATTATTTGAAGTTCTTTTAACTCTTATTGGATTATATACTAATCTTCTTGCACCTAACGATTTTAAAAAGGAATTTGTAACAGTAATTTGTGCATCACCTAAGAATAATTTTCTAAATAGATCTCCCAATCCGCCACCAGTTAATACATCCATTACAAAGTCACCATATGTTGGATTGTCGATGTGTAAGTATTTACTTAAATAATAGTCCAATGTTTCTCTTCTTAAGTATGCAATAATCATAGCAGTTATTAAGAAAAATATTAACATTACTATAAATTCAACTGGATAGAATATTTTTGCAGGAACAATTACTTTAGTTAATGCTGCTGATACCAATGCAAGACATATTCCAAGGGCTACTCCAAAGGAATGATTTCCGATTTCTCCCATCATAATGTATCCAGAATAATCTAATGACATATAACCTAAGGTTATTGCTATTAACAATACTGGTATATAAAATGCTGGAGAATGTAATATAGCTAAAATTGCAAATGAGACTACGGACATTATGATTACGGAGATACATGCCGTACCAGGTTGCATATCTGCTATATTTAATATTTGTACCATTAAAGCAACTAATATTGCTACAGGTCCCATGATAATATAACCCATAATCATAACAATTAGTAATCCTATGCCTCTAAAGAATTGTCCTAATTCTATGTAAGAGTTTAATTTTACACGGCCAATTATATCATCTATAAATGCGGTGATACCTATAATTGCTATGAGAATATTATATGGTTTCGGGAAAAATATTAACATTGCAATAAATGGTGCTATACCTACTCCTCTAGGGATTCCTCCACGTATGTCTTCAAATAGATTTCCTTTAATTTTTGTAAATATTACTGTGAATAATATTGTTAAAACCAAGGTGAGAATAAATGCACATATCCACATTAGATATATTTCCATGTATTCACCTAATCTAATTGTTTTAAATTATTATTATGTAAAAATCATTTTACTAATAAAGAATTTACCTATTTTATATTTATAAAGATTTAAGTATTAAATTGTTTCTATATTGGATATCGTAAAAATGATGCTATAGAACCTAATGATTCTAATTGTTTTCCGGCATCATGTTCGCTGCTGATTATTTCAACACTTCCCCCCATATTTTCTACGGTATTCATTATTTTTTGTGTTTGTTTATCTCTTACAAATTTGTCTAAAACCAATAATTTTTCCGTAGCTCCCATGTTTGTGGCCATTTCAACTTGTTTTACTCCATATGTTACCATATTAGATGATTTACCTATTTGTTCCAGTAATTTATTTACTGAGGATATTTCTGAGGCTATTTTAGCATCCTTTGATAAGGATTGGATCAGCCCGTTTTTTAGAACTTCCTGAATACCTGCATGTCCTCCGGAACCTGTGCTTTCAAGTATTGATTTTTTAGCTAAATCGGGATAATGTTCTTCCAGATAATTATAATATCCATTTTTTGTAAAACCTGGACCGATAATTATCAGTTTGTTGATTTTATCGTATTGTTGGATTGTCTTGGTTATTTCTTCATAATAATTGTTTATTTTTTGTTGGCGATCTTTTGATATGTTTCGTTTTCCTGAAATATCCCCTATTATTGGACCAATATATTCTATACCGTACTGTTTTATTATTCCCAAATCTGTTACGTTATCTTCTATTGCAACAATTATTTCTGTCGGTCTTTTTGAAGAGTTCACGGCCAATTGTAACCTGTCTAATGACCATTTGTTCCATTGTTTTTGAATTTTAATGCTGCTGTTTATTTGTACATTTATAGTGTGGTGTGAACCTAATGGTATTAGATCTTCCGGACCTGATTCTATTATTCCCGTAAAACGCAGCATTCCCGTATATTTATGAAAGTTGATTTTTTCTACCCTGATTCCCAAGAAGAAAGTTTTTTTAACTCCCCTGTCGGCCCTTGTTTTTCCACTGTCATTATCTTGAATACGTCTTGTTGTTAATGTTGATACAAAATCGTTTTCTTCAACTATGTGGGATAGGTGCCATAAATCATCAATGCTTTCTGGAATAACTTCTATTAGTCCCTGTTTCTTATCCTGATTTTTTATTTGCATAGTTTTTTCTATGATTTTTATTTGTTATATTAATTTTGTAGAATAAAGGATTGTTATTAATAATTTGTAAATTAGTAATACTTTTATATGTGGTAATGATATAATACTAATTACAAAGAAAACAGGTGAAAATAAAAAAATTATGAATGACGAACAGAAAAAACATTTAGTTAGAACGATAGAAGAAGCCGGTGAATGGGAAAGAATTACTACATCAGTAACTGGATTATATGTTGTTAAACCGCCGGAATATAACAATAAACAAATGATATTTGTAGAAATAATACCTTCAGTTAATGGAGGAGCAATTAAGAAAAAAGGAATTTATTTAAAATCAACAGAAGAATTAGAAGCTTATATAGACTTATTAACCAATCCTAAAACAAGGGAATTGTTGGATGTTATAACAGAATATTATGAAAAAAAAAAAACCCCTAAAATAGAAATATGATAATTTAAATATTATATATAAAGAATAAGAGGTAAAAAAAATGACTTGTGAAAATATTAAAAACGTGACTGTAATTGGTGGTACTAGGGGTTTGGGAAAATGGATTGCTAAAGAGCTTAGTAAAGAAAACTTTAACGTCACAATCACAAGTCGTAACAAGGATGGTGGAGAAAAAGTTGCTAAAAAAATCAACACCATGTATAGTAATGACAATATTGAAGCAATAGAAAATGCTGACTTGATTATTTTTAGTGTTCCTATCGATAATATGGTTGAAACCATAAGGGATGTAGCACCTTATGCACCCGAAAACTCATTATTAATGGACATCACTTCTGTGAAAAAAGAGCCTACAGAAGCTCTGATTAAATATTCTCCAGAAAACACGGAGATATTGCCATGTCACCCAATGTTCGGTCCGAGAACACCATCACTTGAAGGACAGGTTATTATATTAACACCAATCAAAAACCGGTCAAACAAATCATTTGACAACATTAAAAACTTCCTGGAAAAAAGAAACGTACATATTGTTATATCAACGCCGGAGGAACATGATAAAATTATGAGTGTTGTACAGGGAATTACACACTTTTCATATATTAGCATAGCCTCCACAATCAAAAAACTAAACATCAATGCAAAGAAATCAAGGGAATTTGCAAGTCCAATATATAGTTTAATGCTTGACATGATTAGTCGTATAGTTTCCCAAAACCCATACCTGTACTATTCAATTCAAAAATCCAACGATGAAACTGCCATTTCAAGAAGAACACTTATTGAAGAAAGCATATATCTGTCAAAACTTATTGAAAATGGTGAAGAGGAATTGTTTGTAGAGAACATGAGTGATTCTGCCAAACATTTGGATGAATTTGAGGAAGCGTTGGGACGTTCGGATAAAGCAATTAACAGCTTAACCCATGATTTAAATATTTTAAAAGAATCCATAGGCAAGGAAATTGGTGTTGAACATCAGTATTCAAAGAAAATACATGTAGGTACTTTGGATAAAGTTACGGCAGATAACATTACATTAATCAATAACAAGAATCAGAGAATTACCCTAAAAATTTCCAATATCAATAAGTTATCTGATGATGAATTATACAATTGGAAAAGGGATAATTTAAAGATTTATGAATTTGATGTATCAGTTATATTTCCGGACAGATGTAACAAAAACATTTTGCTGAATACTTTTAGAAATATCAAACCCGTCATCAATGTTGAATTAATTGATGTTTATAAGGATAAACCTATTGAGGCAGGTTATATGAGCTTGACTTTCCATTATTCGACTTTTAACAAGAATGATAAAAATTTTGTTGAAAATTATCTTAAGGGTATTGGCGGAGTTATTAGATAATTATTTTTTTTATATTTTTTTAAAGAAAAAACCGAAAAGTATATATACTTTAACTTCAATACTTATTATTACCAAAAGTAATTAAAATAAAATTTTTTATAGAATATTTTAGTAACCTTTATATACTAAACAAAATATAATTATTATTACAAAAAGTAAATAAAAAAAATCAATCTTATCGAATTATAAAAAACCATTGGAGGAGATAATATGGAAAATGAATTAAAATTAAAAGTAGCAGAAGCATTCTCCCAATCAGACATAGGTAGATCTGTAGCAAGAATAGATCCGAAATGTATGGAAAACCTAGGATTAAAAGATGGTGACATAATAGAAATCGAAGGAAACAAAATCACCACGGCAACCGTTGTAGCATCACAAGCAGATGCAAGTCTAGGAATACTAAGAATCGACAGTTACCTAAGAAAAAATGCAGGAACATCAATTGGTGAAGAAGTAACAATAAGAAAAGCACAAATTAAAGAAGCAAAAAAAGTAAAACTGGCACCAGTAGATCAGGAAATTGCAATCCAAGGAAACCTAAATGGAGTATTCCTAAACAGAATTATCAACAAAGGAGACATCATAGTAACAGGAATTAGGAGACAACAACCAAAAACTCCAAACATGATGTTCGATGACATCTTTAACCAAATGATGAACAACATGACATCAATAGGAGAAATCAAATTAGCAGTAATAAATACAAAACCATTAGGACCTGTAAAAATTACTGAAGACACCCAAATCGAAATGGAAACAAAACCAGTAGATCCAAGCAAATTCGAAGGAGTGGAAAACCTAATAGACGTATCCTACGAAGATATCGGCGGACTAGAAAATGAAGTCAAAAAAATAAGAGAAATGGTTGAAATCCCACTTAAAAGGCCAGAATTATTCAAACAATTAGGAATATCCGCACCAAAAGGAGTACTCCTACACGGTCCACCAGGAACAGGAAAAACATTACTTGCAAAAGCAGTGGCAAATGAAACAAATGCACACTTTATTGTAATTAATGGACCGGAAATAATGAGCAAATATGTCGGTGGATCAGAAGAACAATTAAGAGAATTATTTGAAGAAGCAGAAGAAAATAGTCCTTCAATCATTTTCATCGACGAATTAGATGCCATAGCACCAAAAAGAGCAGAAGTAACAGGAGACGTAGAAAGAAGAACCGTTGCACAACTTTTAACTTTAATGGATGGTCTTAAAAGCAGAGGCGAAGTCGTAGTAATAGGAGCAACAAACAGGCCTGATGCTATTGATGAAGCTTTAAGAAGACCGGGTAGATTCGACAGAGAAATTGAAATCGGAGTACCGGACAAAGATGAAAGAAAAGAAATTCTTGAAGTTCACACAAGAAACATGCCATTAGATGATGACGTGAACTTAGACGAACTAACAGAAGTAACACACGGTTTTGTAGGAGCCGATCTTGAAGCATTATGTAAAGAAGCCGCAATGAGAGTACTTAGAAGAGTATTACCAGAAGTTCAAACAGACAAAGAAGTTCCACAAGAAATCCTGGACAAAATGGTATTAAACAAAAAAGACTTCAAAGACGCATTAAAAGAAATACAACCATCAGCATTAAGAGAAGTATTAGTCCAAATACCAGATGTCAGCTGGGATGATGTTGGAGGACTTTCCAATGCAAAACAGGAACTTAAAGAAGCAGTGGAATGGCCTTTAAAAAACCCTGACAAATTCAAAAAATTCGGAATAAACCCACCTAAAGGAGTTTTATTAACAGGTATCCCTGGAACTGGAAAAACATTACTTGCAAAAGCAGTAGCAAACGAAAGTGATGCAAACTTCATATCCGTAAAAGGACCTGAATTATTATCCAAATGGGTAGGTGACTCAGAAAAAGGAGTTCGAGAAATATTCAGAAAAGCAAGACAAACAGCACCAACAGTAATATTCTTTGATGAAATCGATGCAATAGCATCCACCAGGGGAGATTCATTAGACAGTGGAGTAACACAAAGAGTCGTAAACCAATTATTAACAGAAATGGATGGAATGGAAGAATTACATGACATCTCAGTAATTGCAGCAACAAACAGAAAAGACATCATCGATCCGGCACTACTTAGACCAGGACGATTCGACAGACACGTAGAAGTAGGACTTCCAGACAAAAAATCAAGAGAAGCAATATTCAAAGTACATACAAAAGACATGCCACTAGCAGAAGACGTAAACATAAAAGAACTTGCAGAAAAAACAGAAGGATTTGTAGGTGCAGACATAGAAGCAGTATGCAGAGAAGCAGTAATGTTAACTCTCAGAGAAGACTTAGAATCCGAAGAAGTATACATGTCCGAATTTGAAGAAGCAATGAAAAAAGTAAAACCAATCAAAGAAAATGAATTAGTATCATACAACTAATTACCCAAATAACAAAAAGATAATGTAGAAAATCATTTTCTACATTCTTTCACTTCCTAAAAAAAAACAATACTATTTCTAAATATAAATTAAAGATTATTTAAACTAAAGTCATTTTTACATAACCATTATTAATAGTCTAAAATAAAATAAGTATATTAATAAATGAAATAGAGGCTTTTTAATGGCATATGATATTAAAGATATTAACTTAGCTCCTCAAGGAGAAAAAAAGATTAAATGGGTACAAAGACACATGCCCGTACTAGAAAGTATCAAAAAAGAATTTGAAGAAACAAAACCATTCGAAGGAATAACAATAGGATCATGTTTACACCTTGAACCAAAAACCATCAACCTCGGATTAACATTACAGGCAGGTGGTGCAGAAGTAGTCATGACAGGATGCAACCCACTTTCCACACAGGATGATGCAACAGCAGCCGGAGCAAAACTAGGACTAAACATGTATGGATGGACCGGACAAACCAATGAAGAATACTATGAACACCTGAACAAAGTTCTAGACTACGAACCAGACATAGTAATAGATGATGGTGCAGATTTAATATTTTTAATCCATAAACAAAGACCAGAATTACTTGAAAAACTCAGGGGAGGCTGTGAAGAAACAACCACCGGTATCCACAGACTCAAGGCAATGCACCAGGATAAAGCATTGAAAATACCTGTTATGGCCGTGAATGATTCATACATGAAATATTTATTTGATAACCGATACGGTACTGGACAATCCACCTTTGACTCCATTATGGGAACAACAAACTCCGTTATTGCAGGACAAACAGTTGTTGTATGTGGATATGGATGGTGTGGTAGAGGAATTGCCATGCGCGGAAAAGGACTGGGAGCCAATGTTATAGTCACAGAAGTTGATCCAATCAGGGCACTCGAGGCAAGAATGGATGGATACAGAGTAATGACCGTTAAAAAAGCACTCGAAGAGGCAGACATTGTTATCACAGCCACTGGAAACCGTGACATCATATCCGGTGATGACTTTGACCACGTTAAAGATGGATGTATGCTATCCAATGCAGGACACTTCAACGTAGAAATAAACGAAAAAGATTTACTTGAAAGAACCGTAAAACAAGAAAACATAAAACCTGACATTGATTGTTACACCCTAAAGGATGGCAGAAACGTTTACCTATTGGCAGGTGGAAGATTAGTTAACCTGGCAGGAGAACATGGACAGGGACATCCTGCCGAAATTATGGACTTAAGCTTTGCCATGCAAGCATTATCCGCAAAAAGAATACTTGATGAAGACATGCAGCCAGGCGTTTATAAAACAAGGGACGAAGTTGACATTGAAGTAGCTAAACTAAAACTTAAAACAATGGGAATCGAAATTGACGAGTTAACAGATGCCCAAAAAGATTACATGAACAGTTGGGATGTTGGAACCTAAAAAATATAGCCTCTTTGATAAAACTATATTTTTTTATGAACACTTCCACCCCACAATTTATTAATTTTTTTTTAAAAATGGTACTGAATTTTAATATTACTTATGCAAATTCACTTATTATTTTTGAAGATGCATATTAGCATCTTGTCACTAATTTGGTGTAACCTATTTTGGATTCAAAATCCGAAGTTTTTGGGTGAATTAGTTAAAACCATTGATTTAAACTAGTTTGTCCTGTTTCTTTTTTTAACTTGTCAATTGATGCAAGAGTTCTTTCTTCACCAAAATCGTGGTCAACACATAAAAAGTCAATTAACTTCTCCTTATTTGGGGATTTGAAATTAATATTATAATCCGTTACGACTTCAGGATTTAAAAATATTTCACGTATCTCGTTTGGATCTACTTCAATTGTTTCATCTAATTTTTCAAGAGCTGCTTCAAGGGTGTCATATTTTTGTATTAGCTTAATTCCTTTTTTTGCTCCAATTCCATATACTCCATCATTGAAGTCTGTTCCAACCAGAATTGCTACATCCACCATTTGTTCACGTGTTAACTGTAAATCATCCAATGTCTGTTGTAAAGATATTATTTCCATATTTTTTGAAGATGCTGATAATTTAAAATTTCTTAACATTCTCGTAGCACCAAACTGTAAGCAATCATAATCCTGTGAAACCACTGCCCAGGCATCTCCTTTTGAAACCATGTATGATGCCTGTGCTTCACCTTCTGTTATGGCTTGAACATATGGCAAACCCATTAATTCCAATAATTTCTTTGAAGAGTCTATTATGTCCTTATCTAAATGTACTGTTCTGGAAGCATATTTTCTTGCTGTTTCTAAGTCTCCTGCTTCTTTTGCTTCCCTGTACTTTTTTTCGGACTCTTTTTTAACTTCTATTCTTTCCTGTTGTGTTTTACTTTTTAATTCTGGTGCTTTTCCATCAAACACGTATATCGGTTTTACTTGTTTAGAGATTAATGTTGATGTCTGAAAAAAGATTCCGCTTAAGTGAGAAGTTATGTTACCCTCTGAGTCTTTTAATGGTGTTCCATCTGCTTGTCTCATAGTGGATAAAAACTTGTAGATTAAGTTTGAAGCATCTACCGTTAAAACTTTTCCTTTCAAATGTTCCATATCTATTGGTCGTGCAGTTGTAATGTCTTTGAATTTTACTCCCATTTTCATACACCTAATTATATAATATTTCCTTTGGCTTATTGTTATCAAAAATGGATTTGAATCCATCATAATAAGCGTTTGTATAAAATTTTATTCGTCGCATCTTATGATCATCAAAAAGTATTATTCCCATCAATGTCATCAGATAATTTTTTAATATTGTGAAGTATAATGATATTTTATTCGTGGAATATTTTCTTCCTAACCATATGAGATTGCGTTGCATATAATAATTTATCCATAATTTATCGTATGGTCTTCTATTTACCGTAAATCCCAGTACCTTTTTTTGAAAAGTTCCTTTCACACTTCCTTCGGCGTGTTTGATTATGCTTTTGTTTACCAGTTTGATTTTTCCAACACTTCTTAATCGTATACAGTATTCCAAATCATCCGCATGTATAAAAAATTCTTTTTTAGGATAACCAATTTTTGAAATGGCTTCCCTTTTAATTAGCAGTCCTACAAAAGATGCCATGTCAATATCGGTTAAATCTGTTAATGTATCTTCTCTTGTTATGTGTTTTTGAATGGGTAAACCGTGTGAAAAATTAAAGAAACCCCTGTGATGATAGAGGATATTGTTATCCAGGTCCACTTTTAAACTTGCCAATGCCACAGTATCTTCCAGATTATAATATGGTGTTAATTGCTCTAAACAGGATTCTGTTGGGAATGCATCGTCATCCATTATCCAAACCCAATCATAGTCATCTTCATAAGCTGCCTTAACACCTTCATAGAAACCTCCGGCACCACCCATATTCTCGGGCAGTCTGATGTACTTTATGAGAACATCATCCACACTTGTTTCAGATACGCTTCTTGTATCATCCATTAATGGCAATTGGGAAATATAATCGTTTTCATATAACAATTGCTCCGTATTATCTGTTGAATTGTTATCTACAATATATATTGCCTGTAATGGAGTACTTTGATTAAGTAACGAAGATATACATTTGATTAATAATTCTTTTCTGTTAAAAGTAACTACAACCGCACATACTGAATTATTCATAAATATTCCTTATTTAATTTTTTATGCCAATTCCAAGCAGATTCAACTATCTTATCAATTTCCACATACTGTGGATTCCACTGTAGGGTATCCTTTGCTTTTTCACTGCTTCCAATCAAAATCGCAGGATCTCCTTCCCTTCTTTCTGTTTCAACAACTGTGAAATCCCTTCCCGTTACCTTTTTAACGGAATCTATTACTTCCCTTACAGAAAAACCTTGACCGTTACCTAAATTAAATTCGTTACTGTCATTTCCTTCTTCAAGATACTGTAATGATAGAACATGTGCATCAGCCAAATCAGTCACATGTATATAATCCCTGATACAGGTTCCATCAGGCGTATCATAGTCTGTTCCGAATATTTTTATGTTTTCCCTTTTTCCTATTGCCGCATCCAATATTAAAGGTATCAGATGTGATTCGGGATTATGTGCCTCACCAATTTCTCCGGACTTATCTGCTCCTGAAGCGTTGAAGTATCGTAATATTACTGACTTTAATCCATAGGCCGTGTCATAATCTTTCAATATTCTTTCAACCATTAACTTTGTCCAACCATAAGGATTTATTGGGTTTTGTGGATGATCTTCAACTAATGGGATTTTTTGTGGAACACCGTATGTTGCGCATGTTGATGAAAAGATAAACTTTTTAACATCATGCTTTAACATTACTTTTAAAAGGTTCATCGTATTTACTACATTGTTTGTATAGTATTTTTCCGGATTTTGAACACTTTCTCCAACTTCTATAAATGATGAAAAATGCATTACTGCCGTAATATCATATTTTTCAAATACTTCATCCAGTTCATCAATATCTTTTAGGTCACATTTACAGAAAGTTCCCCATTTTACGGCCTCTTCGTGTCCATAACTTAAGTTATCAAGTACCAATGTTTCATAACCTGATTCCGTTAATGCCTTGTTTACATGAGATCCTATGTATCCTGCTCCACCTACTATTAAAATCATAAATAATTCTCCTAAAAATAATTGTTTAAAATAATCAGCAGCTTAGATGGTGTAATATTCACCGTCTACTTTTTCTACTCTTTTTAATAATTGCTTATTTTCCAATGAAACAATAATGTTGTAAGTTCTTTTAGGTGATAATTCCAATTCACCATACATCAATGCTCCTTCCAAAATATATCTTGGTGCATAGTTATCGTATTTTGAAATTACTTCATTAATAATTGCATAAGCATCTTCTTCTGTCTTGTTCAACATATACTCCTTTAATTCGGACTGATTTTCCACTATTTCAACTTCAGCATCCAAATTAACATAAGTTACGTCTTTTGTTAAACTATCATATTCTATAATCTTCTTTTCTTTGAGTGATTCTAGCAAATCAACCATTTTTGTTTCAGAAAAATCCAATACTTCCCTTATAATATCGTATGATACCTTTTCAGGATATTTATCGAGATTGTTTTTTATGAATAGAATAATTTTATTTTCATCGTTAGTAATTATTTGCAATTATTACACCTGTAAATTTCTAGTTATTATTTTCTTCTTTCTACTAAAAGTAATTTTTTGAGAAGTAGTAAAAATAATAGTTAGGAAACTATTCTGACAAAAAAGCCTTAAAATAAAAATATGGTTCAAAATAAAACTTAAAAAGAAGTATGAGGTTTAATATTATACTATTAAACCCACAATTATATATTAAGGTAAATAAATAGTATAATTATCCAAATCGTTAAAAAAATATGAGGTTTGACTCAATCATGTTAAGCATACTATATCAAAAATCAATAGAAAAAAAAGAAGAAATAACTGATTTCTTTGATAACATAATTGAAGACATAAATCTGGAAAAAGTGGATGAAAAATATAATAAAATCACCTTAACAAAAACACGTCAAGACAAAAACTTTGCAGCCATAGACGGTAGCTTTAACAAAAAGAAATTCATGCCAGCATACCTTTATACAATCACAAGTCAAACAATCATTTCCAAGAAAAATACTGATGCACTAAAAGAATCAGAAGCAGGAGACATCTCCACCCTTTCAACAATACACGACAGAAAAATTGACAAAATACTATCCACCTACATGAACATACTAGAACTAAAAAGTACAATAGACACGCTAAAAAAACATCCAGACCTTGATTACATGCTACTGGACGGATCAATCAGTGGAACATTACTAAATTATCATGAAATAGAAATAAACGACATAATAACCCAAACACTTAAAAGCTATGCAATAAACTACATTCATCACGAACTTGAAAAAGACAACATTATCCTGGAAATAACAACAGAACGAGTTAAAGGAATTTTATTAAGCGAATGTAAAAAAATAGTTGAAGAAAATAATTTAGACTATGACTTTAACGACATAGAAATGGACATAATCCTTTCTTTAGCAGGATTTGAACAATTATTCTGTTTAAGTTATTTATTAAAAAACTATAAGGAAAAAATCATCTGCATATCAAAAACCAGTACAACAAAATCATTATTCAATGAACGAATACCCGATGCTGCAGTACTTGAATATGCATGTGATAATGCAGGATTTACCAATCCACAGGAATATGCTTCAATGAGGCCTGTAAGATATCTTGGTAATGTAAAAAGACAAGTGGACTTCCCGGTAGAAAATACCTCCCTATCCAACACGCCATACAAAGTATTTTTTACAAAATTAGAAGATTCATCAAATGTTTTAAAGATAGAAATACCGTACCTGATAAACAATGACAAAATAGTGGAAATATTAGACGACCTGCAAAGCATAAGCGTACAAGGATACCCACATATACTAAAAAAGGCACATGATGAAGTAAAAATTAAATCAAAACACCTGGAAAGAATTGCCAGAAACATGGGACTATACGATAAAACCGGTAGAGACATGCTAGAAAATTAATAAAATAAATGGAGAAAAATAAAATGTCAGATATTATAGGAAGATGCTATGGTGAAACATCACCAGATAAAATATCATTCATATCAAAAAAGACGCCAGCAGTAAATGAATACGTGTACTTTGAGTACAACGGTAGAACAATAATGGGAACAATAGATAATCTGTTAAGGGGAAGCTTCACATTAAGTGATGATTTACTCGATGAAGACTCTATAAGAAAGATTACAGAAATAGGTGGAGAAACAGACCAATACATAAGAGGGGAAATAACGGTACTTGGAGACCTTGAAACCCTGGAAATACCACGAAGTCCTGCACCTATAGGAACACCAATCAAAAGGGCAACAGTAACACAACTAGACCAACTATTCCACAATAGTGATGGAATAAAAATTGGAAGCGTTCTATCACAACCGGAAGTTGATGTTAAACTAGATGTAGATAAAATGGTTTCAAGACACCTTGGAATACTCGCTATGACAGGGGCAGGTAAATCAAATGCAACAAGCGTAATCATCGATGAACTTTTATCAATTGGTGGAGCAATATTAGTGTTTGATATGCACTCTGAATACATTGATACAACATTTAACCATGGAAAGAAAAAAATAATTAGTGCAAAAATTAATCCAAAATATCTAAACATATATGAATTTAAGAAATTGGCAAGAATTCCCGATTCTGCAACTAACCAAGAACGTTTTTTAAGAGCTGCATATAAATATGCTAAAAAATTAGATCAAGAGGGTGACCATGATTTTATTGAAGATATGATAAAACGTGCAAATCAATTTGCAGAGAAATATGCTTCTGATGAAAATAAAAATAAAAGTCTTGAAGATGCTGCTAGGCAAGTAACTTTTAAATTAGAAGATATGAAAAACATTTATCACAGTATATTTGATAAAACAGATGAAGATGAAATAGCTAATATTATAAGTGTAAATACGGTTAATATTATTCCTTTACTTTCATTAGATGAAGCTGCTACAGACATAATAGTTAATCACACTTTATCTGAGGTTTTACGAAGAAGAAAAAATCATAAGAGTGGTGGAAATGGCCCAAAAATCAAATATCCTGTATTTAATATAATTGAAGAAGCACACATTCTAGCATCACAAAGAAGGGACACACGATCCAAAAAGATAATTAGCAAAATAGCCAGAGAAGGAAGAAAATTTGGTATGGGATTATGTTTAGTTAGTCAAAGTCCAAAATCATTGGATAGTGAATCGTTATCTCAATTAAATAACTTAATAATTTTAAGATTAGTTGAACCAAGTGATCAAGCCCATGTTCAAAAAAGCAGTGAAAGTCTTAGTGAGGATCTTCTTAAAAAATTACCTTCATTAAATGTTGGTGAAGCTGTGGTATTAGGACAAATGACCAAAGTACCAACTTTAGTAAAAATCGATGAATTTAAAGGAACTACTGTTGGTCATGATATAGCAATCAAAAATGAATGGCAACAAGCCAAACAAGAAGAAGAAAAAGAAATTGAAGAAAGTATGGAAGAATTAGAAGGATTGTATTAATATGACTGTCAAAATAGCCCATTTAGCAGATACTCATCTAGGCTACAGCCAATATGGATTAATTGAAAGAGAAAAAGATTTCTACGAATCTTTTGAAAAGATAATTGATGATATCATAGATAAAGAAGTGAATTATGTAATCCATAGTGGAGATTTATTTGAACAAGCAAAACCACCAATTAATGCTTTATTATGTGCACAAAAAGGTTTTACGAAACTCATGGAAAATAATATTCCAGTTATTGTAATAGCAGGAAACCATGACCTTATTCAAAAAAAAGACACATCAATTCCACACGAATTATATGAAAATGAAAATTTCCACATACTAACCATTTATGATAGATATATAAAAATTAATGAAGATATAATAGTAGCAGGACTACCATATATTCAAAAATCGCATGAAAAAGCCGTAAAAAAAATGTTAAATGAAATATTAAACAACGTACAAGGTTATAAACATAAAATTTTAATGTTACACGGTGGAACTCCCAAACATTTTGAATTCAATCCAGAATTTGAATTAGACACCATTCCAAAAGGTTTTGATTATTATGCTATGGGACATATCCATAAACGAGTTTTAGAACATGATTTCAAAGGTGGAATATTGTCTTATCCCGGTTCGACAGAGATTAAAGATAAAGGTGAAATTGAAGAATATGAAAAAAATCATAAAGGTTATAATTTATTAACTATCACTGATAGCATTTCTGTTGAATATGTTGACATTAACCTGGAACGTAAATTCTTAGTTGAAGATATCAGATACCCCGAATTAGACAAAAGATTAAATGAAATTGAATCAAAAATAAATAATGAAATTCTAATTCAAACTGATAAAAAACCTATACTAATATTAACAGTAAAAGATGGTGATTTTAATAGTTCTGATGTTGCTAATAAAGTTTATGATAAATTAGGAGATATTTCTTTGACAATAAAATTAAATTATAATCCAACCACTATAATTATAGATGGACCCGATCCAGAACTCCCAGAACTTAGCCCACAAATGTTAATAAGAGAACAATTATCCGAGTTTGAAAATGAAAATATTAGCCAGTTGGGAGTAGAACTTTACGAGGCTTTAATTGATAAAAACCTGGAATTAGCAGAGGATATTAGTCAAACTTTTTATGATAAACATTATAAGAATAGTGACGGTGATGAAAAATGTTAATTAACAGTATCACATTGCATAATTTTAAATCACACAAACACAGCCATATCTCTTTTAACAAAGGAATCTCTTTAATATTAGGAAGTAATGGTGCTGGAAAATCAAGTATATTTGAAGCGATAAGTTATTCCTTTTTTAAAAATTATGATGGAACCCTCGAGGATATTACAAGAAAACCTGTTGATGAAAATGATATTGTTGATGAAATGAAGGTTACAGTTGAATTTGAAATTGGTGGTACTCATTATAAATTAGAAAGAGGAAGAAAAAATTCACAATCTACTGTAAAATTACTCACTAAAGAAAAAGATAAATATAAACCATATTGTCAAAGAGACAAAGTAACAGAAGAACTCGAAAATCTTCTAGGTCTTGATTCTAAATCATTTAAAAATGCAATTTACATCAAACAAGGAGAAATTACTGAATTAATTGACAAATCTGCAGCAGAAAAAAAAGAATTTATTGCTAAACTGTTAAATATTGACATGGTAGAAAAAGCTTGGGAAGAAATAAAAACCATTATAAAAGGATATGAAAATAAAAAATTTGAAAATGATGGACAATTATTAAGAAAAAAAGGAGTTGAATCAAAAATTAACGATTTAACTGAAATAATTGAAAAAAATAAGTTAAAATTTGATGAAAAATCTCTTCTTGAGGAGACAATTAAAAAAGATTTAAATAACATGACAAAATTAATTGAAGAATCGGATGATAAAAAAAATGAATTCAATAATTTAAATAACAAATTAACGGAAAGAGAAAAATTTATAAATAACATACA
>JAZUCJ010000015.1:0-11042 GCA_045639105.1 Methanosphaera sp.
ATATTACAAAAAACATATAAAATAGTGATAAAGTCTAAAAAGAATAATAAAAAATGATATTTTATTATTACAGATGATTGAATGATTTTATTAATATTTAACTAATTTAAGGAGAAGGTTTAATTGATTTTATTAGATGAAAACACTAAAGCAATTGTACAAGGAATTACTGGAAAACAAGGAAGATTTCATACAAAAGAAATGATTGAATACGGTACAAATATTGTTGCAGGTACCAGTCCCGGTAAAGCCGGTGAAACTGTTGAGGGAGTTCCAGTATATAATTCCATAGAAGAAATTAAAAAGTATCATCCTGACATAAACGCTAGTATAATATTCATTCCAGCACCTTTTGTTAAGGATGCAGCATTTGAAGCAATTACCGAAGTAGATTTGGTAATAATTATTACCGAACACATTCCTATCCATGATACTATGGAAATTGTAAAGTATGCACAAGAAAATAACACAACTGTTATTGGACCTAACACTCCTGGTATTATCACTCCGGGTGTGGGTAAGCTAGGAATTATGCCTACACACATATTTAACAAAGGACACATAGGACTTGTTTCAAGAAGTGGAACATTAACATATGAAATTGCAAGCCAAATTACTGATGCAGGCCTTGGTCAAAGTACTTGTCTTGGTGTAGGTGGGGATCCTGTTACTGGTATTGATTTTATTACTGCACTTAAACAATTTGAAGAAGATCCTGAAACCGAACAAATTGTCTTATTAGGTGAAATCGGTGGAGTTGCAGAAATTAAAGCAGCAGAATATGCGGAACAATACGTAACCAAACCAGTCATATCCTTCATTGCAGGAGTTTCAGCACCATTAGGTAAACGTATGGGACATGCAGGAGCTATTATTGAAGGTACTGATGGTACTGCACAGAACAAAAAGGAAATATTGGCTCAGCACGGAATTAAAGTAGCAAATATACCTAGTGATATTGTAGATTTAATCAAAGAATAAACCTGCAAAATAAGAAATATTAATAAAATCATCATAATTTTTTTTCGTATAGCCTATGCTATACATTCCAAACTTTTTTTTATTTTAAATAATTTCATATAATTAAATTACAAATATTAGATTAAGAAATATTTATGGGATGCATTAAAATGGATTTAAACTGTAATGAAATAATTGAAAAATTAGAGTCTGGCGAAATTAAGATTCATCAAATAGAAAAATATGCTGAAAATGCAAATCAAGCAACAGACATTAGACGTAAATTCATTGAAAACAAAACAAACACTAATCTTGAACACATAGGAAAATATTCAATTGACATGACTGAAACTGCTAAGAAAAATATTGAAAATCAAATAGGAACCATACAAGTACCTGTTGGAGTTGTTGGACCTGTAAAAATCAATACTGAAGATGATGGAATTATAGAATCATATGTTCCAATGGCTACAACTGAAGGTGCATTACTTGCTAGTGTTAACAGAGGTTGTTCGGTTATTAGACGTTCAAATGGTTGTTCAGTATCCATACTTAAGAATCAGATGACAAGAGCACCTGTTATAAAAGCTGGAAATGTTCATGAAGCCAGTAAAATTAAACAATGGATTGAAGAACACTTTGATGAAATTAAAGAAGTTGCAGAAAGCACAACAAATCATGGAAAACTTATTAAGATAGATCCTGTAGCTATTGTTGGTCGCTTTGTATACCCTCGTTTTGTATATGAAACAGGAGACAGTATGGGAATGAACATGGTTACTATTGCAACACAAGAAGCTATGAATTTTATTGAAAAAGAAAATGATATTCATGTAATTGCACTTAGTTCAAACTTTTGTGTTGATAAAAAACCGTCTGCACTTAACATGATTGAAGGAAGAGGAAAAAGTATAGTTGCAGAAGTAACTGTTCCTAAAGAAATTGTTGAAAAAACTTTAAAGACCACCCCGGAAGCCGTTGTTGAAGTAAATTATGCTAAAAACCTAATTGGTTCTGCAATTGCCGGAAGCTATGGTTATAATGCACACTTTGCTAACATGGTGGCTGCAGTATTCCTGGCTTGTGGTCAAGACCCTGCTCATGTAGTTGAGGGCAGTATAGGAATTACCAGTGCCGAAAATGTTGATGGAGACCTTTACTTTAGCGTAACTATTCCGGATTTACCTGTTGCAACTGTTGGTGGTGGAACCAGGCTTGAAACTGCCACTGAATCTTTGAATATTATGAATGTTAAAGGTAGTGGAAACGTTAGCAAATTTGCATCTCTTGTTGCCAGCATAGTTCTTGCGGGTGAATTGTCATTGGCTGGTGCTTTAGCTGCCGGTCACTTAGCCAGAGCCCATAAGGAATTGGGTAGATAAGTATAAATCATTAAGAGTAAGATTTAATATGAAGATAACTTTAAGGAAAATTATTAAGGATTATATAGCTTTAAGCAGGTATGTTGCCCTTGGTTCATTAGACGGTATTCTCACCGTTTTAAGTATTTCCTTAACGGCCGCCCTGATGGGAATTTCCACCGGAGGTAATGTAAATCCATGGACCGTTGGTTTAACGGGTTTAAGTGGTGGTATTGCTATAGCATTATCCAACGGTTTCGGTTCCTATGTTGGTGAACATGCCGAGGAAGGAAAAATTATTCGTGACCTTGAAAGTCAGATGATTCTTAAGGAACGTAAATTGGATGATACCGTTATTCATGAACAGGCAAAGTATAGGGTTTTCATGAGTATGTTAACCCATGGTTCTGCAAGTTTCTTTGGTTCATTCATCCCTTCCATACCCTTTTTCTTGTTTGGAGACATATACTCTGCTATTACTGCAACTTTGATTGTGTGTTTTGTCATGTTAACCGTTCTTGGTTGTTATCTTGGAAAAATAGCTAAGGAAAGTATGAGTAAAACCGTTATTGAAATTATAGGGGTTGGAGTTTTAATTGTTATAATCAGTTATTTGATGGGTGGAGGACATGGATAATTCCCTTCACCCATTCCATTAAATATTTTTTTTCTAATTGAACTTTATCTATTTTTAAATATGCTTTAACAATACATTTATTAACTAACAATTACATAGGTAATACTGTGAGGGTTTGATGTTAGTACACGCTATGATATAAAACACATACACAATGAATCAATTTTAATTACCACTTGAATTGTTAAGTTTATACTATCATCAACATCCTACACACTCCAAAAAAAGACTATTTTTAAAAACTTTAGAAAATAATTTATTATAACTTAAACAAATATTATAGTATTATATACTGTGTAAACAGTACACAAAATATTATAAATCAATTTTTTTAAAGGAGAATCACGATGATAAGATGTATTTCATGTGGAGCAGAATACGATGATGACGAAATAATATATACCTGTGAATGTGGATCAATTCTAGAAGTAGTGACAGAAGTAGACAACATTCCAAAAGAAACATTTGATAACAGAAGAGACAATATCTGGAAATATAAAGAATTCCTTCCTGTAAACGCAGAAAACAGAATAAGTTTAGACGAAGGAGGAACACCATTTTGTAAATGTGATAAGATAGGTGAACAACTGGGTATAGAATTATTCGTTAAAGTAGAAGGATCAAACCCTACAGGAAGTTTCAAAGATAGAGGAATGAGTGTAGGAACAACAAAAGCAGTTGATCTTGGAGTAAACATGGTAGGATGTGCTTCAACAGGAAACACCTCTGCATCATTATCAGCATATGCCGCCCGTGCAGGACTAAAATGTGCAGTTTTATTACCTGCAGGAAAAGTTGCATTAGGAAAACTTGCACAAGCAATGTTCCACGGAGCAAAAGTATTTGGAGTAGACGGAAACTTCGATGACGCACTAGAAACAATCACACAACTAGCATTAAACGGAGAACTATACCTACTAAACTCAATTAACCCATACAGATTAGAAGGACAGAAGACAATAGGAATGGAAGTAGTACATGACCTTGGATGGAAATCTCCGGACAGAATAGTATTGCCGGTAGGAAATGCTGGAAACATCTCGGCAATATGGAAGGGAATAACCGAATTCCAAGAAGCAGGATACATTAAAGACACGCCGATGATGACTGGAATTCAAGCAGTAAACAGTGCTCCAATCGCCAATGCAGTAAAAGCAGGAACGGATGAAGTAACACCGGTAGAAAACCCTGAAACAATTGCAACAGCAATAAGAATAGGTGCACCAGTAAGTAGTGTTAAAGCAATGAGAGCCATTAAAGAATCAAATGGTACTGCAGATACTGTTACTGACGATGAAATACTTGATGCACAAAAATATCTTGCAAGAACAGAAGGTATCGGTGTAGAACCAGCAAGTGCAGCATCCATTGCAGGACTTAGAAAACTGGTTGAAAATGGTGAAATCGACCAGGGAGAACGTGTTGTATGTATTGTAACAGGACACGTGCTTAAAGACCCGAATGTTGCAATTGAAGCATGTGAAGAACCAACACAAGTATCCTCAGATCCCGATGAAATAAGAAAAGTATTACAAACCATGTAATTACTTTTTTTTTACTTAAACTTTTTTTATTTATTATTGGAGAGCAAAATTAATGACATCCGACATTTTAGAAATATTTACTAAAGAATATTTAAAGGAATACTTCTCCAGAAACAAACTTTTAATAATAGTGGCAGCAATACTGCTTGTCATATCCGCATTTTTAGGGGTTATATTTAGCGAATTCATTAAAACATACCTTCTAGAAATAATAAAGGAAATGATATTAGACATTCCAGAAAATCCTACAGTAATTGATGAAGCAGTTTACCTTTTCCAAAACAATATACGTGCAAATATCATCATCATGTTAGGCGGATTCATCTTCTCAATATTATCTGTCATGGCCGTCATATTAAATGGAGTGATAATCGGATTCACATACACGTTAGTAAATCCCTTACAATATGTTGTGGGAATTATACCACACGGAATATTTGAATTACCTGCAGTAATCTTATCACTAGTCGGTGCATTTAACATTACCAAACTAGAAATAAACTTATTGGACGCATTGTTTAAGCATAGGTTAAAAGAAGAAATAGGCAATTCAAAAACAATAGTGAAGGACATTATTTTAACATTTATAATTATATTTGTTTTATTGATAATTGCTGCAACAATAGAAGCTGCCATTACGCCGGTATTATTGAAGATGGTTATTTAACAATATTTAACCCCAAATATTTTTCTTTTACTTTGAATATAAAAAAAATTGTTGATATTTATGATGATAATTATTACAGGAACACCAGGAACTGGTAAAACAACACTTACTGAATCATTAAAAGAAGACTTTGATGCTTGTTACATTAGTATCAACAGCTTACTTGAAGAATATGATTTAAATCTTGGAATTGATGAAAAAAGAGGGTATAAAATAGTGGATACTGAAAAAATGATACCCATAATTGATAAGATTAAAGACACGACCGATAAGGAGGTTATCATCTTTGAGGGACACTTGGCACAAGATTATCCCGATGCCGATTTAGTAATTGTTTTAAGATGCAATCCATTAACGTTAAAGAAACGATTAAATACCCGTGATTGGAAAACTGAAAAGATTGATGAAAACGTTTCTGCAGAAATTCTTGGAATATGTACTCAGGAAAGTTATGACTTATATGGGGATAATGTACAGGAAATAGAAACTTGTGATAAGTCAATACCTGAACTTAAAAATGAAATCATAAAGATTATTAGAAAAGAAACAGTTTATCCGCTGGGACATATCGATTATTTAAGCGAATATTTTAACTTATTATAGAAATTACGAAGAAAAAAAACTGTTTCATAACACTTCTTTTTTTTTATTTTGGATTTTTTGAAATCCATTTTTTTTACTTGGAAATTAATAGAATGATTTTTTTTGATGATATTTATCTTTGAAAAAAGCTTTAAAAAAATAGAAAACGAAGCCATATTATAAAAAAGGTTGTTAAAGAAAAATAGCTTCATCCACTATTTTTCTTTTAATATTGTTTTTATGATTTTACGGTGTATACTGTTGAGTTTGTTGATTTTTCGTAGAGTTTGGATCCGTTGTATGTGAATGTTACGTTAAGGTTGTCATTGCTTGTAATAGTATGGTTTACTGTGAAGTATCCGTATCCACCCGTTGTTGCCGTGTATGTTTTAGAGTTTACCTTAATTGTTACTGTTTCTCCTTTTATTCCTTCACCGTTATTGTATTGTAGTTTTCCACTTACCTTGATTGTACTTCCTACCTTGTCATTGCTACGTGTGTACATGTAAAGGTTTGTAGGCTTTTTAACCGTGTAAACAGTAGAATTGCTGCAGGAGTAGTAGCTGGTGCTTCCGGCATAACTCATTGATATGTTTAAATCATCATATCCTGTTATTGTGTAGTTTACCGTGAAGTATCCGTAACCACCTGTTGTTGCCGTGTATGTTTTACCGTTTACCTTGATTGTTACCGTTTCACCTTTTACTCCTTCATCGCCATACAACAGTTTTCCACTTACCTTTATTGTGCTTCCTTTTGCATCACCAGTTCTTGAATAGATGAATAGTGTTGTTGGCTTTTTAACAGTGTATACTGTTGAATTCTTACTTGACAGGTATTTTGTGCTTCCTGCATACGTGAATGTCACGTTCAGATTATCATAGCTTGTAATAGTATGGTTTACTGTGAAGTATCCGTAACCACCAGTAGTTGCAGTATACGTCTTGTCATTTACTTTTATCGTTACAGTTTCACCTTTAGCTCCTTCACCATCATTGTATTGAAGTTTACCACTTACCTTAATGGTACTGCCCTTAGTATCACCACTTCTTGTGTACATGTAAAGGTTTGTAGGCTTTTTAACCGAGTAAACAGTAGAATTACTGCAAGACAAGTAACCACTGCTACCAGCATAGGTAAATGTAACATTCAAATCATCATAACTTGATATGGTATGATTTACAGTGAAATAACCATAACCACCAGTAGTAGCCGTGTAAGTTTTACCATTTACCTTAATTGTTACAGTTTCACCTTTTACTTCATCACCATTGGATTGTAGTTTACCGCTTACCTTAATGGTACTGCCCTTGGTATCTCCACTACGTGAGTACATGTAGAGATTTGTTTCGCGTTTTACTGAGTATGATGTTGAATTTGTAGATGAACGATACGTTTCACTTCCACCATATGTGAAGGTTACATTAAATTCACCGTAAGAATCTGCAGTATGATTTATTGAGAAGTTTCCATATTTGTCTGTTACGACATTATAAATTCGGGTATTGTTGCTTTCTTTTGTATTCTTTACCGTTATAGTAATGTTTTCTGCGGATAATAATTCATTGTCCTCATCTTTTAGTGTTCCATGGAAGTTTATTGTATCACCCATTTTTGCTGTTGATAATTGATCAACCATTAAACCTGTTTTTATTCCAGTTATCTTTTCTGATTCTATGATGTATTCGTTTGAAGTGTAGATTGTTGTTATGTTGATTTTTCCATTGATATTTCCAATGTTTATGGTGGTCTGTTTTGTTGTATCTCCATTTATTTCATATTTTATTACTTTGTTGTTTGCATCTTTTAGTGTTTGGTTGTTGATTTTATATGTTATTGTTGCATTTTCATGGTTTTCTGATATTGCTGTTGTTATTTTTAATGTGTTGTTTGTTATGTTTGTTGTTGTTTCTATTTGTGGTGTTTTAAGTGTGTAAGCTTTTAATACATAGATTTCTTCATTGGAATTACTGTTTATGAGAGTCCATGTTTGTCCATCATCATAGCTTATATATACATCATAACTTTCACGGGAATTGTCCGATTTTATAGTATGTACTGTTGTATTCACGTTAGTTAATGATCTTATTTTTAATTCTATTCTAAATTCATCGCCTTTATTTAATTGGAAATATTTGCTTAATTTAATTGTTCTGTATCCCGGAAGGTTTATTGTTGATTGCTGTGTGTGCACTTTTTTATTGTTTATGTAAATGTTCAGCAGGTAATCTGACTCGTCTTCAAAGTATGTTCCCACTGCAGCTAATGTTTCATCCCTTGTTGCGTTGTATGTGCTGTTTATTGATGCTTCACCATTAAATACTCTTCTGCCCTCATTAATTCCGCCGTATTGATATATGTTTTCATAGACTGGTGTGTTATTTAACATGAATGTATACATTGACAAACCGTTATATTCGCTATCGTTAAATCCGCCATAGGTTACATCATAGTATGAGATGTATTGGTATCCGTCATCTGCAAATCCTCCACCCCAACTGTTTTTAATTATGAATGCTCCGTTTGCCTGTGGTGTGATGGTTGTATTGTTTACTGTTACTGCAAAGTTGTTTTTATCATAGTTATCATCCCATCCTACAAATGTTGCTGCATGATTGTCTCCATAATTTTCATAAAGGTAAAGATTTTCGTCTGAACTTCCGGCATAATAGGCTACCTGTACTGATCCATAGTTGTATATTGCTTCTTTTATCTTGTTAAAATCACTTAGATTTTGACGTGAAGGCAAGAATATTACGTCCTGCACATGATATGCGGCGTCGAAGTTTGGTGAAAACGTACTGTAATCCACATACGGATCATCAGATTCTGTGACCGGACCGTACCATCCTACCAGGTATGCTATCATTTGTTCTGCATTACCACCATTGTTTGGTAGTTGGTTATTAAATCCTATTTCTGAGAATTTGGAAATGATGTTTTTAGCATTGTTTTCAGAGAAATCATTGGTGATGCCGTTTAGTTTTTTTATGTTTTGTTCTAGTGTTCCTATTGATGCGAAAACCCAGCAACTTCCACTATTTCCCTGATTTTTTAGTGGTGTTGTGAGATTTAATGTTCTTGGATCGTATTTTGTTGGCAGGTTTGTTGTGATTGATGAGTTATAGTCGGTTAGTGGTGTTACAACATTGTTGTTTTTAGTGTTTTTAACATTGTATACTTCCAGTGTTGCCGTAGCAGTAGTTGAAGAATATTTGTTGTCTCCGGGATAGTTGACTGTAATGTTATAATTTCCGGCATTTGTGTTTTCAAGCGTGTATTCTATGTTTAGGCTTCCATTGCTTTTACAGGTTTTTATTACCTTATTATTTACTTTTATGGTTATGTCTTTTGTTAAATCATTACTTGTGGTTACTTGTATGTTGACTGTTTCATTGTTTGTTTTTATATCGTTTACGTTTATGAATGCTTCTTTTTTGTCGTTTAGTTTAATTTGTTGGTTGTCTATTGTTGCAACCGGTTTATTGTCTGGTCCCGTGTAAGTTAGGGTTGTTTGACTGTTTATTTGGATGTTGTTTTTGCTGAATGTGCCGCTTGTTGAATTAAGGTATAGTAATCTGTATGGTATTTTGTCTGTGGTGCTTTCTCCCGTGTTTAACGTGTTTAATCCTACTTTTAAGTTAATTGTGTTGTTTACTTTAGTTGATGTATTTGTAAATGTCATTATCCTCCAAGTATCTGGGACAATTCCGTTTGCTAATATGTTGAAGTTAGGAGTGTTTGTTGACCACCAATTATTATCTATGCTATAACTTGCATTGTCACAAGTGTAAACTAAGTTTCTTTTTAATGTATTGTCTATTAATGCATTGTTTGACATGTTTAGTTGCGTATTTTTAATGTATACTATGCTTCCTCTTTCTGCAATGTTGTTTTTGAACAATGTGTTGGTTATTGTGTTATTGTTATTGGATACGTTGTTGACATCTGTTTTACGAGTAAAGTATAGTGCTCCACCCTCATCCGCACGGTTATTGATGAAGCTGCAGTTATTTATAGATATGTTGTTGTATAGGTTGTAAATGGCTCCACCAATACTTGCCGTATTATTTTCAAATACACAATTTGTAATGTTGTTCTGTGAAGCTTCTATATTTATGATACTTCCACCATATGTTTCCACACCATTGTTTTTAAACTGGTTACCTGTAATGTTTGATTTTGTTTCTGTTAGCATTAAGCAAGATGCTTTCTTTGCATGGTTGTTTATGAACTTGTTTGATTTAATATCGCTTTTTGAGTTTGTTAAGTACAGACAGGTTCCGTTGTTATTGATGAATGTGTTGTTTTCGTATAATTCGTTTTGACCCATGAATGATTGTATAAGTCCATTTTCTCCAGTGTTTTCTTGGAAGGTGTTGTTAATTAAGGTTATATTGTATAAACTATCTATGAACAATATGTTTGATGATGCGTCCAAGTGGTTATTTTTGAATATGGAATTAATTATGGTGATGTTGCTGCGTTCCGTATTGTACTGAATATATTTATTGTTCATTACATAACCCATTATACGGTAAACCGTGTTACCTATTAATGATGTGGTGTTAGATAAATTGTTATCGTGAATGTTACAATTTATTATGGATATGTTTGATGATTCTGGACGAATATAATTACAATCTTTGATATTTCCATTATAATTTGAGATACTGCAATTTTCAAATGTTATATTGGAGTTTACAATAATATTTGAAGAATAATATATGTAGTTACCTCCATTGACAAAGTTAATATTTTTAAAGAGGATATTCATATTATAAATGTAAAATAATTCGCCTCCCATGGAGTCAATGGTAATGTTACTGCCAGTATCCCCTATGATATTTAAATTGCTTACATTATTCACAAATGAATCGGGGGTCATTTCAATATCGCTTAAATAATATACGTTTCCATCATCAGAGGTTAAATGAATTGTAGCATTATCCGAAACCATGTTCATTGCATCATTAAATGAAGCCGTATTTGTTCTACTGCCATCCCCACTTCCCGAAGAACTAACATAAACATCAGACTTAGCTACTTCTTTTTTCTTGGTTGAAATGTTTTTTTCAATTATCTTTTCATTGTTTTTATTTGAATTGTCATCAGAATATGTACTATCTGCACTAATATCATCTGTATTGTCGTATTGTGAGGCATCTTCATAAATTACGGCATTTTCCGATATGATGTTATCATCGTCTGCTGCTGTGACGATACCTGTTGAAAAGACGAATATCATGATAAATAGTAATAATCCAATATATCTCTTTTTCATATGCTCC
>JAZUCJ010000016.1:0-9916 GCA_045639105.1 Methanosphaera sp.
TATTACAATTATTGATAATTTAAATAATAATTTTGAAAGAATTATAAAAAAACGTGATTTTTATGGCAGAATTTGAAGAAATTAATGAAATTGAAGAAACCGACTTAGATACAATAGAAACAGAAGGTAACGTTGACGAAATCGAAGAATACTTGGATGAAGACGATGAAAAATTACCTTTTGCTAAAGCAGAAGTTGTACGTTTAATGAAACAACATTTAGATGACGACAAAATGATCAGGGAAAGAGTAAAAGTTGAAATGAACAAATTCTTAGGCGACGTTTTAGCAAATGTTTGTAAACAATTAAACGAATACCCATATTCAACCGTAGAATATGAAATGCTTAAGGAATCAACATATCCATACACAAACATTGAAAGAATCAATGAAGAAAAAATCAGAATATTAAAACATTTAGATGCAATTAAAGCAGACTGTGATGCATTAAGTATGGATGTTAAAGCAACATTAAAAATTAATGATAAACCTAACCAAGACGAAGAAGAAGATGATTTATTCTAAATCTTCATAATATATACATCTCACCACCAATACTCTTTTTTTCACTGACATTTATGCGACTGCTACAATTTAATATAATTTTCTTATAATGTATTTCATACAAAAAAAGTTAAAAAATGGGGGATTATATGAATTCTACTAATTCTTCAATGCTTTTTCTATCAGTACCTCTAGGCTCGGCATTAGGATAGCCCAATGGAGTAAGCAGTACTGGTTCATATTCTTCGGATAAGTTCAGCATTTCTATTACTGCTTCTTTATTAAAGGCTGCAATATAACATGTTCCTAAACCTAATTCCGTAGCTTCAAGAATGATATGGTCCATAACAATAGTTGCATCAATATCGCCCAAGTTTTTGCCATCATACCTGGTCCATGCATCGGATGCTTTTGATACTACTGCTATAATATAAGGTGCCTGGGTAAACCAATCCCATTTGCCCACCTGCTTTAATTCGTCTATGTGTTTTTTAGTTTCTATAACATATATTTTGAATGCCTGAGCATTAGTTCCTGTAGGTGCAATTTGTGCGGCCCTTAATACTTTGTTTAGTTTTTCTTCTTCAACTTCCTTATCAAGATAACCTCGAACACTGTATCTTTTTTCCATAACATCTAATATTGACATTATTCTACCTCATTTTGATCAAACGTAGCAAAACCCGTTTGTAACTTTTCTGCTTCTTCTTGACTTAATAACTCTTGATCTGCATCATCGTCATCAATGACACTATTTCCAAAAGGATCTTCCAATATTAATAATGCAGACATTTCACCCATTTTAATTCTTGTTAAATTATCTATAATATTCAAAGCATTTTCTTGTACATCAGGATCTATTTCTTCACCTTCAAGCTTTAAAGCTCGTAAAACTGCGCTTTCAAATCTGTTTAAAATACCTTCAACATTCGAAACATAGCCCTGTGATTTTGGTCCTGGTTCCACTTTCAATCCCAAATCAGGAATTGAGATGGTTGCTGTTTGTGATTTTGCCACCCTAGAACTAAGCTTTGAACTATCAATTTTTAACTTAAATCGGACAGGTTCATTATGTTCTAAAGATATGCTATCTGACGATTGATATCCGCAGTTGTTACATGTGACTGCAGTTTCTAATATGTCCCCGAAATAGGGGATGTTATCTGTTCTGTTAGTTATTTCCAAAGTTTTAACTCCACCACAAACTGGACAATCAGAATACATAATTTCATTATTATAAACAATATTATCTTTAGTCATATAAATCAATTTTTAGTTCTTTGTTAAACTATTTGTTAATTTGTAATTAAATTCTTATCTATGATTAAATTATTTTCGTTTAATTCACGTATAATTTTATTTAAACTATCCTGGTCTGGTGCCGATATTTGATGACTGTGAATATTGTTTGATAATTCATATAATTTCTTTAAAGACTCTTTTTTCTTTGGATCATTTTCTTTATCATTAACCGAGTCTTCATCATAGTCATCGATTGTTCGAACCAGGGGTTCCTTAAATTCCGGAATGTAATATGCAATATTGTTAATTTTACCGCCGTGTTTTGTGATAATTTCTCTTTCCAAGTCTATTAAATCAACAGAATGCTTAAAATAGAGTACTTCGGAAACGTCATGGATACTTTGTAATATTTTTTTCAATGTTTTTTCCATGCTTTTATTATTTATTACTGGAACCGACATGGTCTTGGCTTTAAATATTAAATAATCATTAATTATTCTGTTTTCTCTGAAGTAATCTAATTGTGCTCCTCCACGTTTTATGGCAATAGCTCTTGAAATGAATCTTTCTTGATGATCTTCCTTATCTGCCGTCAGAATAAAAAAATGAACGTTTGCTTCGTTTTCAAATTGTTTTGTATCCAATAATCCTGGAACTAAATGAACTCCTTCAATTACAATGGATTCTTTATCTTTTATTGAACGTTTTATAACTTTTTCAATAGCTGGAATAACAAATGATGCATGTTCTTCAAAACCAGCCTCTATAAGTTTTTCTTCACTTTCATAATTATGTGAATCCCTTAATGTAGTGTAAGCATCATATGAAGATTTATGTAATGCCGGTGCATAATCTGGACCAATTACTCCTCGGACTATTTCTCTTATAAAATCTGTTTCAATCAGGTATTTGATATGTAGCTTGTTGGATATTTCAGATGCGATTGTGGATTTTCCTATACCCGAAGCAGATCCTATTAATATGACATAGGGTTTCATACTACCACCTAACGAATAATTAAAAAAAAATGATTAAAAAAAGTAGGTTATTTTCTAAAAAAAATAAACTTCGTAGTTATACTATTTCTACATCTACTTTTTTACCTCTGATTTTTGGAAGGGTAATTGTTAATTCATTGTTTTCAAATGAAGCTTGAACTTCCTTGAGGTCAACTTCTACTGGTAATGGTATGATGTTTTTAGTTTTTCCGGAACATCTTTCTTTTCTTAAAACTTTAACTTCTTCCTCTTCAGAAATACAATCAGGGAAATCTATTTCTATTTCTATAGTTTCGGTAGACATTTTTATTGAAATATCTTCTTTAGATACGCGTGGTGCATCCAATTTAATTACTAAATTATCTTCATATTCAAGTAAATCTACTGCAGGTTTATTTGCTTTGTATTCTTCTAATGTTTTATTCCATTCTGATTGTCTAGCTTTTAATGTGGATACAACATCGTTGAGCATTTTTTCTGCAATATTTTTGGTTTCTTCCACTGTTTCTTTTCCATATACTTTGTAATCAAATTCTTCATTTTCTGCTTCTTCTTCAGTTGCTTCTTCTTCAGTTGCTTCTTCTTCAGTTGCTTCTTCTTCAGTTGCTTCTTCTGATTCATTTACTGTTTCTTCTACTGTTTCTTCTGCTGTTTCTTCACTTGTTGCGGTAGTTTCTTCGAGTTCTTCTGTTTCTTCAATTTTTTCTTCTTCGTCTTTTTTTGAATCTATATATACGTTTTCCATGAATATCATTCCTTAATTACATACTTGATAAAAATATAATTTAAAATTATATAATTAATGATTTATCAATTCATTATATAAAGATTTCGAGAAAAAATTTAATTAAAAATAGGTGGGGATGATAAAAATTATAAGATTATTCTTTTCTATGTCTTCTTCTTAAATTGTACTCTGTAAACTGATCTTCTTGAGCAAATTCTTTACCCATTTCCTGGATTAAATTCTTTATTTCCTCAATTTTACTTAAATCATTGATGCTTGTTTCAAAGATTGGATCTTCTATTTTTTCAGAATATTCTTCAATGACACTTCTATCTGTTAATAAATCAGTCTTATTAAATAAACATATCATTGGAGTTTCAAATACTTTTTTAATTTCCGAATATAATAAATACTGATTTTCCATATGGAATCCTGAAGTTTCTGAAGGGTCAAAAATGTAAATAATTATATTAGCCAAGTGTTCCAGAGCTGCTATAGCATTTAATTCTATTTCATTCATATCATTTATTGAACGATCCAATAAACCCGGCGTGTCAATTATCTGATACTGTCTGTACAACATTTCATAATTTCCTATCTGTAATCCCTGAGTAGTGAATGGATAATTTGCTACTTTTGGACTTGCATCGGTAATGTTGTTTAGTAAAGTGGATTTGCCCACATTTGGAAATCCTGCTATTACTACTCGCACTGCGTTGAAATTGATGTTAGGCATGTGTTTTAGTTCTCTTTTTGCAAAGTCTAAAAAGTCCAATTCGTCACTTATACGTTTTACAACAGAAACTATCCTACCATATGCCTCTTTTCTTATATCTATTGCACTTAAAGAATCTGATTTTCTGATTTTGGTTGTGTATTGTGATTCAATTTGTTTTAAAACCCCTAATGCCCAAAAAACAGCTCCCAGAGAGTGCTTATACTGGTCCACACCAACAACAATATCTATATAGTCCTGATAAAACTCCGGCAATTCCTCAATAATTGGTGTTTCTGTTACAATCCTGTTGAAAGTACTGTTAATTACTTCACAAGCAGTCTGTACTCTTACTTCCTCGATTCTCATTCCTTTTACACGTGGATGTAATTTTGAACTTCTTACCTTTGAAGCAGCTTTACTTGCCCGATTAAATGCTTTATCTATTATTTCATCGGGTGTTGGTATATTTGGTAATTTCATCTGTCAACCTCCCCCTATTTTTCTTCAAATATCTGTGCTTGAAAACTATATATTTTTGTGTAATCATCCTTCCAAGCATCTTCATGTAATCCTGCCTTGTAACATAAATTCTCCAAGAATGTTTTAATATCCCAGTTTTGTTCGACGGGTACCTGTGGTAATAACAATCCCCTATGATACATATTTTCAATTATTAAACCGTCACGACCTACTTTTAAAACATCCAAGTAATCTTCGTATGAATCAACTTCCACCAGTTTTGGCTTAGTTAATACACTGACTTCTATGTCAACATTTTCAAACTCTTCCAATGATAAAGGACTGAATCTGGGATCATCTACTGCTGCTGCAACAGACACGTCAAGAACTCCTTCAATTAATTCCATGTATGGTTCAGGGTATCCTATACAACCTCTTAAATATGAATCTATTGATAAAGTTACAAAAACTCCCAGTTTTTCATGAAATATTTCAGGCAATTCATGATTCAGAACGTATTCTTCACCTTTTAAATAAGCCAGAATATTTTCTCTTGCTATTGTAATTAGTAAATTTCCTTCATCAGGTGTCAAATTATTTTCCAACATTTATTGAACTCCACCTACGGTTGCCCTACTTACCCTGATATGAGGTCCACCATCACCTACAGGTACGGTTTGACCATCTTTTCCACAGAAACCTACGCTTAAATTAAAGTCAGAACCCACTCCGGTAACGTTGTTTAGTATATCAAGAGTTGTTCCTGATAATGATACATCACGTAAATGTGTTCCAATTTCGCCTTTATCTATATAATAAGCTTCTACTGCATTAAATTGGAATATTCCTTTTCCTGTGTCAACTTGTCCTCCACGTGAGCCTTTTAGATAAATTCCATTAGGTATATCTTCAATTAATTCATCAAATGATGAATCTCCAGGTTTGATGTATGTGTTACTCATTCTTACTAATGGTTTATTGCTTACTGATGATCTTGCATTACCGCTTGAATCAGCATCACCTACCTTACTTGCTGTTTCACGTGAGCTAAGTACTGATGTGAAAACACCGTCTTTTACCAGAGTTGTTTTTTCGGCCCGGGTACCCTCAACATCGTAAGGATAATATCCAAAACCAGTTTCTATTGATGCATCATCAATTACCGTGATTAAGTCAGAACCTATCTTTTGACCAAGCTTGCCTTTTAAAATAGAATCGTTCTGTAATATGATGTCAGCTTCTGATGCATGACCTAATGCTTCATGAATAAATACTCCTGCCAGTTCAGGGTCAAGAATTACCGGGAAATCCCCGGAAGGTGGTGTTTTAGCATCCAGCAAACTTATTGCCTTATTGGATATTCCTGTAGCAAACTCTTCCAAATCTGCGTCTTCTACTACTTCAAACCCATTTACTCCGCCCAAACTTTTATGGCCTATTTGCATTACTTCACCGTTTGAGGCCACGGCATTCATTGACAGTACTGTCCTATTGTTGTCACTTAAAATGTTTGTTCCTTCAGAACTGATTATTAAATCTGATGATTGTGATTCGGATAATGAAATGTTAGTGCTTTGTATTTGATCCAATTGTGCAATTTTATGTAATTCTTTCATTGTTTCTATTTTATCTTCTAAAGAGATGTCTTCTATTTTAATTTTAGCTTTGGATTCAACTATGTCTTCTTCAGGATTTGTAGGTGTTAGTTTTACATCACTTTTTAGTTGATTTGCAATCATGGTTGCATTTTCTGCCACTTGTTCTACCTTATCTATTTCACTGGTAAATGCTGAACCCCATGCTCCATTTTGTAATACTCTGATACCTATTGCATAGTTTATTCCCGTGTCAACGTTATCTATTTTTCCATCCTTTAGAACTACTGCATTGCCGACAGAGTTTTTTACTCGAATATCTGCATATTCTACCTTGGATTCTAATTTTTTTATTATGTTTTGAAAATAATCAACATCGATTCCCGTAGGCATGTTTTATTCCTCCTTCATATTTTATGATTAATAAGTTTAAATGATTAATAAAAATTAGTGTTTTTTTACTTTATTTATATGTAATATACTTTATTTAATCAAGTAATTAATATTTTAGAAAAAAAAGTAATATAACAATAGTTAAATAGTAATACCTATTTCTAGAAAACTATTAAAAGTGGTGATTAAAATTGATGAAATAATCATCAATATTAAAAAAAAGAATTATGAATTAAATCATAATTTTTCTAACAATGCTTTACGGGCGTCTGCTACTGTTAGAGGGAAAGTTTTATCACTGAAGGTTATGTCATCTTTTTCTTCAAGCATTTCGAAAATTTGACCTACCCAAGGTAATCTTAAATCTGCTTGATCAATAACTTCTTTATCACTGAATACTTCACGACAATTACCTTGTTTTAATATTTTTCCTCTTCTTAAAACATTAATATTATCTGAGTACATAGGTACTAAATCAACGTCGTGAGTTGATACGATAATTGTCATTCCTTCTTCGTTTAAATCATATAATAATTTCATTATATCGGAAGCACCATTAGGGTCTAATCCACTAGTAGGTTCGTCTAAAACCATTACTTTTGGTCTCATGGCCAAAATACCTGCAATTGCAACTCTCTTTTTTTGTCCACCACTTAGGTGATGAGGTGCTTTTTGAGCGTACTCAGACATTCCTACTACTCTTAGTGATTCTTCAACTCTTTGTTTTACTTCTTCTTCACTAAGTCCCATATTCATTGGACCAAATGCTACATCCTCATATACTGTTGGAGCAAATAATTGATCATCCGGATTTTGGAATACTATTCCCACTTTAGCTCTAGCTTTAAGTAAACTTTTTTTATCATATTTTAATGTTTCACCATCAATGATTATTTCTCCACTTGTTGGTTCTATAATTCCATTAAAATGCAAGAAAAATGTACTTTTACCGGCACCATTAGGTCCTAAAATAGAAATCATTTGCCCTTCTTCTACTTTAAAATTAATACCTTTAATTGCTTCAGTTCCATCAGGATAATTATAATATAAATCCTTTACTTCTAAAATTGCCATATGTTATCTCCCAATAATTTATAATGCGAATAAGTTTCTATTTCCAAAATGTATTATTCCCACAATTACTATGATGACAAATAGTATGATTAATACCCAGTGTAGTATAGGTATGTCTCTTACAGAATCTCCATCACGAATCATGTTTAATTGTCCGTTATAACCTCTTGAAGCTAAAGCTTTGTATGATATTTCACCTTGTTCCCATGTTCTTATAAATACCATACCTGCAAGAGATGCAAGACAGTTCATCCAACTCATATAATTATGATAACCTAATCTAGTTTTTTGTGAATTGTACATTGTACTTGTTACATCTAAGAATAAAAAAATGTATCTATACATTAATATAGCTAAATCTGTTATTATAGATGGTACATGTAAATCATGGAATATTGCAAATATACGGTTCATAGGTGTAGTTAAAATTAAGAAACCTAATGCTGCTACACCACCTAATACTCTGAAAAATACAAGTATAGCTTGATTAATTCCGCCTTGAGTTAATCCTATTCCAAACAATCCTAAATCCCAAATATGAGGTCCAGTTCCTAAAAATGCTAAGAATACACCAGATAAGACCGCAAATCCGACTGGTATTGCCATGAATGTAGCATAAAATTTAGCTGGAATTTTAGCTACGAAAATTATTAAAACTGAACACAATACAAATACCAGGAATGGAATTATAGGTGATCCTGAAACTAAATTTAATAGAATTGCTGCTATTGCAAAAATTACTTTAGAATAAATGTTAGTATCTGTTAGTTCATTATGCATAGTATGATGATCTAACGTATCTTCAAAAATCGACATATTCACCACTCAAAAAATAAAAAAAAAATAATTATGCTAATAAGTTAACATAATTATTTATTGATTTTTTGCTTTGCTTCCGCCGTACCAGTAACCGAATATAAATCCAATAATGATTGAACCTATTGCAGCTTGTAGACAGAATAAAAGACTTTCAATTTCTCCACTAGGTGGTTCCCAGAAAGGTTCAGCCCATATTTCATAGTCAGGGTTGTTTTCCTCAATATATTGTCCACCTTGGTCATCTGATCCACCAAAGTAACCATCATCTTCGCCGTGACCGTTGAACATGATTAACGGAGCGACAATTAAGATTGCTACTATTACTAATATACCAATATTTTTCCAATCCATTTTAATTAGCTCCTGCTTCTTGTTCACTAATTACACCTAATCTTACAAGAATGTCTGGTCTTGCGCTTTCAATGTAATTGTAGATAACCATTGTTAATAAACCTTCTGCGATAGCTAAAGGTATTTGAGTAACTGCAAAAATACCTAAGAATGCAGCAAAAGTTGCTCCCATGTTTGCACCTGGGAATGCTAATGCTAATTCTACTGAAGTAGCTACGTAGGTCATTAAGTCTGCAACAAATGCTGTGAAGAACATTGAAATTGCTGCAGAGATGTTTGCTTTTCTAAGTGCGATCCAAACTATGTAACCACATACAGGACCTACAATACCCATTGAGAAAATGTTTGCTCCGAGTGTTGTTAATCCACCGTGTGCTAATAAAATAGCTTGGAATAATAATACTATTACAGATAATACTGCGGTTACTGCCGGACCAAAGAATACTGTACCTAAACCATTACCACATGGATGTGAACAACTTCCACTTACGGATGGCATTTTTAATGATGATAAGATAAACATAAATGCTCCAGAAAGTGCAAGTAATGGTAATGCGTCGTCATTTTCTTCTGTTGCTTTTTTAATTTGCATGATACCGTAAATAACTACGATAGCGGAAATGACAAACCATATGGCACACCACATTGGTGGTAAGTAACCTTCCATTATGTGCATGTTTTATTTTCCTCCATATCATAAAAAACTTTTTATTAAAAAAATATATTTCGTTATCAAATGAATTTTCATTATTATAACAAAGTATGATTAATTATCTATTTCCTTTAATATTTAAATATGTTGATTTATTATTAAAGTAAAATAGAAAAAAAAGACCTCACAGTTATTTAGGTAAAACTAAATAAGGTTTAAATTAAAAAAAAATCCAAAAAACGAAGCAACAACCCAAATAAAAATTCAAAAAAAGAGATACAAAATATCAGAAATGTGTTATAATATTTAGGATATTTTATTTTTCAAGCTTTTTGTTGATAAAAACCGACAGTAAGCACGCAGGAATACTTATTATAAACCACGC
>JAZUCJ010000017.1:0-4054 GCA_045639105.1 Methanosphaera sp.
ATATAAGACTAAAATGAATAAAAAAAAAATAATCATATAATCAAGAAGTATAATAATTATCGTCAGGAGAAAAACAGCAATGTTGGAATTAGATAATAAATACGTTTTTCATATACCCCTCTATAAATACGTGGATACCAGTCTAATAAGGCTTGACATAGACAGTATATTGGATATATTAGTAGACGAGCTGAATAAGGGCGGATATGGTAGTTTATACATTATTAAAGTTAAATCTTACTATAAATCGCGTAGTTTTGATGAACTGTTAGTGACCCTCTTTGTTTCACAAAAGAGTGTTCTGGAAAGCAAAAGAGAATTGCCGGATATCATATTCAAAAGATGGTTTAAACAACACAACACAATACTACAACAGGAAGCATACGCCTATGAACACAACAATTCCATGATTATAGAATATTTGGAAGATAATATGCAAAAGTAAATTAATAACTTTTTACACAATATTTATTATGAAATTTAAAGTATGTCCACAGTGTGGAAGTGAAAATATAGAGTGGATAATTCCACAGAATTGGTCACAATGGTCCTGTAATGACTGTTCTTACACCGGATTAGTTATTGAAGTAGATAAGGATACGCAAAAAGAAATTCAGAAAGAATGGAAGGAAACAGGACGTATCATATCATCAAAGGATGATGAAGAAGACGAATAATCCTAATTAAATACTCTTTTTTTATTATTTTTTTCACGTTTACTATTATCACGTTATTAAATCACTAACTTTTCCTCTAATAATTTTATTATAAAAGTAATCTATTCTGAGTACAAAAAAAGATATAAAAAGGGGGTTAAATGATAGTTACTTCTTTTTGATAGGTATCATTGCCTACAACAACTTTTAATAAGTGTTCTCCTTCATATTTTTCAATAACTTTGAAAAGTACTTCTGAAGGATTGTCGGAAACTGTACCATTAAAGACAAGTATATCATCAATATATATTAATAAAGTCTTGTTTTTAAAGTCATCCTTAAATATATCATTAAGCCATGATAAAGTAACATTTCTATCTATTTTTAATATTATTTTATCGGATAATTTCTTCTGTGGAATTCTAATAACAGGTTTTTTATGAGTTTTCACTGTTTTAACAATTTTACCATGAGTTTTTGGATTGATGTCTTTTCGCGTATCTTCTGTTGAATTATTTGTGTTGTCAATGTTTTGTTCATCATCACTTGTTTGATTATTATTGGTAGAATTATCATCAGTTTTGTTATCAGTTGTTTCAGAAGAGTTATTAATAGGCTCAGAACCGTTATCTAAGATAGTGATGTTGGCATCATTAACCGGAACTATATAAGTATCCGCACCCAATACTTTAATGTTTAATTTTCCAGATCTATCTGGTGTATAATTATATACAAATATTCCATCTTCATCCGTGTTAACATATTCAATTATAGATTTTTCACTATTATCATATGTTAAATTCAGTCTTAAAGTTTCATTAGGAATTGGATCATCATTAATCCAATATGTTAAATTACCCGAGATTGTTACACTATCTCCAAGATTTATTGTTGAATTCATGGAATCTAATGAGGCCATAGCTACATAATAGTATACGTATGAACTGCTTATATTATATGAAAAGCTATATGTGGTATCATTTCTAAAGAATACCGTAATAGTCATAGCACCTTCATTTCTTAGTGTATATGGATAGTAATATACTCCATTTTCATCCGTTGTTGTATTATACGTGTATGAATATATTCCAAAATCGGATTCTCCACCATCCAATTGTATTTCTATATTTTTGTTGGATAATGGATTGTTATACATATCGGTAAGATTTCCGCTAATTATAATCTTTTGTGTTAAAACCAATTCCTTTTTAATAGGATTCATTGTAAGAGTAGTATCTATAAGTGAAGAATTATAGATATATGAACTTACTTTTATACTTGAAGAATTGTATATTTCATTGTAACTATTATAATAAGCTTCAATGTTTATTTCTCCGAGATCTTCCGGAATTATTGTTAAATTAAAACATCCATTTTCATCTGTTATAAGTTCATGAAGATAATTATTTCTATATTCTAACTTTCCACCATCGGTAATAATATATACTTTTTTATGTACTAATGGATTATTATTTATGTCAGTTAAAGTACCTGAAATAATAATTTCTTCACCAAGCTGATATTTTTCTAGTATTGGATCTAATGTAATACTGGTATTTACTGTATATTTATCCTGTTTTTCATCTACACTGATTACTATTTCTGTTTCGGCACTATCATAGTAATCATCTGAGTCATAAGATGCATGTACAGTATAATTTCCTGGTATTGCCGGAGTGTAACTGCAATTAAACTTTCCATATTGACCAGTAACTTTATCATAGACTGTTACATTATTATCAGGATCATAAATGTATAATGATACTTTTTGATTTGTAATTCCGTTATTGTTTATATCTTTCAAGAAACCTATAATTGTACAGTTTTCTCCAATTTTTAAACTTATAGGGTCTAATGAAAGAATAGCACTCTGATATTCTCGGTTTACAATCTCATAATTTATATAGTGTCCGATTTCCATTTCTCTTTTTTGACCATGATAATTACCTTCATCATCATAAAGATTTTTATCTGCAACGAATGTATTTCCATCAAATATACAGTCTCCAGCATAGTCAGGATTATCATATATTGTATTATTATATAATGAAAGTTTTCCAGTATCCGGATTATTAAAGAAATCAGCTCTTCCAACATTTCCTCTGAATATTTTATTATTTATTAAAGTTACATTACCGGCTTTATCCACTTCATTAGTTTCAATATCAACATATAGTGTGTTTCTGCATATAATTGAATCCGAACATGTGTTATCTTTTATAAAACTATTTTTTAAAGTTAAGTTTCCAAAAGAGTTTATTAATGTTTCACAAGTATTATCATATAATTTTAGATTTGAAGCATCCATATAAACCCAGTTATCAATCAACTCATATTTTGCCTTATTGGATGATAATTCACAGTCTTTTATGTTAATTGAAGCACGATTATCTATAATTGCTCCACCAGCAATAATATTGCCTGTGAAAGTGTTATTAATTAACTCGGAATCTTCTCCAACTAATATTAATTGTTGGAAAACCCTATTGTTTTTAAACTCACAATTTTTAATCACTGCTTCATTATTTGAATAAACAATTCCAAATTCACCTATTGAATCTTCAAATACAGTGTTTTCAACATAAATTCTTCCATCATTATAAATTGATGTACCCATATGTCCTGAATTATTTTTAAAAAGACAATCATTCACAAATAATTCACCATTATTATTTATATTTCCATGTCTTGTTGAATAGCTAAATGTTTTCTCTACACCATCCCAATCATCAAATTCATAATATCCTTTTTCTTTGAAAACATTTACCATATAATTATATTCTTCAGTATTCTTAAAGGTGACATTATTTAATGTCATGTTTCCATAATTATAAATAATATCCCTAGTTTCTAGATTGTTATCAAAGTCAATGATTAAATTATTAAATGTCACATTTTTAACATTGAATTCTAAATAATCATGTAATGTTAACTGGTTTCCATTACCGTTAAAAATTAATTCTAAATCATCATTGAATATTCTTAGCTCATTTTCAACAGTAAATTCCCTTTGATTTAATTCAACGGTATGTGTTCCAGTTAATTCCTGGGATATGATTGAGAAATAATTCCAATCATCTGTATTCCTGATGTAATGAGTTTGTGAAGGGACATCTTTAACGGAATCAATTTTATCTTTACTAACACATTGTGTATCAATATTATCTAATGAATCACTATTGTCTATATTATTTTCGTATGTATCTTCAACAGTTATATCTGAATTGACAGAAATGTCTTCTGCACTTATACTGCTTAATGAAATTAATATTAAAGATAATAATAAAAACATGAAAACATGTTTTCTATTCATTTTATCAGTTTTACCTCCCTTTCAATTGATATTAATATATAGTTTAAAATGATATATATAATTTCTTTATATCTAATATTTTAAA
>JAZUCJ010000018.1:0-4962 GCA_045639105.1 Methanosphaera sp.
AGTACCTACTTTAGTAGTACGTGCTTGTGACGGTGGTACCACCTCAAGATGGTCTGCTATGCAAATCGGTATGAGTTTCATTTCCGCATACAAATTATGTGCAGGAGAAGCAGCAATTGCAGATTTCTCATACGCAGCAAAACACGCAGACGTAATTTCCATGGCTAGCGCAATGCCAGCAAGAAGAGCAAGAGGTCCAAACGAACCTGGAGGAGTAACCTTCGGTGCATTCTCTGATATGGTACAAACCAGCAGAGTATCTGACGACCCAGCAGAAGTTACCTTAGAAGTAATCGGTGGAGCATCACCATTATACGACCAAGTATGGTTAGGTTCATACATGTCTGGTGGTGTAGGATTTACACAATATGCTACAGCAGCATACACAGACGAAATCTTAGATGACTTCATTTACTATGGTAAAGATTACGTAGAACAAAAATTCGGTGGATTATGTCAAGCTGAAGCTTCAACCGATGTAGTAAGAGACATTGCAAGTGAAGTAACTTTATACGCATTAGAACAATACGAAACCCCAGCAGCATTAGAAGACCACTTCGGTGGATCACAAAGAGCTTGTGTAGCTGCAGCTGGTGCAGGTTGTTCAGTAGCATTCGCAACTGCTAACTCAAACGCAGGTGTAAACGGATGGTACTTAAGTCAATTATTACACAAAGAAGGACACAGCAGATTAGGATTCTACGGTTACGACTTACAAGATCAATGTGGATCTTCCAACTCCTTATCCGTAAGAAGTGACGAAGGTCTTATACACGAACTAAGAGGTCCTAACTACCCTAACTATGCAATGAACGTAGGTCACCAACCTGAATACGCAGGTATTGCTCAAGCACCTCACGCAGCAAGAGGAGACGCATTTGCACTTAACCCATTAATCAAAGTAGCATTTGCAGACAACAACTTACTCTTCGATTGGGCTCACCCAAGAAAATGTATCGCAAAAGGTGCAATCAGAGAATTCATGCCTAGCGGTGAACGTGACTTAATCAACCCAGCTTTATAAATGGGTAAATTTTAAGGAATAATAAGGGTTATATTTATATATAACAAGGAATATATATAGTAGTGAAGTTTTCCAAGTAAACTTTAAGTATTGAAATATATTCAATAATAGTTAATAGATGGAATAGCAAGGTACGACCCGTACCACACTCGTGGACGAGGTACGATCTGCATACTTCCATTATTTAAACTATTATTATACTTTTACTGGAAATAGTTGAGGAATATGTTTACTTCGAAAACAGTACCCTTATGCTATTTTCCTTTTTTTATTAAAACTTTTTTTATAAAATATTTTATCTAATTTTAAAACTATTCTACATAGTTCAATCACATTAATTATTCAAAAATAGCTTTTTTCTTAAAAAAAAATATAAAATGTTGTGGGTGTTATTTTTAGAAAACGTATTTGTTCTCATTTTTAATTACTTCATTTTCATTACAAATTATATTTCCCCTGTTTATTGTCATGACATTGCAGCCAACATATTCTTTGTTTTCAAATGGTGTGTATTTTCCCTGAGTATACCATTCATCTACATCAATTTTGCCTTCTTTTTTCATATCCAGCACGGTAATATCTGCATCGTAGCCCACTTCAATTAATCCTTTGTCCGGTATTTTGAAGATTTTTGAAGGATTATAGCTTGTTAGTCTAACAACTTCATTCAATGTAAGTTTGTTATTATTGACTTCTGTTAAGAGTAGGGGTAATGTTGCTTCTAAACCTGGTATTCCTGCGGCACTTGTCCAGGTATCTTTCTGTTTTTCTTCTAAAGTGTGTGGTGCATGATCTGTTCCTATTGAGTCAAATTCTTTAAGTAAATCTAATGTGATGTTATAGTTTTTGTCACGTAATGGAGGATTTGTTTTTGCTTTGATTCCATATGTTTCATATACTGAATTATCCAGGAACAGATGGTGGGGTGTGGCTTCAATAGTTATGTTGGTGCTTGTTCTTGCCTCATGGATTAGTTCTAATGTTTGTCTAGTGCTTATGTGACATAAATGTATCTGTAAGTTTAATCTTTTTGCAAATTCTATTGCCCTATTGACTGCTATTAATTCTGCTAATGCATTCCTGGCATAGCTATATGTTATTGTCTTGGAAGCATTGTCCGGGTTGCCGCTTAATTTTTTGATGTTATAATCCACTAAGTTTTTATCTTCACAGTGTAAACATAATGGTTTACCTGTTTTGGATACGTATTCAAACATTTGGTATAGTTCATCAATTTCATGTAAGTCCATGAAGATTTTATATGCTGCAGGTTTTTCTTTTAATATTTCCTCTACATCTTTCCTTGTTTTTACTCCTGCATGCAGTGCAAAATCAACATATGATTTTTTTGATGCTATTTCTTTTTTTTCTTTAAATGCTTTCGGAGTATTTGTTTGGGGAACGGTGTTTGGCATATCTATGATTGTTGTATATCCGCCGTGTGCCGCAGCTTTACTTCCACTTTCCCAGTCCTCTTTATGGGTAAGGCCGGGATCTCTTAGGTGTACGTGCGGATCTATTAGTCCGGGTATTATAATTTTTTCTTCAAGGTCAATAATTTTATCAGTATTTTTATCGGATGTTAACAGTTCTTTTGTTATGTCCTTAATTTTACCATCTTCGATTATGAGGTTTACTATATCATTTTCAATTGTTTTACAATTTTTTAGTATTAAATCACCCATTTAAATCACCCTCATCTATTTCCATTGGTTGCAGAAATCTTTACTTATTAATAATATATGTAACAAATTTTTATATATCTTTTAAAAATTTTTAAGTTGATTTTTTATGCAAATGGATACTTTTGTTGAGTCTATAATTAAAGAGGATAAGAAACAGTTTCGTGAAGACAATAAACTGAATTCTTTGAAAATTATTAACACTACTAATCAAACCCCTGTAATAGCGGATTTTACAGAATATTCTCCTTTACATAATGGGCATCTGTTTTGTATGCAGGAGGCTAAGCGATTGCATCCTGAAGCTTTGTTTGTTGCAGTTATTCCGGGTTTGTTTGAACGTAATGGGAGAGGATTGCCATATATTATGACCCGGCATAAAAGAGCGGAACTTGCCATTAAGCTGGGGGCAGATATTGCCGTTGAAGGTCCGCCTATGGGCATAATGGGTTCCGGCCAGTATTCCTTATGCTTGTCCCTAATGTTTAAGACTTTAAATGCGGATTACATTCCAAGAGGATATATCACTGATGATCCTAAATTTAAAGAGATACTGGAGTACATTAATAAAGGTAAAGGTGTTGCACCAAAACCATATAAAATAGTTTCCATGGAAGATAAAAGGGTGCTTCTTGAAGGTAAATTAAACAATGACGATTATGTGATTGTTTCATTGGCAAAATCTTTGACAAAAATTAATTTTGACTTTAAGAATAAATTTATATTTGTTCCACGTTTAGAAAACGTAAGCGGAACTAAAATTAGGGAACTGGTTTCAAAAGGACAAGTTGACCAGTTGGATGACATGCTGCCCCAAGAAACAATCGATTTATTAAAGGAAGAGATTTCATTAAATCATGCACCATTACATGATACGCGTGCTTATTCCACTTTGCTTGACAACGTAAATTCATTTTCAGAAGAGGAATTAATGAATTTAAATTTAATAGATTCCGTAACTGTGGAAAATATCCTGTCAAACAGGCCTTTTGATAATGTTGATGATTTATTGGATAACATTACGATGGGTTTTAGCACTCACAGAAAACAAAGAATTTTAAGTGTATTGGAAGTAGGTATTTTTAAGGATGAAGTACATAAATATATTAATAGTTATCCACAAAAAATCAGAATTTTAGGATATAAAAATAAAGAAGTTCTTAATAAATTTGAACATAATTTAAAAAATAATTTAAAAGGAGATAATGGAAAAATATGGCAATAGATGATAAAGCTTTTATAAGATTAAACTATACTGGAAAAGTTAAAGAAACAGGGGATGTATTTGATACCACATATGAAGATGTGGCTGAAGAAGCAGGTATTAAAAATCCGGATAAGGATTACCATCCAATGGTTTTAGCAGTAGGTTCAAGCCAATTAATTCCAAAATTACACGAAGAAATACAAAAATTAGACGTTGGAGATAAAAAATCAGTAGAAATTCCATGTGAAGATGCTTTTGGTAAAAGAGATCCAACTAAAATCCAATTAATTCCAATGAAAGAATTTAAAAAACAAAACATCAAACCATTCGTAGGCATGCCTATATCATTGGAAGGAAATCCTGGTATTGTAAGAACAGTTGATGGCGGAAGAGTAAGAGTAGACTTCAACCACGAATTAGCAGGAAAAGATATCGTATACGATTTAGAAATTGTTGAAACAATCGATGACAATGAAGAAAAAATCAAAGGATTAATAGAAGTATACTATGGAAATCCTAACTTAAACCTGGATGAAGTAAAAATTGATATCGAAGACGATGTTGCAAAAATCAATTTAGGATTAATCGCAGGATTTGACCAAAGAACAGCACAAGAAGTAACTCTTTCAAAATTCAGAGTAGCAAGAGAAGCTTACGAAAACATTGAAGAAGTAGAAAAAGTTCAATTCATCGACGAATTCGAAGATAATACTCCAGAAGAAGAAACAGAAGAAGAAATTCCTGAAGTTTTACCAGAAGATGAAGAATAAGTCCGAATAGGGATAATACCCCTATAACTATTTTTTAAATAATTTCTGAAGTCATTTCAATCATTTTTTCGCATTGAATTAAGTCTTCAATAGTATTAATGACAGTGGAAATGTTTTCATTTTCTATAATACACACTAATTTTTCATTTTCAACATAAGATTCTATAAAACCTTCATTATCTGGATATAATGAATGATAAGCTATTTCGGCATATTTATTATTAAGATAGTTGAATGTTATTTTAGTTTTAATCTTCATTCTAAAACCTGGATATATTT
>JAZUCJ010000019.1:0-6262 GCA_045639105.1 Methanosphaera sp.
CACTCCCCGAGAGGGAGACACGGAGAGTCCCCGAGTCTTCAAATCATTTATAAAGAACTATTTTTAAATAATAACCTATATCACAATAATATCTTACACATTAACTTAAAACAAGACCTGTAAAAGAAAAAAACATCTGAAGGAGGAAGAAGAGAATGAAAAAAAATATGAAAAAATATGGAAAAACTGTACTGAAGGTAAATGAAAAAAACGATATCGATTCGATAATTGAAATATTTCAAAGATTTGGAAGCGAATATGAAGTAATACTCACAAAACTAGATGAAAACATACAATACCAGACAAAAAATACCAAAATAACACAGAGCCATACAAGCACAATATCACAAACAGACACCACCATAATGATTAAAAAACTGGAAAAACAGGGAAAAATAACTTTAATAATAATAGAGGACTTGGAAAAAAGAAATGAAGGCACGGAAGTAGACAAAAAAATCAACGCATTAAACAAACTAGAAAATGTAAGCATGAAAATAATAAAAAAGAAGGACACCTTCAAAGTATTGGATAAGTTAATTAAGGAGGCATAACATGAATTATGAAAACATATTCATAAAAGATGGAAAATATGCCATAAAAAAGAACATCTACTCCAAGAAGATAAGCTATGGAACGTTTGATACCTTAACAAAAGCTATTGAACAAAGAAATATTCTTATAAAAAACAAATGGCATAAAAATGCAACAACAAAATATCCGAAAAATCAGCATTTTCCAAAATATGAATTGAAGAAAACAGAAGATGGATATGTCGTATTAAACAAGAAAATGGGAACAACCTTCGGAACATATGCCCACTATGAATATGCCCGGTTAATAAAGAAAATTCTGCCATTTTACGGAGATGACATCAACATAGAAAGGATAGAGGAAATTGCTCACAAGGAATTTTACAAACACATTTCATACAACAAAATAATCTGCAAATATCATGTTATTTACAAAGGTTTTGTTAGAAGTACGCATGAAAGACTAGAAGACGCACTTTATGAAAGAGATTTAATTGTAAAGTCCGATAATGATGAACTGCTCTATGAAGATCCTACAATTATTCATGACTATGAATCGGAGGAATTGCCATCATTTGAATATGAATATGAAAATATAAGATACAGACGGAAAATGAAGAACAAGTACATTCTAGAAAAAGAGATACGGAATCAAAAAATCATAATTGGTTCATATCCTACCTATGAGTTGGCTTGTCTAATAAAAAGGTATCTTGATAATAAAAAATGGAATTACGAGGAAGTCAAGCACATAATAAGAAGCACCAGAAATATTCATAAAAGAGACAAGTACATACGTGAGCATAATGGACATTTTTACATAGAAATTTTAGAAGATGAAAAAAAGGTCGTATATGCCAGATATAAGGATATTGATTTGGCCCGTTATGTGAAAAATAATTTGGTGATGAACAATTGGCGTAAAAGATTTATAAAACGTTTTGAGAAAAAATATTTTTTAAATGAAATTGAAACCGAGTATTATTATGATTCAACGGATTTTTTCATAGAATGCAAAGCGTAAGTAGTTTAGGACGATAGTTAAATCCCGGAGCCATTGCTAAGAATCCATAAGCAGTGCTCGCTAGTCAATAAAAAAAAATAGGAAATATGCATAAAATAACATTTTCATTGTAATGAGTGTTATTTTATGTATTGCACCAATTAGTTCATAGTTTCATTAATTGATTGGAGTTTTCTGTTCAAAAAATACGTTTTGTGTGTAGCTTCCATCAGCATTTTTTTGTTGTGGATCGAATTTTTCCTGATATATTCTTATTTCAATTTCTTTAGGGGTTTTTGATGAATTTCCATCCGTATTATTAAGGGTTTCGTTGATTGTGAAGGTTCCATCAGTTATGTTTTTCAGTATTGTGGATCCGGTAGCTATTTCCTGATTATCCTCCGACAATAATCTGTATTCACAATCTAAAAATTCAAAACTTCTTACTGATCGTAACATATATGATAATTCGTATTGCGTAGCGTTTGAATCTTCCTTTTCATCCAAGTTCAGATCAGTTATTCCCAGACCTGTATTGTAATACATGGTTGTTCCTATATAAAACAGCATGAGTGCCGTGATAAGTATAAGTATTGCTTGTTTTTTATCCAAATAACTCCCCCATTATAACTTTTAAAAGTTTAACATAATCTTAAAATATTTAAAGATTATGGGAATACTTAATATAATATTATATTTAGTATGTTAAATATTAATAGTAAGTTAAGAAAAAAAATAATGGGAAAAATTCATAACAACATCACCCATACATTAAACAAGAGATTTATTTACAAGACAATAGCATTTTTTTTATATAAACATCAAACACCACCAATCACCCCCTAAATTAAGAATCAACACCAAAAAGGGAATATTTTGTTATTTTTAATCAACGAATTTTAAAATTATTTATACGATACAAAACAAAATATCTACATAGCTTGTCAAATATGAATGCTAGTTTATGAGGGGAATAAATAAATTAGCATACATGTACTAAATAGCTTATATTAGGTTAAGAATGCTATGACGGATGCAATTGAATATTTAAGGGCATACAATTTATTTTTTTATTTGTTTTATTAAAATGTGCATCAATTAGACTTCTAAATTAAATTCTTAATCTAATAATTATTAATCGGAGAAATAAAAATGATTATTAGAGGAAATATTTTAAACGTATTTACTGATGAAATATATCCTGGGGAAATTAAAATTCAACAAGGAATAATCGAATCAATAAAAGAGGTTGACCAATACTTCTCGGACATAATTGTTCCGGGTTTTATCGATGCTCACACACACATCGAAAGTTCCATGCTAACACCTTCAAGATATGCTGAAATAGCATTGAAATATGGGACTACTGGAGTTGTCTGTGATCCTCATGAAATAGCAAACATTATTGGAATGGAAGGTATCGAATACATGATTAACGATGCCAAATATGCTCCTATGAAATTCTTCTTCGCAGCCCCATCCTGTGTACCGTCCACACAATATGAAACCAATGGCGCCACAATTACCAGTTCTCATGTAGAATCCCTCCTTAAACGTGACGATTTTGTTGCTTTAAGTGAAGTAATGGATTATATGGGAGTAATTAACGAAGATGAAGATTTAATTAAAAAAATTAACATTGCAAAGGCATACCATAAACCTATTGATGGACATGCACCATTACTTAGCGGTGAAACATTACAAAAATACATCCAATACGGCATTTCAACAGAACACGAATGTTCCAGTAAAGCTGAAGCCCTTGAAAAGAAACGATTGGGCATGAAAATCATGATAAGAGAAGGATCCGAATCCCACATGCTTGAAGAAATGATTAATACGCCGGCTGATTTTATCATAACCGATGATTTAAAATCTGACGATTTAATAAAAGGTCACCTTAATTTACGCTTAAGAAAAGCTGTGGATTTAGGTATGGATCCTTTTGATGCCATTAAAATGGTAACCATTAATCCTGCAGAACATTATGGTTTAAACTGTGGTAGCATAACTCCCGGAAAAAGTGCTGATTTGGTTTTCATTGATAACTTGGAAGACTTTAAAGTTAACAGAGTAATTGTAAACGGAAATACCATCTTTAAAAAACAGAAAATATTGTACAAGGCAAATCCTTTACCTTTAGAAACTACATTTAATGTAGGTTTCAAAAAAGCAGAAGATTTTGATGTGAAAGCACAGAATCCGAACCATAAAAGTGCAATAGTTAATATTATGCGTGTTGTTCCAAACACCATACTAACCAAAAAGGGTACTGCAAAATTAACTGTGGACAAGGGAGTTATTATTCCTTCTGTATATGAGGACGTGCTTAAAATCAGTATTGTTGAACGTTATGGTGGAAATACCATTTCAAATGCGTTTATAAATGGTTTTGGAATTAAAAATGGTGCTATCGCTTCAAGCGTATCCCATGATTCACATAACATTGTTGTTGTTGGTACAAACAGTAAATTCATGGCCGAAGCCACCAACAAAATCATTGAAAACAAGGGAGGACTTGTTGCAATAAGCAATCAGGAAGAATTGGATCTGGCATTACCTATTGCAGGTCTTATGAGTGACAGACCAGTAAATGAAGTTGCTAAAAAATCCACTCAACTAAATGAACTGGTAAACAGAATGGGCTGTTCATTAGAAAGTCCGTTCTCAACATTGTCATTTATGGCTTTAACAGTTGTTCCCGAACTTAAACTTAGCGATAAGGGATTGTTTGATGTTGATGAAAATAAATTCATTGACCTGATAGTTCAGGAAGAATAAAACCCTTATCTTTTCCTTAATTCTTTTTTTAACATGTTTAATGAATCCAGATGTTTCTTATTACCCGTTTTTCTTATTATCTTTTCAGAATAAATTAATTTTTGAACAAAATCATTTTTTGCATCTACATCCATCAAATCATATCTTGAAAAATCCACAAGCAATTCAATTATCTGATTGGATGCTCTGTTTATTAATGGCAAAGACCTTTTATGTTCAATAATTTTTAATGGTTTTGCAATTATTGTAATACTTACATTTTTTCCATAAGCATCCTCAACAATATTATTCTCCAAGCTTAAAACTTCACAGTCCACTTCACAGTCAACTTCATCCAAAAAGTTCTCATAGTCCAGATTAGACGTTAAAGCTTCAGTAAATATTAAAACATCCTGCAAAAAGTATATTGTGAACTTTCCACTTCGCCTGATATTAAAAAAAGTTTTGTTAGGAAATAACTTAAGAACAAAGAGATTATCCTTAACCTTTAAACCAAATGGCTTGACATTAAAAGATTCGTCTTCATTTTTTGTGGACACTAAAACTTCATAAGTCATTCCATCTTCTAAATTACCCAAAATAGTCATAAGTTACCCTTAGTGGTATTTGTTTTTAGTTACCCAATTATTTATCAGTTCATATACAAAATATGCAATAATCACAAAAACGATTATGGGCAACAATAACTTGAAAAATATTGATGTTAAAATAGCTGCAATCACACAACTAATAACAATAATTATAATATTATCCAGTTCCATAATATTATATATAAACATAGTAATATATAATAGATTTATAATTTATCAATCATGTTTGTTATTTTAACTGATTTTATAATTAACACGGGAATTTAATATGAGCATTGTTATCATTAATAATTTTGGACAATACAATCATAGGATATCTAGAACATTAACCTATTTGGGAATAGAAAATAAGCTAGTTTCCAATGAAACAAGTTTGGATGAAATTAAAGCTATGAAACCTGAAGGTATCATCTTAGGTGGAGGACCTTCAATTGACAGAATAGGCAATTGTGAAGATATTGTTAAAGAAATAGATGTGCCAATACTTGGTATATGTTTAGGACACCAAGTAATTGCCAATGTTTTTGGTGGTGAAACCAAATCCGCCGAAATAGAAAGTTATGCACAAATAGATTTAAACATTGAAAAGGAAATTGGCATATTTGAAGGCGTCGGGGATTCATTAAAAGTATGGGCTTCACACAAAGATGAAGTCATAACATTACCCGAAGACTTTGAAATATTGGCCAGTTCCACCAAATGTGCTATCGAAGCTATGAAACATAAAGATAAAGATATTTATGGAATACAATTCCATCCAGAAGTTCAACACACCCCTCGTGGTGGAGAGATATTTGAAAACTTTTATAGAATATGTAAAGAATATCCGAAAAATTAATTTTAACCAAAATACAAATATGATATATGATACATATTGTCACTTATCAAATAAGATGATAATATAAATTTATTCGGATAATAGACAGGTTGTGTGATTAAATGATGATGGATACAGAAAAATTTATAGAAGAATCAATTCAAAACATTAAAGATGAAGTTAAAGATGAAAAAGTTATAATAGCATTATCTGGTGGAGTGGATAGTTCAGTTGCTAGTGCTCTTGCAAGTGAGGCTATTGGAAAACAGTTGGAAGCAATATTCGTGGATCATGGTCTTTTAAGAAAAAATGAGGCACGGGAAGTTGAAGAGACATTTAAGGATAAGTTAAACTTCAAACTTGTGGACGCTGCCGATGAATTTGTAGAAGCACTTGAAGGAATAACCGATCCCGAGAAAAAACGTGAAGTCATCGGACATAAATTCATAGAAGTATTTGAAAGGGAAGCCAAAAAATCCGGTGCAAAATATCTGCTGCAGGGAACAATAGCTCCTGATTGGATTGAAAGTGAAGGAAA
>JAZUCJ010000020.1:0-2680 GCA_045639105.1 Methanosphaera sp.
ATATTAAATCTTGATTAACTCAAATAATTAAGACAAGATACTTATTCAAAATATTTATAGGGTTTAAGATGATTAGACAACATATACTTAAAAACATTGAAAAAGAATATGCTACAGAATCTGAATTATTAAAAAAATTAGAAATATCCCAAGAAAAATTAAAAAAGAATTTAGAAATTCTTAGTGATGCAGGATATATCATATCACACGATAATGATAAAGGTTATAAACTTGAAGACACACCTGACATAATTGAACCTTTTGAAGTTAGCCGTGGATTAAAATCAAAATATATGGGTCATAACATACATTTCTATGAAGAAGTAGAATCTACAAACAATACCGCTAAAAAATTTGCAGAAGAGGACGCTCCTGAAGGAACCGTTATAATAGCCGAACATCAAACAGCCGGCAGAACTAGAAAACATGAAGGATGGGTATCACCTGAAGGTGGTATTTACTTGACAATGATTCTAAGACCAGACGTCACACTACTTGAAGCAAGTAAATTAACCATTGTCACTGGTGTTGCCATTGCAAAAACCTTACATGATGAATTCATGATAGATGTTGGAATAAAATGGCCGAATGATATATTGATAGGAAACAAGAAAATATGTGGAATACTTACCGAAGCAGTAACCGATTACGATAAAGTAAAGGCAGTACTCGTTGGTGTTGGAGTTGATGTTAACATTAATGAAAGCGATATTCCTGATGAATTAGAAAATATAGCTACCACAGTACAAAAGGAAACAAACATTACATTCAATAGGGCAGAAATAATGAGAAGTTTCTTCAAAGTATTTGAAAATCTTTATGAAGAATATAAGAAGGATAACTTCAAGTATATTATTTCAGAATGGAGAAGATTATCCAGTACAACCGGAAATCGGGTAAAAGTATATAAGGATGGAAAAGCTGTTAAAGCCGATGCTGTTGGAATAACCAATACCGGCGCATTAATCATCGAAACAGATGATGGAAAAATAGAAAAGATCACATCAGGAGAATGTGATATTATAGAGGATGAATAAATCATCATCCCCAATATTAATTTTTTAATAACCCCCCTTAATCATATAAAACTTCTTCTATACAATTATTTTGACAGACTTCTGCAGTCTTATCAAATGTCTTACATATAGCACAGACCATTTCGTCCATGGTCAATTTATCAGAATCCTTTGCAGACCAATCTATACGAATAGTTTTACTGGCACCTGGCATTCCCACAGCAGGTATTGTAACAATATTATAATTTTTCAATAATAACATTGAATAGATTGTTGCAATAATATCTGCAGAAACATCAATTTCTCCCACCTTTTGGCTGACGACATCCCTTATATCATTTTCCTTAAACATGAAGCCTGTAGGTGTTGTTAATGGATTTAATCCCTTTTCAACCAATTTCTGGTATAGTTCATCCTTTTGAACATATGCCTGCCTGATTCTATCTGGAGAATATTTTTCCAAAGCTTTAATCATTCCCACAACTAGAGGGGCTTGTGCTTCAAATCCGTACTGGTTAACTGTTAACTTTATTTCATCAATTAGTTTTTCGCTGCCTGCCATTAATCCTCCACGTGGACCATCCATTAATTTGTCAGTACTGGTTACAGACAAATCCGCACCTAAATCAATTGCTGTTGGTTGATTATATATTGCTCTGCGTAATCTTGCTCCTGATGCATCATCAACAAAAACAAGAATATCATTTTCCTTAGCTTTTTGAATGATGTATTTAAAATCCTCTTCGGCTATTACCTCATGATCCATTGTCGTACCTGTAATGACCACTAATGCAGTGTTATCACTAATTTTAAAGTCATCGATACTTGAATATTCAACGTAATCTGCACCAACTAAATTAGCTGTTCTAGGTATTGATGGATGACCCGGTTTTTCAGGTAAGAAATGAACAATTTCATCACCTTCCTTAACATACGTGATAATCATTGCTGCTATACCGCTTGTAGTCCTATTTAGTGGCAGTACTTTTTCTCCACCCATATGTTGAATACCTAATTTTTGAATTTTTTCATCAAAAACTGCAGGTCCTGCGTATGTTTCAAGTAATGAAATATCTTTAGGCGTTACATCAAATCCGCCTGCAAGCCCTGTTAAATCAATAATGGAATCAATACCTTCTGTTTTAATCTTATTATTAATTATCTTTAATCCTTTTTCTCGTTTTTTAATTTCATCTAATTTAATTGACATGATAATAACCTGTAAAAAATAATAGTCTAATAAAAAAAAAGTTTTATAAAAATAGTGGAATGGGAAGTTGAACATTTTATTCTACATTCACTTTGAAAACATCAGCAAACAATTCTACAATTATTTCCAGTTGTTCATCGGTGAAACTGATAATAGTTACGTCACCATCTTCTTTAACAAAATATTCTGCATTTACTATTGCACCATCTTCGTTCATGTATAAGTAAATACCGTCATCAATACCAATTTCTGAATCATTTAAATATATTTCAAATTTTATGAGCATTTCAACAGATTTAACTTCATCAAATCCACTTCCAGGATTTTCTTTATGCTGTTCCAATGATTCTTTAAGTTCCTCGATACGTTTTTCTAATCTTTCCACATTCTTTGTCATATAATCCCCTGTATAAAAAATATTATTATAATTTATTATTATTATCTTTTTTAAAAT